>CACYBB010000019.1 GCA_902772585.1 uncultured Bacteroidales bacterium | reverse complement strand
TCCGCCAAGGGTAGTGGCCACATCCTTGCTGAGCATCTTGGCATTACTTCCTGTGACATAGACACGGTATTTGGCATCGGCCAGGCGACGCACGAACTTGTCCCAATATGGGATATTTTGCACCTCGTCGAGAAAAACTACTGGTTTCTTGCCATATAGCTCCAGATGGGCTTCCAACAGACTGTTGAAGTCTTCTGTCTGAAATTCTGCCAGACGCTCGTCCTCAAAATCTATAAAGAGAATTTCATCCCAGCCTTTTCCTTCTGCCTGGAGTTGGCGTACACGCTGATAGAGCATGTATGACTTGCCTGCATGGCGCACTCCTACAATGACATAGTTGCCATTGGGTTCGAATTCGATGGGGCGGTTGATGATTTCCGCTTCGTCTATCTCTCTCTGTTTGTTCATCAAACATTGTTTGATGATGTCCTTACTGATGCTCATCGTTTAAACTTTTGTTTATAAGATTCCTCGCTTTTTATAAAGTTTGGTTTACAAAAGTAGTCATTTTTCTATAAATCATAATTAATAAAAAGGGGAAATCTACTATTTATTTGCTTTATTTAACGTTCATTGGCTTTAGAACCGGACGCCAAGGGAGGCATTGACATACCAGTCGAGGAGGGTGCCCTTTACGCTGCCAATAGATCACGGGTCGGTTCCTATTGCCCTTTGGTCTTTAGCCAGATAGCCTGGCCGATGTTGCTGGTGATGAGCATGTTTTTCGATTTGCGCACATGATAGTCGCTGCTGTCGAGCTGGTGCTGCTTCGTGGTAACGTCGAACCAAAGGGCAGTACCGTAGCTGCTGCGCTGCATGCTGATGGGCTGGACATGGAGGAAGTCAAATCTCCCCACGATGCCTGTGTAATGGAGAATGGCACCCTTGTCATTGCCTGAGTATCCGATGATGCTATAGCCTGTGTCCTCCCACTGGTCGAGAGAATGGGGATGGCAGAAGACGACGTCGGGCTTGGATGTGCCTCTTTCACGTTTATAGGTGATAAAGGCTTCAGACACCTTTTCGCCCCTGATGTTAATGAGTACGGGATGTTCGGGGTCGTCGATGAGACCTATTGCCGTGGTCGCAGTGCCTCCGTCGCGGTAGAAACCGGTCGCAAACTGGCGGACGGTAGCTACGATGTTCAACTTGGTATCGACGATGCAGTGTTTGCCATTGACATAAGCCACAGCATGGCCTCCTACGAAGTCGCCCTTGATCTCCATTTCCTCAGGGATGGTAGAAATAACCCTGCCGGTAACGTCGATGACCTGCCACGAGGCGGGATAGCGCTGCTTGTTGACAAGGGCAAATCCGTCGGTGAAGTCGTGCGCCTCTTCATACTGGGGCTTGATGACTATCTTTCCCTTGCTGTCAATATAGCCGTAGCGGTAGGTTTCCTTATCGAGGTACAGACGGCGGTCGCTACGCAGCGGAGCAACATCGGGTTTCATGACTTCCTGAGGTTTCAGATGTGGAAAGACCTTCTTGCCTGTAGTGTCAATATAGAACAATTGCCATTCATTGTCTTTCACCATGGCCAGTCCGTCTTTGAAGGTAGAGACAACGGAATAGCTGGCGGGCAGCGGCGTTGTGGTGCCGGTGCTACGAAGGAGATACCAGCGGTCATTGTCGTCTTGTACGGGCAACACACCACCGTTGAAGAGCGGAGTGTCGTTGCGTGGGAATTTCCATTTCTTGAGCGATACCGGCTTGCTCGTTACGCCGTAGAACTGCCACTTGTAGTCATTGTCCCTGACTCCGAAGATGTCTTCGCTCACTTCGGTGATGGCGTCAAAGCCGAGACCTTCTTCTAGTTCAATCATCGGGCACTGGACTTCTTCCTGTGCATTGGCGGCAGTCATACCTGTCAGGCAGAGCAGCGCCACGAAAAGTTTTCTAAACATAAGCAATAATTTATTTGGTGTATCTGACTGCAAAGATAGTGCAAACCGAGCGAAATGCAAAATATATTTATATTTATTTTCATTTCTCTGACCTGAAGGTACAGAATGGCGATGACCGCCATCACTGAAACTCTCAAACAGACAAAATACAAAGAAAATGTTACTTGCAACGTGGAGAATTGCAGCAAAATGCGTATATTTGCACCTGACAATGAGAAAAAGGCTGTTTTTGATATTGGCAATAGGGCTGCTGACACAGGCTGTGATGGCACAGCCGTTATGTAGGGTGGTGCGGTACGACGAGAGCGATGGCGTGCCGTCGAGCCATGTCGTACAGTTGCTGCAGGACGATCAGGGCTTTATGTGGTTTGCTACGTGGAACGGACTGTGCCGCTATGACAGTTATGAGTTTCAAACCTTCAAGCCGAAGGCTGGCGACGGCTCTCACATGCTGACAGACCGTATCCGTAACATCTGTCTGCTGCCTGGTGAAAAGATACTATGCGCCACGGACGATGGTGACTATTACTTCGATTTGCACAGCTATCGTTTCTGTGACATAGATTCCAGCGCCCACCACTATACTGACAAGGAACTGATGAAGTTCAGGAAGAGCCGTTCGTTGCTAAACCGCACGGGCTACTCTTGGAAGGACCGCTACCAGACACAGTGGACGCTGAGTGCGGACGGTACGCTGACCTATCAGCAACAGGGCGAGAGCCAGCCGACACACTATCCGCTGACAATGCCTTTCCATTCGTTGACCTTTGTTATGGCTGACCGTGATGGCAACCTCTGGGCACAAGACAATAGTGCCATCTACCATTTTATTACTGATGTCAACCGTTCCCGTCGTGTCGATATCACCCCCAGTGACGAGGTGAAATGCCTGTTTGCCGACCGTCAGGGACGCTATTGGGTGACGACGAAAGGCGATGCTGCCATTCGCCTCTATGATGCAGCCATGGACCGTTTGATAGGTTTCCTCGGTACTGACGGTCGCCTGCACCAGCAGCATACCAGTTTCTTTGCCCCTGTCTATTGCATGTACGAAACTCCTGACGGTACGCTGTGGCTGGGTACCAAGAAGGGAGGACTCTTCCGACTGCGCAGCAAGGGTGGGGAACAGTACGAAATAGCCCATTTCACCGATATTTCATACCAAGATGTCTATCATATTACGGCAGACCGTTTTGGCCGTCTGTGGGTGGCTATGCTGGGTGGGGGCGTCTGCTATAGCGATGATACTAATGCTGAGGTTCCCCATTTCAAGGTGCCTAAGAACTACCCTAAGGAGCAATGCCCGCGGGTACGCTACCTGTCGTTCACTGACAATTTGTGGATGGCTGCAACAGGCAGCGGTCTGCTGGTGGCTCCTATGGAACGCCAGGCCGACAAGATGCTATTCCGTCTGCACCATCGTGAGACGGAGCGTGCCACCAGCCTGAGCAGTAGTGCCACGATGGATGTGGTGCGTGACCGGCAGGGACGCTATTATGTCAGTACCGAGAGTGGGGGCGTGAACCTGATAGAAAGTAGCGATTTATTGGCAGAACAACTCATTTTCCGCCATTTCAACGACAGCTTACATGTACAGCATAATGATATTGTACAGTCGATGGCGACCCTTGACGATGGGGGAGTGATGGCCATTGGCAGTCATCTGCTGACGTTAATAGATTCAGCGTATCATACCCGTGTGCTTGATGCTCGCTACTTCCATGCCGACTATCGTTTCAGCGAGGCCCATCCGCTACTGCTCAGTGGTGAGCGGTGGCTGATAGGACTGATGGACGGTGCCATTATTACATCGATGCGCCAACTCCAGGTCGAAAGTCCTGCACCTGAGGTGGTGCTGACAGCTCTCTCCGTACAAGGGGGTAGCAAACGTTGGGATATTACCCGGCAGGATACGTTGACGCTGCTGCCTGGTGAGCGTAGCATCACGGTACGTTTTGCCGCCCTCGACTATAGTGCTGCCGACCACATCAGCTACGCCTTCCGCCTGTTGCCCAATGAACAGTGGCATTATATCGGTCACGACCGCTCTGCTACGCTCCTCGATCTGAAGCCCGGCAACTATCTGCTGGAGGTGCGCACCACCAACAGCGATGGCGAGTGGCAAGATAACGTGCGCCAACTGACTATTATCGTCAAGCCCACCTTCTGGGAAGCATGGTATGGCCAGCTACTCATTCTCCTACTAATTATCGGGGCTGTAGCAGCTATTCTCTATACCTTATTATATATTCGTCGTATCCGACGTCAGCACCGTGAGACGTTGGAGAAGTATCTGGCACTGATTGATGCAAGAAGTGAGAAGGAAAAAGAAAGAGGAAATGAGGAAGAAACCATTGCTGAGGAGAAAGAACTGGATCCGATGATAAGGCGCGTCATGCAGTTTGTCGAGGAGAATCTGTCGAATAACGATGCCAATGTGGGAGATATGGCTGCTGCTGCCGCCGTCAGTCGCAGTGGTCTGCAGCGTAAACTGAAACAGGCTATGGGTATCACACCACAGGAACTGATGAGCGAGGCCCGCATCAAGCATGCCTGTCAACTGCTGAAACATACCGACAAGACAGTCTCTGAGATAGCCTACGCCTGTGGTTTTACTGACCCGAAATACTTCAGTCGGAGTTTCAAACAAAGCAAAGGACAGTCGCCTTCGGAGTTTAGGGAAAAAAGATAGTGGAGAAGGTTGAATAATGCGTCAAAAAGTTACTTTGACGCATTTTTTATCCCCTTTGGTGCAAAAATACCCCCATTTCAACGGGTAATCGTTGTACCTTTGCAGCAGGTTTCAAAACTACAATCACTTAAAAACTACAAACAAAACAAACAATGCAAAACAAACTCTTTAGAATGATGCTGCTCCTGCTGACGATGCTTATCACCGTCGGTAGCACGGATGCAGCAAAGAAGGTGCACACGCTGGGTGACTCCACGATGGCACCGTATGATGAGTCGGCCACCAATACGCGTGGTTGGGGAATGTATTTCGGTAACTTCCTCAGCAATGGGTGGACGTCAGTGAACTATGCCAAGGGAGGACGCGACTCCCGTGGTGGTTTCAATGAACTCTGGCAGAACGCCAAGAACAATGTGGAGGCTGGCGACTATGTCCTCATCCAGTTTGCCCACAATGACGGCAAGTACAATGGTGTGGATAACCTGGAGTTGCAGGCTTACTATACTGCCAAGGGTGATGCCACCAATGCTGCTGCCGTGAAGAGCGACGGACGAGGCACTACCCCCTCGACAACCTATAAGCAGTGTCTGAAGCAGATTATCGACGCTGTGAAGGAGAAGGGTGCTACGCCTATCCTCGTGTCGGCTGTCTGTCGTTGCTACTTTGGTAATGATAATAAGATTACGCGCCCTGGTCGCCACGACTTAGGCAGCAAGTACGACGCCATTGTTGACGGTGTGCTGAAGACGGGTCTGAGTATCGCTGAGGACAACCATACCTACGACTACGGCTACCAGATGAAGCAGTTGGCTACGGAAGAGAATATTGCTTTCATCGATATGACGACAGCTACCAAAGACCTCTATGAGAGTTATGGTACCTACGACAAGTGCTATGCTGCCCTCTTTGATAAAGGCGCAGAGAAAGACAATACCCACTATAACTTGACAGGTGCCTTGACGGCTGCACGCCTCTGTGCACAACTGCTGAAGCAGCAGGGCATCCTGGCTGACAATATCGAGATTCCTACCGACTTGTCTATCACCCCTTCTACCGTTGACCTGGGCGAGGGCTATCTGGGCAAGACGGCTATGAAGGAACTGACACTCAGCGGTCTGGGACTGGAGCCTGCCAGTGGCACCATTACAGTTACTGCCACTGAGGGTATCGTGCTGTCCACTGACAAGCAGAACTGGAGCAATGCACTGACTATCGACTACCAGAATGGTTCGCTTATCAAGACCTTTTATGCCAAGGTGAATCTGACAGCCGTAGGTCAGTATAATGGAACGGTGACCGCTACACAGGGTGACAAGAGCATCAGCGTACCCGTTACCATCAAGGTTATTGAACTGGGTGGTGGCGATCCTTTCACTGTCAACTGGACCATGAACAATACTGACAAGGCTCTGGCCACCGTCACAGGTAATGCCACTGCCGCTGATGCAAAATATGAAGGCCTTGAGACTTATGGCTATGTCAATGGCTATGGTGCCTTGATAGCTCCTACGGGTTCTACAGGTGCGTGGCCTTCTGCCGGTATCGACGACTCGCCTAACCAGTATGTGCAGTTTGCTGTTACTGCACCAGAGGGGAAGAAACTCGATATTAACAGCATTGCCATGAAGATTAAGGCGCAGGGTGGCGGCGCACTGCAATGTCACGTCTATTATTCTACCGATGGCTTCGTTACACGTAAGACTATCTTCTCGTCGGCAGTGCTGACTGGCACCTGGAACGAGATTTCTTCTGAGGACGTCGTCAAGGTGGAAGAGGGTGAACAACTGCTTATCCGCGTCTATCCCTGGTCAGGACAGGTGGACAATGGTCGCTGGATTTGTATCTCTGATGTTGCTGTCAGTGGACAGTCGAAGGATGCTGCTGGTGTGAACATCACGGGAAAGATTACTTATTCGCTCGACAAGGGCGGCCTGAATCAGGGCGATGATGTGGTCTTCGACCCGGAGACGCTGAGCGCAGGTTTCGCTGGCAAGACCTGGTCGGCAGGCAGCGCACTAACCGTTAATGGCACTATCGTTTATACTGGTAAGGGTAGCGATAAGACAACCATGACAAAGATTCACAACGGTAGTGGTTCCTCATTGTCTTCCTCTGCAGGTGTTGACAACACCATGACTTTGACGTTGACACCCGAGGATGGTTTTAGCTTTGTACCTACCAAGGTGAGTTTCAAGGGGGCACGCTTCGGTACTGATAGCGGCAAGCTGACAGTTTCTGCTGAGGCTGGTGACAATAAGGAGACACTTTGCACTGATGCCGACGTCAATCGTGGCGGTAAATCGCTGGACATTGCATCGTTTAGCTATGAGGTCAGCAACATCACAGCTACAGCCGATCAGCCGTTTAAACTCAATTTCTCATTAATCGGACTAGGCAACAACAAGGACATGGGACTTGCTGATGTCGTTATCGAAGGTCAGCTCGTAGGTGCTGCCGCTCAGGTGACGAAATATATGTTGAACACCTTCGTGGAACCTGCTGAGGCTGGTACTATCACGCGTGAGCCCGACCTGGAACAGTATAAGGAAGGTTCGCAGGTAACGCTGAAGGCCACCAAGAACTTTGGCTATAAGTTCAAGGAGTGGCAGGATGCTACAGGTGCGCAGGTCAGTACGGAGGCAGAGACCACTATTGTGATGGATGGTGAGAAAACCATGAAGGCCGTCTTCGAGACCATTCCAGTCTATACCGTCAAGGCCAAGGCCGTCAACGATGCTGAGCGCGAGGGACTAGGCAGTGTGACGTTAACCCCCAACGACCATAACGGTCAGTATGAGGAGGGTACGAAGGTTACGGCTACTGCCAACGAATCGAAGATTATCAAGTTCCTCTCATGGACCGATGACAACGAGAATGCAGGCGCTACTAAGGAGCGTGAGTTGACCGTCAATAGCGATATGACGCTCATCGCCAACTACGAGGTGCAGGACTTTATTGCTGTCTTTGATGCCAGCAAGACGGCAGCCTACGACTACGAAGGAAAGCCTTTCACTGCCGATGAGGTGTGGGACGCTAATCGCAATGCCAAATCATGCATTGTCAAACAAAGCGATGGTACGCCGGTTTATTCTCAGAGCACAGGCACTCCTGTGGTGCGCAATCGCCAGAGTGTCGTATTATCCACTATTAACGGACTTTATCAGAACGGTTACAACACCGCAGAGATAGCTTGGCAGTTTCAGTTCTCTACAGTAGGCTTCACATCTGCCACTTTCACTGCTGACATGGCCGCCAAGAATGCTGCTACCAAGAATTGGAAGGCACAGTACTCTGTGGATGGCACTACTTATAATGACCTTGGCGAGGCTTGGCAGATGACGGCTAACGTGGCTACTCCTTTGTCGTTCACGCTGCCTGCTGACGCCATTGGCAAGGAGACTGTATATATTCGTATCATGGGTACAGGTACTGAGTTGCTCAGCGAAAAATACACTTTCACTGCTGGTGAGTTCTGCGGGCTGAAGTATGCTACCAATTCGGAATCAGGTGTAGGCAATGTCTATGTCCTTGGCGAGGCAGTGGTTGTTGCAGACGAAACGGCTCCTGTAGTGACAGGTACTATTCCTGCTAATCAGGCTACTGGCGTATCGGCTACTGGCAAGATTACCATTACGTTCGACGAGCGCATAGAGTCTGCTAACAGCGATGGTGTCGTAACACTGGGTGACAAGACGTTGCAGCCAGAGTGGAGCAGCCGTTCGGTCAGCTTCAACTACAGTCAGTTGGACTATGGCACACAATACACCTTCCAGATGCCTGCCAACTATGTGCAGGATAAGTCGGGCAACAAATATGCTGAGGCTGTTGTCATCACATTTACCACCATGCAGCGTCCTGTCGTGGCAAAGGCAATGTACGACTTCATCGTACCTGATATGGGTACCATCGACGAGGCGCTGGCTGCTGCTAACAGTCGTCAAGACAAGGTTACTCGCTTCCGTGTGTTCATCAAGAACAGCGACGAGCCTTACGTCTTCCATCCAGAGGGTAAGGTAAAGGGTGGCGACGACAAAGAGTACGACAACCCCACCTCTGTGTTGTCTGCTGCTAACACCAGCTTCATTGGCGAGTCGATGGAGGGTGTTGTGCTGACCAACGTCACACCTGCAGCCACTTGGAACAACGGTTTCGGCGACGCTTGTCCGCTGGAGGGTATCGGCAAGGGCGACGTGCTGCAGATCAAGGGTACGGACTGCTACTTCCAGAACCTGACCATCAAGACATCGATGGGTGATGCCCACGGACGCGACATCGCTGTACAGGACCAGTCGAACCGCACCATCTTCAAGGATGCTTGTCTCTGGGGCTATCAGGATACCTACGTCTCGAACAACCAGAACGGAAAGTTCTATTTCGAGGGCGGTGTGATTCGTGGACGTACCGACTATATCTGCGGTAAGGGTGATGCATATTATAATAAGGTCACCTTCCGTCAGGTTAAGAGTGGCTATCTGGCAGTACCTTCTGTTCCCAAGAAGTATGGCTACATCCTGCAGGGTTGTAAGATAGTCGGTGACACAGACGATGTGAACGGCACCTACACGCTGGGACGCCCATGGGGTCAGGGAACACCTATCGCCCTGTTCATTGACACAGAGATGGAGGTCGTTCCTTCGGCCATCGGCTGGAGCGAGATGAGTAGTGGTTGGCCCGCACGTTTTGCAGAGTATGGCTCGCATACTGTTAATGGTGCTGCTGTAGATTTGAGCGGTCGTAAGACTATCTTTGCAGAGACCCACGAGAACAATCCCGTGCTCACTGCCGAGGAGGCTGCACAGCCGACACTCGCTGCTGTGATGGGTCAAGACGATGACTGGCAACCCACCACGCTGACCGAGCAGGCTCCTGTGCCCACTGGTTTGCAGGCCAATGCCGGCGAACTGTCGTGGACGGGTAGTGACTATGCACTGCTCTATGCCATCGTCAAGGACGGCAAGATCATCGCCTTCACCACCGAGCCTACCTATACTGCTACGGAAGAAGGTGAGTATGCTGTCCGTGCGGCTAACGAGATGGGTGGTCTGAGTGCTCCCTGCGCTGCCATCAGCGTCAATACGACAGGTATTAGCGGCGCTATGCGTCTAAATGATAACGGACAATTGATAATTGATAATGTCATCTACGACCTGCAAGGTCGTCAGTTGCCTACGATGCAGCGTGGTTTGAACATCGTCTGCATGAGCGATGGTACGATACGAAAGATTATGGTGAAATAAGAATAGGGTATTAGTTTGATTAAGGTAGTAAGGGGACCTGTCTGCGATGACAGATCCCCTTTATTAGTCTTAGAATCGGACACCGAGGGAGGCATTGACATACCAGTCGAGGAGGGTGCCCTTTACGCTGCCATCCTTAAAATGGAAACGGCTGAAAAAGCGCACGATACCCTTTGGCTCTTTGGTGGTCTGAGCCGTTGTCGTCAGCATAGCCATGAGGCACAGGAGAAAGGTGGTCAGTCGTTTCATGTTGACTGCAAAGGTAATACTTTTTCCTGAATTGTTGCATATATAAGGAAAAATATGTATCTTTGTGGCGGAAGAAATCATTAGAAGCGAAGAAACGATGAGAGAAAAAAGATGTTGGGGACTGTTGTTGTTGCTTGTGGCGACAACGTTGTGGGCGCAACAGCGCGATCGCTATGAGTTCCGTCGTAACCTGCCCGTCTATGCCGACTCGCTGTTGGCAGACTTGACTTACCCATTAGCGTGGGGGAATAGTGACATCACTGATTTCAGCGAGTGGCGACGTGTAGCGCGCCAGAAAGTCTTTGACTGTATGCTCTCTGCACCACCCAAGGCTGTCGATGCCTATCGTGCTGAGGTGGTCTATGAAGAGCAGCGTGATGGCTATCGTGCACGTAAACTTTACCTCCACCTCAGTCGTTACTACTCGGTGCCTGCCTATCTGCTGATTCCCGATGGAAAGGGACCATTTCCGGCTGTCAACGTGTTGCACGACCATGGTGCCCACCTCTTTATAGGCAAGGAGAAAGTGGTGCGACCGCTGGCTTGCGAGGACTCAACGGTTGTGAAGGATGCTGATGAGTGGCTCAGCGGCTATGATGGTCAGTATTTTGGTGACTATCTGGCCCAGCAAGGCTATGTGGTGTTGGCTACTGACGCTCCGATGTGGGGAGAGCGCGGTCAGCAGGAAGGTCCGCGACGCGACAAATACGACATGATAGCCGGCAATATGATGATGTATGGCATTGACCTGTCGGCCTATATGACCTATGATGACCTGTCGGCTACCGAGTGGCTGGCCGGACAGCCGGAGGTGGATGCCCAGAGGATTGGTTGTACGGGCTGGTCGATGGGTGCCTATCGTGCCTGGATGCTGGCGGCGTTGTCTGACCATATCAAGGCATCGGCTTCTGTCTGTTGGATGGTGACGACCGACGAACAATTGTCGTTCAAATACAAGCGCACAGAGAATGGTGGCTTTGCCAACTGTCTGCCCGGCTTGCGCCGTTGGCTGGACTATCCGCACATAGCCAGCATAGCCTGTCCGAAGGCGATGCTTTTTATCAATGGTTCGCAGGATAAACTGTTTCCTGTGGCGGGCGTCGAGAAGGCGTTCCGCACGATGCATGATGTGTGGCAGTCGCAGGGTGCAGACCGCCTGTTAGAAACGGAGCTATGGGATATGCCCCACTCATGTCCTGTAAAAGCCCAACAATGTGTGGCGGCATTCTTCAAGAAACACCTATAGTTGTTTCCCTCTCAGTAGTTCGCGGCATTGCTCAAGGATGGCCAACAGGTCATCCTTCTTTTCTGCCCGTAACATCTTGATGCGTGTCTCGCGGAAATTGGGAATACCTTTGAAAACGGGAGTGGCGGCCAGATGGCGACGGGTGTGGAGGATGCCACAGAGTTCGGCAGACTTCCCCTTGGAGCGCATCTCCTCCGTGTCGCAGCGTTCAATATTGATGCGCAGTTGTTCTTCCAACACGTCTATCTTCTCGTCGAGTGTTAATTCGCGGCGTGAGAAAATCCATGGCTGACCGAAGGTGGCACGACCAATCATGACAGCATCGACACCATACTCATCGAAGTGTCGGTCGGCATCGTCCAGGGATTTGATGTCGCCATTACCGATGATGGGAATATGGATATTGGGGTTGCGCTTGACCTCACCGATGAGTGTCCAGTCGGCATTGTCGGTGTACATCTGTGAACGCGTGCGACCATGGATGGTCAGCGCTTGTATGCCGCGGTCTTGCAACTGTTCAGCCAAGGAGGTAATGATGAGTTGTTCGTGATTCCATCCCAAGCGGGTCTTGACGGTGACGGGCACCTTCACGGCCTGTACCACCTTCTCGGTAATCTCCAGCAGTTTGGGAATATTCTGTAGCATGCCGGCACCAGCACCCTTGCCTGCCACCTTCTTGACGGGACAACCGAAGTTCAGGTCGATGACGTCTGGGCCTGCCTGTTCAACCATCTTTGCAGCCTCGACCATTGCCTCGACATCACGACCATAAATCTGAATGCCTACGGGACGCTCCTCGTCGGCAATAGTCAGTTTCCTGACTGTTGACTTGACGTCACGCACCAAAGCCTCGGCAGACACAAATTCCGTGTAAACCATCGAGGCTCCGAAGCGCTTGCACAGCATGCGGAAACCAATATCCGTGACATCCTCCATGGGAGCCAAGAAGATGGGACGTTCGCCCAGTTCTATGTTGCCAATTACCATTACTAAAACATTTGAGAGACACGGCGGATGCCAGCGACCAGTGCATCAACTTCTTCTTTGGTGTTGTACATCGCAAACGAGGCACGAACGGTACCCGAGATGCCAAGGCGATCCATCAGGGGCTGAGCACAATGGTGACCCGTGCGCACGGCTATGCCGAGACGGTCGAGTAGGGTGCCCATGTCGAGATGATGGATGGCGCCTACGTTGAAGGAAACGACGGCATCTTTGTCAGCCGGAGAAGCGGCGGGAGTAGTGGTGGGGCCGTAGATGTGCATGCCGTCAATGGCCTGCAACTGCTCCATGCAGTAGCGGGTGAGCTCCTCTTCGTGGTTCTTGATATTATCAAGGCCTACACTGTTCATATAGTCGATAGCGGTAGCCAAACCGTGGGTGGCCACATAGTCGGGGGTGCCAGCCTCAAACTTAAAAGGCAGACGCTCGAAGGTGGTCTTCTCCCATGTCACCTTGTCAATCATCTCGCCGCCACCTTGGTAAGGTGGTAACTTCTCCAGCCACTCCTCTTTGCCGTAGAGTACACCAATGCCGGTAGGACCATACATCTTATGACCACTGAAGGCAAAGAAGTCACAGTCCATGGCCTGTACGTCAATGGCCATGTGGGGAGCACTCTGCGCTCCATCTACCAAGACGGGAATGCCATGCTGGTGGGCTATCTTGATGATATCCGGGACAGGGTTGATGGTGCCCAATACGTTGCTGACGTGAGCCACACTCACCAGTCTGGTTCTCTCCGTTATGTATGTTGCGATGGAATCGCAACATACTAAACGACCGTCATCGGTGATGGGTAGGTGCTTGACGACGATGCCGCGACGCTGAGCCTGCAATTGCCAAGAGACGATGTTGGAGTGGTGCTCCATCTCTGTGACCAGCACCTCATCACCAGCTTTCATCTGACTCTCGCAGAAGGAGGCTGCTACCAGGTTGATAGCCTCTGTGGTACCACGCGTAAAAACAATCTCTTCAATCTTACGGGCATTGATGAAACTGCGCACTTTCTCGCGGGCAGCCTCGTGCAAGTCGGTGGCCTGCTGCGAGAGGTAGTGGACACCACGATGCACATTGGCATTGACGTTGAGATACTCGTCGCGCATGGCATCGAGCACGCACAGGGGTTTCTGTGTGGTGGCCGCATTGTCCAGATAGACCAGTGGCTTACCGTATACCTCGCGGCTTAATATGGGGAAATCTTCTCGTATTTTCTGTACGTCGAACATATCTTTTTCTTAAATTGTGCGGCAAAGGTACGAAAAAATATGCATTAAGCCTTGTATATTATGAATTATTTTGTATCTTTGCACTCAGAGAAAACCTTTAAAACTATTTTGCGTATGAAACAAATTGTACTTACATTGATGATGGCAACGGCTGTTTGCACGACGGCTCTAGCACAAAACAAGGTTAAAAATGTCTATGCCAGTTCGTCGAAACTGAACATAGAAATGTTGCAGAATACGGATCAAACCATTCAGTTGAACCGCTATTTCTTCGCAGGTTACAACACGTTGTGTCTCCCCATGTCAGTCAGCGCAGAGCAGTTGGGTGATATCAAGGTAGAGCGTTTCCATGGTATTCAGCAGGAAGGTGACGTCTTGAATCTCTATTTTGTAGAATGTACCGGTGACGGCATCCAGGCTGGTGTACCCTATCTGATCAATTCTCCCAAGGACCAATACCTGCGTGTCAAGAATACTGATGCTCTGACGATTGACGGTGAATTGGAAGCCATCCGTATGAGCGACAGTCGTGGTAATGTCGTGACTTTCGGCAGTAGTTGGGATATGATGGAGCGAGTAGGATGCTATGGTATCCCTGCTCAGCAGGATGTGAAGCCCCTGCAGGCAGTGTTGATAAAGACTACTCCGGAACAGAAGTTCCTGCCCACCCGTTGTGGTTTCACTTGGAATCAGCAGAGCCCTACCGCCAAGGAGTTGCGCATCGTACACGTTTCAAAGTCTGAAGCTACGAAGATTAACAACATCCGTGTACAGAACACTTCTGACAATGCATATGACCTGAATGGTCGCAAGGTGAACAACGGCACCAAGGGTCTGCGCATTCAGAATGGCAAGAAGACGATAGTCAAGTAAGGGGACTTGGTATAAAGATAAAAGCTGCGATTCTTGGTGGAGTCGCAGCTTTTATTATTTTATTTGCAGAGTTTGCAACCGGAACATTTGTTCAGTTCACCGCGGAAACGCTTCTCTACGAGGTAGTGCAGGCGGTCGCGGAGGGGTTCGAGTTGCATGTGGTCGATGACCTCGTTGATAAAGGCATTCTGCAACAGTACCTTCGCCTCCTGGAGCGAGATGCCTCGCTGACGCATATAGAACAGTGCTGCATCGTTGAGCTGACCAACGGTCGAACCGTGTGCACATTTCACATCGTCGGCATAGATCTCGAGCATGGGCTGGGTGTACATACGAGCCTCCTTGGTTGCCGTGAGATTCTGATTAGTCATCTGCGAGGTGGTCTTCTGAGCACCGTGTTCCACCAGCACACGACCGGCAAAGGCTCCAACGGCCTTATCGTCGAGTACGTATTTATAAAGCTCGTTAGAGGTACAATGGGGCACCTTGTGCACTATCAGCGTGTTGTTATCCACATGCTGCTGTTTGTCGGCAATCACGCAACCATAGCACTGGCACTCGGCACCCTCACCACTAAAGGTTAGGTCAAGTCTGTTGCGGGTGATACCGTTGTGGAGGGTTATCACATTGTGGTTGACACGACTGTTGGCCTGTTGGTCGATATATACATTGCTCACGCGGACATTCTTATGATGCGTCTCCTCCATGCAATAGAGGTCGAGTGATGCATTCTCGCCGACGTAAGCCTCAATGACCTGTGTGGCCAGGAAGTTACGGTCGTCAGCGGCATGATCGCAGAACAGCATCTTGATTTCAGCGCCCTCTTCCAATACTATCAGTACACGGCGGTTCACCATCAAATCAACATCACTACGAAGGATGTTGATGACCTGAATGGCACGGTCAACCTTCACGTTCTTAGGTACATAGACGTAGAGACCATCCTGCGCGAGCATGGTGTTGAGGTCAGTTGCTGCGTCGTTGGCTTGACCTGCCAAGCGGTTGTAGTACTCGCTAGTGGCAAAGTCCTTCAGCGAACCAATGATAACGCCCTCGGGCAGATGAGCCTGGGGCAATGCCTGATTATAGAACTGGTCGTTGACCACGAAATAAAGACTCGTTGAGAGGTTGGGCACGTCGCAACGGAATGCGTTGTAAGGGTCGACGGGAATCTGAAGGCGGTTCAGGTTCAAGCCGTAATCGGGAGCAAAGAGCGCCTGCATGTCAGTGTATTTGTAGCGCTCGACTTTTCGAGTGGGAAACCCACTCGACGCAAAGCGCTCAAAAGCCGCGTCGCGCACGGCGTTCATCACTTCGCTGCTATGCTCGCAGATCATCCCGCGACACTGCTTGTAGAGGTCAATATATTGTTGTTCGCTGCCCATTATTCCTCACCAATTTCTTCCTTAATCCAATCGTAGCCGTGCTCCTGTATCTGAACAGCCAGCTCAGGGCCACCTGTCTTGACGATGCGACCCTTGTAAAGCACATGCACAAACTGAGGTTTGATCATCTCGAGCAAGCGATCGTAGTGGGTGATAACAATGCACGAGGTCTCTGGTGTCTGCAACTTGTTTACACCCTCTGCCACGATACGCATGGCGTCAACATCCAAACCAGAGTCGGTCTCGTCGAGGATACTCAGTTTGGGTTCCAGCATTGCCATCTGGAAAATCTCGTTGCGCTTTTTCTCACCACCGCTGAAACCCTCGTTGACAGAACGATTGGCCAGTTTTGAGTCGAGTTCTACTATCTTACGCTTTTCACGCATCAACTTCAGAAACTCTGCAGCGTTCATTGGTTCCAGACCTTGATATTTGCGCTTCTCGTTGATGGCGGCCTTCATGAAGTTGGTCATCGAGACGCCAGGAATTTCCACAGGATACTGGAAACTCAAGAAGAGTCCCTCATGGGCACGGTCCTCGGGCTTCATCTCCAGCAGGTTCTTGCCGTTAAAGTAAGCCTCGCCCTCAGTGACCTCATAGAGCGGATTACCTACGAGCACAGCACTTAAGGTCGATTTACCAGAACCATTAGGTCCCATGATGGCATGTGTCTCGCCATCGTTTATCACAAGGTCGATGCCCTTTAATATCTCTTTGTCGCCTATCTTGGCGTGTAAGTTCTTTACTTCAAGCATTTTCGTTATATCGTTATTGCGTTATATCGTTCGAATTATCCCACCGTACCCTCAAGAGAGACGCTGAGCAATTTCTGGGCCTCGACAGCAAACTCCATAGGTAGTTTTTGCAGCACCTCCTTAGCATAGCCATTGACAATAAGTCCTACGGCCTGCTCTGTAGGGATGCCTCGCTGGTTGCAATAGAAGAGCTGATCTTCTGATATCTTCGAGGTAGTCGCCTCATGTTCAAAGACAGCGGTGTCGTTGTGGACATCCATATAAGGGAAAGTATGCGCACCACAGTCAGAGCCCAGCAACAGCGAGTCACAACTAGAGTAGTTGCGGGCGTTGTCGGCAGTTGATGCTGCACGTACCAGTCCGCGATACGAGTTCTGCGAATGACCAGCGGAGATACCTTTAGAGATGATAGTACTCTTGGTGTTCTTACCAATATGAATCATCTTTGTACCTGTGTCGGCCTCCTGATAGTTGTTGGTGACAGCCACTGAGTAGAATTCAGCTTGAGAGTTATCGCCTCTAAGGATGCACGAGGGATATTTCCATGTGATGGCCGAACCCGTCTCCACCTGAGTCCACGACAGTTTACTGTCGACACCACGCAGGTCACCACGCTTGGTTACCAGATTCAGCACACCGCCCTTACCATTCTCGTCGCCTGGATACCAGTTCTGTACTGTTGAGTACTTTACCTCTGCACGATCCATCACGATAATCTCTACGATAGCAGCATGCAACTGGTTTTCGTCACGCATGGGGGCTGTACAACCCTCCAAATACGATACATATGCATCGTCATCAGCAATAATCAGGGTACGTTCAAACTGACCTGTATTCCTTGCGTTGATGCGGAAATATGAACTCAGTTCCATGGGGCAACGGACACCCTTGGGGATGTAGACAAACGAGCCATCGCTGAAGACGGCGCTATTGAGGGCCGCAAAGAAATTATCGCGATAAGGCACAACTGAACCTAAATACTGACGAACCAAATCGCCATGCTCCTTGATGGCCTCACCGATGGAGCAGAAGATGACACCCTTTTCGCGCAATTTTTCCTTGAAAGTGGTTTTCACTGAGACAGAGTCCATGATGGCATCGACAGCAGTATTACCGCTTAGGGCCAAACGCTCCTCCAAGGGGATACCCAGCTTGTCGAAGGTCTTTTCTAGCTCGGGGTCGATACCAGCGACAGAATCGCTGGGCACAGAACCGGCAGGTTTCTTTGCAGTGGGGTCGGCGTAATACGAGATGGCCTGATAGTCAATGGGGGGCACGTGTACGTGTCCCCATTTAGGCTCCGTCTGCTCTTTCCAGTAGCGGAACGCCTTGAGGCGGAACTCGAGCATCCACTCGGGTTCCCCCTTCTTAGCAGAGATGAGCCGAACGATATCCTCGTTCAGCCCTTTCTCGATGATTTCAGTATGTACGTCTGTGGTAAAACCGAACTCGTACTTTTGTTCGGCCACCTGACGGACAAACTCATTCTTTTTTTCTTCCATTAAAGTTTCTGTTCTACCTCAATCTCAGTGAAGGTCTCGATGATATCACCTACCTGGATGTCGTTGAAGTTAACCAGTGAGATACCGCACTCCAGACCTGTAGCGACTTCCTTAGCATCGTCCTTGTAACGCTTCAGAGCGTCGATAGGAGCAGTGTGGATGACAATACCGTCACGGATGACGCGGGCTTTATCCTTGTTGTGTACCTTACCCTCGGTAACCAGACCACCGGCAACAGTACCCACCTTGGAAATCTTGAATACCTGCTTCACCTCAATCTCACCAGAGACAATCTCCTTCTTCACCTTGTCGAGCATACCCTGCATGGTCTGCTTCACATCGTCGATGGCATCGTAGATGATAGAGTAGGTGTTGATTTCCACACCCTCGCGGTCTGCAGCACGACGGGCATCGGCAGAAGGACGTACCTGGAAACCGATGATGATAGCCTCTGAAGCCGAAGCCAGCATGACATCGTTCTCAGAAATCTGACCAACGGCTTTCGAGATAACGTTGACCTGCACCTTCTCAGTTGACAGCTTGATGAACGAGTCAGACAGAGCCTCGATAGAACCGTCGGTGTCACCCTTCACGATGATATTCAACTCATGGAACTCACCCAGAGCGATACGGTGTGACAGTTCGTCAAGACCAAGCTTGGTTGTGGTACGCAGGCTCTGTTCACGCTGCAACTGAATACGCTTGTTAGCGATTTCGCGGGCTTCCTGTTCTGACTCCATCACATGGAATGAGTCACCAGCAGTTGGTGCACCGTTCAGACCCAGGATGATAGCAGGCTCAGCGGGACCAGCCTTCTCGATGCGCTGGTTACGTTCGTTGAACATGGCCTTGACCTTACCCCAGGCAGTACCTGCAATGACCACATCGCCTACCTTTAGGGTACCATTCGATACGAGGACAGTAGAAACATAACCACGACCCTTGTCGAGTGATGACTCGATGATAGAACCAGTAGCCTTACGGTTGGGATTGGCCTTTAGGTCGAGCATCTCGGCCTCCAGCAATACCTTCTCCAGTAGTTCGTAGACGCCCTGTCCTTTCTTGGCACTAATCTCCTGACACTGGTACTTACCACCCCAGTCTTCGACGAGGAGGTTCATATTGGCCAGGTCCTCACGAATCTTATCGGGGTTAGCACCGGGCTTATCAATCTTGTTGATAGCGAACACCATTGGTACGTTGGCAGCCTGTGCGTGGGCGATAGCCTCCTTGGTGGTAGGCATCACGCTATCGTCAGCAGCAACAATGATGATGGCGATATCCGTTACCTGAGCACCACGGGCACGCATGGCGGTAAACGCTTCGTGACCAGGAGTATCCAGGAACGTGATGCTATGACCATCCTTCAGTTTTACGTTGTAAGCACCGATGTGCTGTGTGATACCACCTGCCTCACCAGCAATCACGTTGGTATTGCGGATATGGTCGAGCAACGATGTCTTACCATGGTCAACGTGTCCCATCACTGTTACGATAGGAGCGCGCGTTACCAGATCGTTCTCGTCATCCTCCTCCTCGGTAATGGCGTTCTGTACTTCAGCAGAAACATACTCGGTGGTAAATCCAAACTCGTCAGCAACAATGTTGATGGTCTCTGCATCCAAGCGCTGGTTGATAGACACCATGATGCCGATAGACATACATGTACCGATGACCTGATTGACACCTACGTTCATCATGGTAGCCAACTCAGAAACAGTTACGAACTCAGTGAGTTTCAATACCTTACTCTGTGCTGCCTCTGCGGCCATCTCTTCGCTCATGCGCTCGGCAACGGCATCACGCTTTTCACGACGATACTTGGCACCTTTCTTGTTCTGATTCTTCGAGGTGAGGCGAGCCAATGTCTCTTTGACCTGGCGAGCTACTGCCTCGTCATCAACCTCCAACGGCTTCACGGGACGGTTCTTCTTGTTCTTCTTGCCCTGCCCCTGCTGCTGTTGGTTGTTATTGCCACCTTTGTTGTTATTGTTATTTTTGTTCTTGCCTTGCTGGTTGGCCTGCTTGGCAGCAGCCTCGATATCCACCTTGTCAGTACGGATACGCTCGCGCTTTCTGCGCTCACCAGCAGCTTTCTCTTCACGCTCCTTGCGACGCTCTTCCTTAGACTTCTTCTTAGGACGCGTGCTTTGGTTGAGTGAGTCGAGATCAATCTTTCCCAACACATTCAGCTGAGTAGCGGGCTTTCTGAAGTCACCAGGGGTCTTGGCCAGTGAAGGCTCAGTGCTGTCGACAGTCTCTTCTGCTGCATCTTGTACTTCTTCTTCCTCCTCCTCAACAACGGGTTCCTGCTGAACTGGGGCTTCCTCAACCATCTGAGGTTGTTCTTCCTTGACGGGTTCTGGCTCTGGCTCCGGTTTTGGTGCGGGAGCAGCCTTAGGCTTGCCAATCTGAGAGAGATCAATTTTTCCCAACGTTTTCAATCCGGTACGCTGTTCCAACATCTCCTCCGTCTTGGTAACTGCTTTCTCGGCCTTCTCGGCTTTGTCAACCTTTTCAACCTTTTTCTCTTTCACTTTCTTCGTGAATAGCATGTCGGCTTGGGTCTTCACAGCCTTGTCGCTGCTAAACTCATCAACCAAAGCCTGATATTGCTCGTCAGAGATTTTGGTATTTGTCGTGGCGTCATCACGAATCTCGCCCAGACTGCTCTTTTTCTTCAGAAAATCAACAGCTGTCTGAAGACCAATATTCAGTTCTGATAATACTTTATTTAATCGTACACCCATTAACTTTTAATTCTTAATTTAATTCTTAACTTTACTCAAACTCGGCCTTCAGTACCTCAATAACGTGGTCAACAGTCTCCTCCTCGAGGTCAGCCTTCTCAATCAGCATCTCGCGTGGAGCGTTCAAAACAGCCTTGGCGGTATCCAAGCCGATAGCCTTGATAGAATCGATAATCCACTGGTCAATCTCGTCAGAGAACTCGTCGAGGTAGATGTCCTCGTCGGCTTCACCTTCGTTGACTACGCGGAAGACGTCGATGGTGTATTCAGTCAGCATAGAAGCCAGTTTGATGTTCAAACCGCCCTTACCGATAGCCAGAGAAACCTCCTCGGGCTGCAGGTAAACCTCTGCCTTGTGCTCTTCGGGATTCAGCGTGATGCTGGTAACCTTGGCAGGTGACAGTGCACGCTGGATGAACAACTGGGTGTTGCTGGAGTAGTTGATGACGTCGATATTCTCGTTGCACATCTCACGGACAATACCATGGACACGGCTACCCTTGACACCTACGCAAGCTCCTACTGGATCGATGCGGTCGTCGTAGCTTTCTACTGCCACCTTGGCACGTTCACCTGGCATGCGGGCAATGCGACGGATGGTAATCAGACCATCCTGAATCTCAGGAACCTCAGCCTCCAACAGGCGCTCCAAGAACTGAGGACTGGTACGTGAAAGGATGATGCGAGGGTTGTTGTTCTCGTTCTGCACTTCCTTGACAATGGCGCGGACGGTCTCGCCCTTGTGATAGTTGTCGGCGGGAATCTGCTCCTGCTTCGGCAGGTGCAACTCATTACCTTCATCGTCGATAAGCAGCACCTCGCGCTTCCACATCTGGTAAACCTCAGCGCTGACAACCTGGCCGACCTTGTCCTTGTACTTGTTGTATAGTGAGTCGTGTTCCAGTTCCAGAATCTTGGAAGCCAACGTCTGGCGCAGGTTCAGAATGGCACGACGACCAAACTTCTGGAAGTCTACCTCTTCAGAAACCTCTTCACCAACCTCATAGTCAGGCTCAATCTTCTGGGCTTCGCTCAAGGCAATCTCCTTGTTCTCGTCCTGCACCTCACCGTCGGCAACCACGATACGGTTGCGGTGAATCTCAAAGTCACCCTTGTCAGGGTTGACAATGACGTCGTAGTTCTCGTCAGAACCGAACATCTTGGCAATGACGTTACGGAAGCTCTCCTCCAGTACGCTCACCAAGGTAGTACGGTCAATGTTCTTTGTCTCTTTAAACTCCTGAAAGGTCTCAATCATTGATGGACCCTTCACACTTTTTACTGCCATAATATTTTTATTTTTAATTTTTAATCTTTCATTTGAAATTGAGCTGGTACTTGCAGTACTTTACGTCACTAGTTTTGTAAGTCTTATCGACCTCTACCAACACGGGGCGCTTCTTGCCTTCCTGGTGTTGTTTTTCCTTGACGGTGACCACAAACGTGTTGTCGTCACTGACGGCCTTAAGTATGCCCTGAACTTTGATGCCATCGTTCTGCAATACCTCTACCTCCTTACCAATATGGTTCTTGTACTGCTGCAGTACTTTAAACGGCTGGCCGATACCGGCAGAGCCTACCTCCAATTCATAGTCGCCAAGCTCTTCGCCAAGCTTCTCCTGCAAGAAGCGGCTCAGGTCAGCACAATCTTCAATCCATACTCCATCAGCATGGTCAATCTCAATGACGATGCGGTCATCGCCAGTCATCTCTACATCTACCAAATAATAGTCGCCCTTCTCGAGCCACTCCTCAACTGTTGTCTTAATGACGTTTTTGTCTATCATATCTATTTTGTTAATTAAAACAAGATTGCAAAACTTGATAAATTGAAAGAATGAGAGGCTCTTGCGAACCCCTCATTCCTCTGAACGGGTGCAAAGGTACGCATTTTCTGCGAAACCTGCAAGTATTTCTCTCTTTTTCTTTATCCCAATACCATAAAATATAAGAAATTACGACTTTTTCTCTGCTACGAACTGCCGGATGGCAGCTATCAAGGCATCGTTCTCTTCTGGTAGTTGGGCAGAGATGCGGAAATGTCCGCTGAAGAGTCCGTAGAAGTTGTAGCAGTCGCGAATCAGTATGCCGTGTTCGTGGATGAGGTAGCTTTTCAGTGCAGCCCCAGTGGTGTCCTTTAGGTCGCAAAGCATGTAGTTGGTCTTGGTCTCAAAGATACGCATGCCTTCAATTTTTCTTAGTTCACTACGTAGTCGTTGCGTCTCCATGAGATATGCGTTGATATCGCTGACGGCAGGCAGTCCGTGCTGAACGAGGAATTTTCCAGCCTCAATGCTTAGTGCAGGAATAGACCACGGATGACGTAAAGCACGCAGTAACAGAATGGTGCTGGGGTGAGCAGTAATATAACCCAATCGCAAACCGGGAACACTATATTTCCTGCTTAGTGAATGAATCAGTATTACGTTGGGTAGTCCCTGGACTTCGTGAGCTTCGAGTAGTGGTTCTCTAGTGAAGGTGCCGTATGACTGGTCGATGACAAAGGTATAGCGTGGCGAACGGCGTACCACATAGTCAACAAATCCTTTCTTCAGCACGTTTCCTGACGGGTTGTTGGGGTTGCATACCCAATACATACGGTCTTTCGGAAGGGTTGTCATGTCATCGTTATTCTCGTAAGTAATGAGGTGTTTATTCAGTCGACAGGCGTCGGCATACTCCGAATAGGTTGGCTGAGGAATGATGGAACAGCTATTGTGAAACAGTTGGGCGATGATGTAGATAGCCTCAGTGGCACCATTGGTGACAAGCACACTCTCGGGTGTGATACCCAATTGCTTGGCTATCAATTTCTCCAACTGTCGTGGTTGGGATTCTGGATAATTGGTGATGACATCAAAATGTTCCATCAGATATTCCTTCAGCGCACTATGGTCAGCATGCTGAAAGATGGTGGAGCTGAAATTCATCTTCACCAGGTCATCATAGCGATATCTATCATCTCCGTGTCCGTCTATCATTCTCTTTTTGTTTTAGGTCTTTCGTTATGATGCAGTTATGTTTTGACAACTCTTAGCGTCAGGCTATTGTTGTCGAAGACGATGCCATCACTTTCTACAAAACGACTGAGTACCCCTCCTGTTGCCAATTGTCGTGGCGTACCGACACGCAGTTGCTCTGTGGTCATCAGCCAGAGAGTGTCTGCCAACTGTAGGGAGATTTCAACGTCGTGTGTCGACAGGAAGATGGTCTTCTGTTCGTCATGCGCCAGACGTCTCAGCAACTGTAGCAGTTCCACTTTGCTGGGGTAGTCGAGGAATGCTGTCGGTTCATCGAGATAGATGATGGGTGTCTGCTGGGCCAGCGCTTTGGCAATCATCACCTTTTGGCGTTCACCATCGCTCAGCGACTGTACCAGCCGCTGACGTAACGATTCTATACCTACCAGTTGGATGGACTCATCAACGATGCGTTGGTCGTCTTTTGACATCATACCCCAGAAACCTGTATAGGGAGCACGTCCCATGGCTACCATCTCATCAACGGTCATATTCCTGACATGTGGTTTTTCTGTCAGTACCACTCCTATCAGCTGACTGCGTTCTTGGTCAGAATAAGTGGTGAGGGACTTACCTTGCAAGAGTACATCACCATCCAGTGCAGGCAGAAAAGCGGACAGCGTACGCAATAGCGTCGACTTGCCAATACCATTTCTTCCCAACAGGCAAGTCAGCTCACCGCTACATATCGTAGCGCTCAGCCGCTGGGCAACGGTCTTTTTTTTGCCTTTGATAGTGTATCCGATGCTTAGGTCTTGTAGTATGACGCTTCCCCTCATGCTGCAAAGATACATATTTTATATGGAATAACGTGCGATAAGTGCAGAAAAAATCTTATTTCGCTGCAATAAAGGTGCATTTCCCGTCATGATGAGTTGCTTACGGGCACGTGTCATAGCCACATTGAGCTTGCGATCTATGGTGTATCCGTCCTCCTGGAAGCAGTTGGCTGTCAGAAAGTCGAGTTGGTAGGGACGCTGAACAGTAAACGAATAGATGATGACATCACGTTGTGAACCTTGGTAGCGCTCAACGGTGTCGATGCTAATCTGTTCCAATTGGGGCAACCCCAACTGCGCAATTTCGCGGCGTATCATCGCTATCTGGTTGCGATAGGGAACGATGACTCCTACCGTACGGTTCGGATCAAAACGGTCAGCACCATATTGTCGATAGATACGGCGCAGAAGGTCTGCAACAATATGTGCCTCTTCCTCGTTCACTTTATCAGAGAGGTTAGTGGCATCGGTAATCCTCGTTTCACTGGGTAAAAAGAGCACGCGGTGCTGCTTGAGTTTCTCGTCTAGGGCATCTTCTGAAGGCTCAATGTAATCTAACTGTTCCTCCAACTGGTGAGGGCAGGGAACAGGTGATAGATGCTCGCGACGATAGAAGAAGTCGTTGGGGAACTGTGCAATGTCAGGGTGCATGCGTCCCTGATAGCGCAGCAGTCCCACGAAGTCGGTTCGTCCAGCCTGTCGCTCCTGTTGTAGCAGTCGTTCGAATAGCGAACGACGACAGTCGCGAAGACGCGGGTCGTCGTCTGGTTGTACGACAACGGCAGGAAGTTGCTTGTGGTCTCCGATAAGGATGAAGCGCTCTACCTGCTCAGAGAGGAGTATCCCTATGATATTTGGTTCCAAAATCTGCGAAGCCTCATCGACAATGCATAGTGAGAAGTGCTTCAGTTGGAATAAGAAAGGACGGGCTTGCAGGGTAGAGGTGGTCGCAACAATGATGCGCATCTGTTGCAGTTGCTGACGGATGTCGCTGAGTTGTGGCCGTTCACCCATCCGCTTGTCAAGTAGATGGTCTGCAAAACGAGGGTCACAGGCATCTTCACTACCAATGCGTAAGAAATCCTGTCCGGCATTGACCAGCATGTCACAAATCTCATCGACAGCGCGATGCGTGTAGGCGGTCAGTAAAATGGAAGATGACTGACGGCTGATGGAAGAGGTTAATGCTTCCTCTACCAGAAAGCGGAGGGCCATAGACGTCTTGCCTGTTCCTGGAGGACCTTGCAGCAGGAAATAGTCTTTGGCCTGCATTGCCTTGAGAATGATTTCGTCGTAATGTGGATGATAGGTGTGCGATAGCGTTATCGTATGGTTCTTCTTTGGTGTTCGTTTGCCTAACAGCAAATTACGCTTACTAGACGATGCTGAGCAGAAAGAGAATACGGCACGCAATGCAGACGTAGTACCTACATCTGATGATGCATGCTCTACAGCATAATGCCCTTCGCCAAAGATGTGCGGATTCTGCTGACGTTCATTCAGACGGATGGTCGTCTCCTGGTCGGAAAGACTGACAAGAGTTCCTTTGTATAAGATGCTGTTACGCACATCAGGCGTTTGGTCGTAGTGATAGAGATAAACCATATCGCCTCTGCGGAAATTGGGCAATACTTCAGCGGTATCTACTGCTAATACTACCGTGTTCAGCGATTTGTCGACAATGGTTCCCATCAGGATGTTGCCCGTTTCTAGTTTCTCGCTGAGTGGCATGTTCCACAGGTCGCTGGTGGCGCCACCTTGTCCCTCCTGCACACCCACCTTTTGTGCCAGTTGTTCACGATAGACGAAGGTGAGCATTCGCTCCACATAGTCACGCTCATCAGCAGGTAGCTGGTGGAATGGCAGAATAATCTGTTCCACATCACCACGGATATACTGGTCGAAGAAAGTGCGCTTCTGCTGATTCTCCAGCAAGAGGTCTGCACGCAGTAGTGGGATGATGTTCTCAAATCCCTGACGTGCAATGTTTATCTCCTGTGCTACGATGCGGTTGCGCAGTCGAATAGCCTCATGGAACAGTTGCTGATAGTAGTTGACGACGAGAAGTCCCTGATGGGCTGGGTATTTGGAATAGAGCAGACGGATATCCACCTGATCGGGTGATAAGTGGAAGTTGGCACGCAACACACCATAGTATAAGAGTAGCTGAACGTAGTGGTCTTCCTTATGTTGCTGGGATGCACCACACTCAATGTTCCAGTTTTTGCCAGACTTCTGTTCCACCAGCAGACGCATGTCATCGGTCATCAGGTCCACACGTCCCTGCAATCCCAACTGTTCGCAGACAAACGACGGTTCCAGTAGCGCATGTTGACGATTATAGTCACTGAACAGGATGTCGACAGCCTCTTGAATGTTCGCCACCTGCTGCCGACTCTCCTCTTTAAAACGTTGTCCGTCGAAGGGCGTGCAGGTGCAGAATTGCATGGCTTGTTCACGGAAACTCGTACGCAGAGTCTCTCCATACGAGATGTCGGGATGGTTGATGAGGTCGTCGAGTGCTGTACCCGCAAAGTTACCCAATAGTATCTGCTGGCTGTTGGCACGGGGTTTCAGCCTGTTAAGCAGATAGCTGAGCGGATGGTGACCATATTCTTGGAAACAGGAAGCTATCGCAGAGATGTCTACCAGGAAGTCTGGTTCAATGACGATGAGGGAAGGGGTGACAGTTGTGCCATCGATAGTACAGTCTAACAGGTTCAGCTGCATGCCCTCTGTGAGCAGGGTACCCGCAGTCTCTTTGTCGAAAGAGTCCACATAGTCAATGCAAACAGCCCCTTCAGCGGTGGTAGCATAGATGTAACTGGCATCCCAACTGGTGACCACACCACGAAGAGCCTGTTGCTTGGGCTGGTGTGCAACAACAATAGTGCGTGATTCTGCAGGTAGCTGCGTCAACAATTCATGCGGGATGTCGACTTTAAAGACGGCAGAAATGAATAGTGCCAAAGCCCGGATGTCGTACAGCCAGTCGTCAGCATTCTGCAACTTTCTTCCATTGGAATGGACACGCATCTGCTGAATGGCGATGCGATACCGCATGGCGATGCCATGACGCTTGCAGAGATAGTCAACCTGTGAGAAAACATTACCGAACCCTTGACGCGTGTCGCGCAACGCCTCACCACAGGTCAGCACCAACGTCTCGTGCATGAAACGCAATGACGCTGCCGATGGTTCCAGCGCTGTGAGTTCTACACAGCGGTCATAGAGTTCGGAGACATCCACGGCTGATTATTCCACCTTAGAGGTCATCTGGTTGCGCAATCCCTTGTAGCCTGTCAGGTAAGCCTTGGCAGAACCGAAAGAGAGGAACATGTCCAAACGTACGGGCAGATGGTTCTTGTCGTCAGTGATGTAGAAACGGATCAGCTCATGGTTCTTACCGTCCTCGCGCTCGATGAAGGAAAATACCAGACAACGGAACTTCGTGTCACTGTTCTTCATCTTTACATTGGTGATACCATTGTATTTCAGCCATGAGTTGGCAATCTTCGATGCATCAGCAATGGGCAAGGGTATCTTATCGCCTACCTTCAACTTTGAAGCGTCGAAGTTGCGAGCACGCAGATAGATGCTCATCATGTCGTAGAGACAGTCTTTATACTCAGACTCCTTCCAATAGTGTTCACCACGACTATTGATCTCGTGCTGTTTCAGGTGACAGTTGCCTTTGGGATAGGTGTACCACAACTCATCAACATAGTAGCGTTTGCCTTCACGGGCACCCTTGCGATAGTAGAGTGGGGCAAGATCCAGCGTGGTGTAGCTGAGCAGTGTGTCGCGCATGATGAACATATTGTCCAGTTTGCTGTTACCACGGGTGATGAGGCTGCAACGGAAGGCATCCTGTCCCTGGAAACTCGACTGTACAGTCGACATGGAGGCAGTACCTACCTTCATCCATACGAACTTCCAGTTGAAATAGAGGTCGTAGCCTACGAACTCGCCTGACTTAAAGGCGTTATTCTCAATTCCGCACTGGGCAAACGATGACAGGAACGTCATGCTGAATACCCAAAAAATGATGAATCGTTTCATATCTGTTTTCTCTTAATTCTTAATTACTTCTTGATATACTGTATTCCCAATTTCGCAGCACGATCGGCATTGCGATTCTTTCTCTGTCGTTTCTTGTCATTCTTTTTCTTGCTGAGTGCAGACGGTTTTTGCTGGTTCAGTGGCAGTTGTGTCATATTCCATGCCAATGTAATGTCGAACTTCGCCTTCGCCTCTATCTCACGAGGGAAGTAGTAAACACTTTCTGCCTGTACGTCAGCATCGTAGTTTCCTGTGTCCCATATTCCGTTGTCGTTGCGATCGACGAAAGCGCGAGCATAGTAGGTGCCAGGGCTTACATAGTAGAATGGTGCCGTGTGGTCAGACTCCATCTTGCTCTGAGCCAGGGGTTTGTCACTCTTGTCCAGCAGTTGTACGATGACAGCAGCACTGTCTGTGTATCCGCTGATGTCTAGGAAGATGGTCGCATAGTCGTCGAGCGTCTTTACCTTAATACCTTGTTTATAGGGCTTGCATGCTAAACCATAGATATCAATAATGGCAGCACTGTCGACCTCAAAGCTATATTCTGCTCCTGGTCGCCAGTCGACCAAAAGCTCATAGGCACGCAGAAGACTGTCACGCTGGCGGAACTCGTATTTGGCATTATACCAGAGTGTGTCAATCTTTGTATAGAGGTGGATGCCTGTCGTGTCCAGTTTAGCAGGTGGCGTGGGTACCTCAATATAGATAGAACGGTTGGGGTCCATAGCCTGCTGTACGGCATATTTGGGCTCCAAGGGCTTCGCTGGATAGATGCTGTCGTAAGGCTCCTCGCGCTTACGTTTCTTCTCCTGTTGCTTGAGCCATGTCTCGTATTCTTTCTGTTGAGCCTTTACGCGTTTGGCGTAGGGCGTCTTGGCCAGTGCTTCGATGGTGTCAGTCTTTGACACCAACTGTCCCAGCGTATCAGTCATCAGGTAGTTCATCTCGAACGACAGTGTATCCTGGTTGACCAACAACGTATCGCGCAACCAATAGGTGATAGAGTCTTTCTTGGCGTTGGTTTCTATGATGAAGGCATCGTCGCTGTTGAAGTTCAATCCGCGGATAATGGGTAATTGCTCGTTGCCATAACTGAAGAAGATGTTGATACGGTCAGCATCCTTGCGTTCTGTCTTCAGTAGGTAACGGTCAGTTTGTGTTTCCTGGAATGCTGTCAGCACGATGTTATCTGGATAGTAATGCATGTAGTGCACCTGTGCAATGCTGTCGATATGCAATGTGTCGCGCCAGATGGTGTCCTGACGTATGTCAGGCTTGACATATGGCTTGTAGGTCTCGTGCGAGAAGGCTATCATCTCACTCTTCTGCGTGAATTTATAGTTGCCATCAGCATCCTGCAGAGCATAGATGCGATATTCACCATCAGCAATGCCCTTGATGACGAAGTGTCCATTGGCATCGGTTCGTGCTACACGCAATAGCGGTTTGGTCTTGAAGACGGAGTCTGCCAAGTCGTTATACAATCCTACGAGGATGCCTGATACAGGGTCCAGATTCTCAGCACTGAGCACCGTACCTGATACTTCGAGGGTATCGGTCTGTTGGCCTGTCGAGAAGGTAAAAGTGTAGTTACCCATCGGGTTGTCTTCATTGTTGTCACTGATGGCATCGCTGAAATCGATGGTATAGGTCATGTCGGGCTTCAGTGTGTCTTTCAATTCCACAACAATCTTCTTGCCCTTAGCCTGTATCTCTGGCATCTCTAACTGCGGAGGGGAGACGATGACGTTCTGGGTGGCATCGGCGAGTTTGATGTATTCGTCGAAGTAGATGGTTATCTTCTTGGTTTTCACGTTTGTAGCCTTGTCGGCAGGTATGCTGCCCAAGACCACAGGAGGATCGTCATCGTACCATCCGCCATCGGGTGAACCCATGCGGGCACATCCAACAGCTAATAGCAAACAGCTAATAGCCAACAGCCAGTATTGTAGTCTCCTCATGCGTTCAGTGTCAATAGTTGGTCAATATGCTCGCGTGAATTGCTCAGTCGGGGCACCTTGTGCTGTCCACCCAGCTTGCCCTTCATTTTCAACCAGTCGTTAAACAGGTTGGGACGGGCTTGGACGATTTCCAGGTGCTGCAGGGTGATGTCCTTGTAGCGCTTGGCCTCGTAGTCGCTGTTAATCTCCTGCAGTTTCTTGTCCAGCAGGTCGGCAAACTGTGCCAAGTCGCTTGGTGACTTAGAAAATTCGATAAGCCACTGGTGACGACACTTGGCATTGGCATCCATAAAGACTGGGGCAGCTGTGTACTCCAAGACCTCGGCACCTGTCTGTTCACAGGCGTAGGCCAATCCCTTCTCGGCATTGTCAACGATAAGTTCTTCGCCAAAGGCATTGATAAAGTGCTTCGTGCGACCGCTGATGACGAACTTATAGGGATTGGTAGACGTAAACTGGATGGTATCACCAATCTCGTATCGCCATAGTCCACAACTGGTAGAGATAACCATAGCGTAGTTCTTACCTGTCTCCACACCCCACAAAGGTACAATGTCTCCTCCGTCCATAGGCCGAAATTCATAGAACACCCCATAGTCCAGCATCAGTTGCATGGCCTTGTCCATAGGGTCGTCCTGCAGTCCGAAGAAACCCTCAGAGGCATTATACGTCTCCATATAGTGCATGTTGGGCGAGGTGATGAGCTGTTCATACTGCTTACGATAGGGCGTGAAGGCCACACCACCATGAAAGAACACCTCGATGTTGGGCCACACCTCTTCCAGATGTGTCTTACCCGTCATCTCCATCATGCAGTTCAGTACAGAGAGCATCCATGAGGGCACACCACTGATGTTGGTAACGTTTTTGTTCATGGCCTCGCGGGCTATGCGCTCACGCTTGACCTCGAAATCGCTCAGCAGTGCTGTTTCCTTCTTGGGTACACGAATCAGGTTCACCAGTGGATTGATGTTTTCTATCAGGATAGCGCTGAGGTCACCTACCAGCGAACCTGCCACGTTATAGTTAGGTGCATGACTGCCACCAAGTATCAGACCCTTGCCATCGAACATCCTCGACTTGGGATTGTTTCTCAGATAGAACGCCACTGAGTCGCGTCCACCAGCATAGTGAATCTTCTGCAGCCCCTCATCGCTGACAGGGATGAACTTCGACTTGTCGTTTGTGGTGCCTGAAGACTTGGCATACCACCTGACACGTCCTGGCCACAACACATCGCGCTCTCCATGACGCATGCGGTCGATGTCGCCCTTCAGTTCCTCGTAGGTGTTGACAGGCACCATCGAGACGAACTGGTCGTAGTCCTTGATATTGTCAAAGGCATGGTTCCTGCCGTATTCTGTATTCTTTGCAGTATGTATCAAATGCTTCAGCACTGCCCGTTGCAGCGCCTCACCCCCGTTCAGATGCTTCTCCAAAGCCTTCTGACGGGGCTTGAATACATTCCCTATTATCTGTGTCAGACTCATTTTTTGCACGTTTAGACTGCAAAATTACACAAAAGCATTGTAATGGAGTAATAATTTACGTTTTTTTTAAAGAATAATAACTCCCCAACTCATCGTTTCTCAATGAGTAACTCGTAGTATCACGATGAGAGAAACGACGAGTCTCTCATAGAGATAAGCCTAGTTGCTCTTAGCGATAAGCCTAGTTGCTCTTAGCGATAAGCCTAGTTGCTATCAGAGAGAAGTAGCATAAACAAAAATGAGGTTGTCCATCAGCAACCTCAATTTGTTTTACTCTGCAAAGGCAGCAGCCTCGGCTTCAGCGATAATCTCTTCGCGCGTCTTCTCGCGAGGAGTAGCGGAGATATCATCGAGGGTCAGGTCGTCGAGGACTGTCTGTGGTGATGGAACCGCTACATGCTCCTCTGCTTTCTGGGGCTGTTCAGGCTCTTCTGCTTTCTCTTGTTCCACGATGAAATCGGGATTCTCCAGTTTCTCCAGATCAGGAGCAGCCATCACTGGCTCTTCCTCCATCTTGGTACGATCAGCCTTGACAGCGAAGATAGCATCGATAAACTGAGGTTCGCGACGCAGACGCTGCAGTGTCCCCTTGCTGGCTTTCTGCTGACTCTCTTTTTTGGAGAAACCAGTGCCCTTCTCGCCCTCCAGACCTTCGATAAACACCTGAACGGTGAATACAGGACTGCCATTCTCGTCGCGTGTCTGTTCCAAGTCGCGGAACTCCATCTTGACACGATTCTTCTGACTCCATTCGAGCAGTTTCGACTTGAAGTTAACCTCCTTATAGGCCACTTTGTCGATGTTGATGAGTTGTGTCAAGATGCGTTTTTCCATAAAGCGCATACAGGCGCTGTATCCGCGATCCAGATAGATGGCTCCTACCAAGGCCTCGAAAGCATTGCCGTTCATGTAGCTGTTATGGGCGTTGGAGTGACCTGCAGACATGATGAGCTGGTCGATACCCATCTCCTGGGCGAGTTTCCCTAAGGTCTCACGACTGACGAGTTTAGAACGGGTGTTGGTGAGGAACCCCTCGCGCTTACCCTCGAAATGGCGATAAACGATATCGCCAACTACAGCATCGAGGACGGCATCACCCAGGAACTCCAAGCGTTCGTTATTCTGGGGACGACCTTTCTCGTTGCGACGTCCTACACTCTTGTGCAACAGTGCCTGTTTATAGAGGCTGATGTTGTGAGGATAGAACCCCAGGATACGGTAAAGAGCAGAAAAAAGCTCCTTCTCCTTGCGGAAAGGGAGCTTGATTCTGTCAATAATGTTGTTAACCCACATACTTCTTGAATACCACGCAGGCATTGTGACCACCAAAGCCGAAGGTATTGCTGAGACCAGCACGAACCTCGCGCTTCTGAGCCTTGTTGAATGTGAAGTTCAGGTTGTAATCAATCTCTGGATCTTCATCACCCTCCTCGTGGTTGATTGTGGGAGGAATGATGTCGTTCTTCACAGCCAGAACAGTTACCATAGCCTCTACAGCACCAGCGGCACCCAGCAGGTGACCAGTCATGGACTTGGTAGAAGAAATGTTCAACTTAAAGGCTGCATCGCCGAAGACCTCCTTGATGGCCTTAGCCTCAGAGATGTCACCAACATGTGTGCTGGTGCCGTGAACGTTGATGTAGTCAATCTCGTCAGGCTGCATCTGAGCATCCTCCAGAGCGTTCTGCATCACAAGCTTAGCGCCCAAACCCTCAGGATGAGAAGCGGTAATGTGGTGAGCGTCAGCACTCATACCAGCACCTACCATCTCAGCATAGATCTTTGCACCACGAGCCTTAGCGTGCTCCAGTTCCTCAAGAATCAGACAGCCAGAACCCTCGGCCATGATGAATCCGTCGCGGCTAGCGCTGAATGGACGGCTGGCCTTCTCTGGCTCATCGTTGCGGGTAGAAAGTGCATGCATGGCGTTGAAACCACCTACACCAGTAGCGCAGATAGCAGCCTCGGCACCACCAGCAACGATAGCGTTAGCCTTACCCAGACGAATCAGGTTGAAGGCATCAGCCAGTGCGTTTGATGAAGAAGCACAAGCTGAAGCAGTGATATAGTTGGGGCCATGGAAGCCATACATGATTGAAATCTGACCAGCTGCGATATCAGCAATCATCTTGGGGATGAAGAATGGGTTGAACTTAGGACCATCGGCCTCGTGAACACCATAGTACATTACCTCCTCCTCGAAGGTCTTGATACCACCGATACCTACGCCATAGACAACACCAATACGGTTCTTGTCTTCTGTCTCCAGATCCATACCGCTATCTTCAACGGCCTGCTTGGCAGCAATCAGGGCCAGCTGGGTGTAGCGGTCCATCTTACGTGCCTCTTTGCGATCCAGATAATCGTTCACGTTGAGATTCTTAACCTCACAAGCGAACTTGGTTTTGAAGTTTGTTGTATCGAAATGTGTAATAGGTGCAGCACCACTAACGCCATTGAGCAGGTTCTTCCACATCTCCTCGGCAGTGTTGCCCACGGGAGTAACAGCTCCCAGACCTGTTACAACTACTCTTTTTAATTCCATAATTCAGTTTATTATATGAGTTGGGGGTCTGAATAGAACTTTCGTCTGTTCAGACCCCCAACCCCCTATCTTAGGGGGCTTCAATTATTTTGCGTTCTCCTCGATGTAAGCGATAGCATCACCAACAGTACCGATCTTCTCAGCCTTGTCGTCGGGGATAGAGATACCGAACTCCTTCTCAAATTCCATGATGAGTCGTTAGTGAAACTTGCTTCGGGCTTAACCTCTGCTTCATCAACACCGAGTTTGTCTACGATAATAGCCTTTACTTTGCTTTCAATTTCTGACATAATTTTCTTCTTTAAAATGTTAATAATTGATATCTTTTTTACCTTAATTGCAACCAAAGAGTTGCTTAGCGGGTGCAAAGTAACACATTTTTATTGACTTACGCAAATTTTAAGAGAGAAAATATACATACAATTGCACAATCACCCCCCACTTGTGCAGTTTTTTAGTCTATTTTCTCTCTCCTGAGCGGATAATTGTTGCGTAATTGTTCAAATTGCGAAGCGTCTGCTTTGAGTTTTTTGCTGTCGTCCATCGGGTTATATAGGGCGAGTGGATCAGAAGATGGCAACACCACATTCCGATTTGTCGATGAATCGACCCTATAGTCCAACGCTGGCGGAACGATAAGTCCAGGGTTCTCAAGACCAAATTGCTGGCAAATGGCATCAATGACCATGTTATCGGCATTGGTCTTTCCGTCTGCAGAATAGCCTGCAATGTGTGGAGTACCAATAAATACTCTGTCAAGCAATTCTGCGTTAGGATGAGGTTCGTTTTCCCACACATCAATAACGGCATCGCGCACTCGACCTTCTTTCAGCGCTGCAAGAAGTGCTTGATTGTCGACCACCTCGCCACGACTGGTGTTTATAATATAAGGTACGCGTGAAAGACGATGGAAGAATCCTTCATCAGCCATATGCCAGGTAGCATAACGTCCTTCACGGGTTAGTGGCACATGGAAGGTGATGATGTCTGATTCATGCTCAATAACATCGAGCGAAACAAAAGAAGGATTGGTTAATAAAGGATCGCAGACAAGTACCTGCATCCCTAGCCGTTCAGCGACCGCTTTTACCTTGGAACCCACATGCCCACAACCTACAATGCCAATGGTGGTATGTTGCAGGTCAAGACCCTTTTGCTGTTCCAACAAGAGCAAGGCACACTCTACATACTGGGCCACAGAACCGGAATTGCAGCCAGGACAGTTCGTCCAGCGGATGCCAGCATGTTCCAGCCATTGGATGTCAATATGGTCGTAGCCAATGGTGGCAGTCACCACCAGCTGTACCTTGCTGCCTTCCAGGAGTTGACGGTTACAGTGGGTACGAGTTCTTACTACCAACACATCAGCGTCTCTGACATCATCGGCTGTGATGGTGGAACCACCCAGAAAGACGGTCTCATCGGCCAACCGACAGATCGTCTCTCGGATATAAGGTATCTTGTCGTCGATAACAATCTTCATGATGCTATCTTACATGATGCCCAGACTGCGCAGGATATCATTGAGATTGGCGACAACCAGCAAGAGCAGGACAATGCCAAAGCCTACATATTCAGCACGAATCATAAATTCCTCAGAGGGCTTTCTGCGGGTAATCATCTCGTAGAGCAGGAACAATACATGACCACCGTCCAAAGCGGGAATAGGCAGAATGTTCATGAAGGCGAGGATGATGCTGAGGAAGGCTGTCATCTTCCAGAAGACGTACCAATCCCAATCGGCAGGGAACAGGTTGCCGATGGTTCCGAAACCACCCAGCGACTTAGCGCCCTCAGCGGTAAAGACGTATTTCAGGTCGTCAACATAAGAAGCAAGCACGCTCCAACCGTATTTCACACCTGCAGGAAAACTCTCGAAGAAGCCGTACTCACGAGTGACGGGCTTATACAGAGAAGCCAAACTCTGAATGGTGAATCCTAACTTCAGGTCGGGGGTCAGCATAACAGCTGTTGTATCTGTACGAGCATCATTACCGAAAGCAATGACTACAGTGCGTGCCTTCAGACTGTCTGCTGCAGTCTTCGAGGTAAGCAGTAAGTCCTGACGACGTCCCAACTGGTCAATGAACTCGTTGTAAGAATCAATGGGAGAATCGTTGATGGCAAGGATCTTGTCGCCTTTCTTCATGCCAATTTTAGCAGCAGGAGATCCTGGGAGAATACTATCCACAACAGCAGGCATTAAGGGACGAACAAAGGCAGGATCGGCCTTAAGCATATTCAGCATGTTCAGTTCACCTGGCAGATTGATACTCAACGGTTTGCCATTACGGATAATGTCAACGCGCTTGGCTTCTGAGATGTCGCGATAGAGGTTTGCACTAAACTCCTTGAAAGTACGCTTGTCAGTACCTACCAGAATATCGCCATCCTTAAAACCATAGCTCTTGGCTTCTTGGTTAAACTTCATACCCAGCGTCATGTCCTTGACGGGAATATAGGTGTCGCCCCAGTAGAACAGAATCATGGAATAGATGAACAATGCCAGCAGGAAGTTGACTAGTACGCCACCAATCATCACCAGCAGGCGTTGCCAAGTGGGTTTGGTGCGGAACTCCCAAGGTTGGGCAGGACGCTTCATCTGCTCCGTATCGAAGCTCTCATCAATCATACCCGATATCTTGCAGTAGCCACCCAGAGGTATCCAACCGATACCATACTCGGTATCGCTGTTCTTGGGTTTAAACTTGAACAGACTGAACTTCCAGTCAAAAAACATGTAGAATTTCTCTACGCGTATGCCAAACAGTTTGGCAAAGAAGAAATGACCACCCTCATGCAGCAGTATCAGTATCGATAGTGCCAAGATGAGCTGGGCCAGTTTAATCAAAAATACTTCCATTATTAACTCTTAACTCTTTATTCTTAATTCTTAATTTTTCAGTAACTCTGCTGCAATCCTTCTTGCCTCAGCATCCGTTTGGATGTAAATGTCGTAGTCGGGGTTAGTGCTGAAGGTGCAGCGTTGCATGGTCTCAGCAATAATGTCGCTCATCTGTAGGAAACCGCAACGGTCTTCCAGGAAGGCACGGTTGACAATCTCGTTGGCAGCATTGACGATACACGGCATATTACCACCCTTCTTGATAGCTTCGAAGGCCAGCGCCAGAGAGCGGAACTTCTCCAGGTCAGGCTCGAAGAACTCCAGCGGATGGGCAAAGAGGTCGAGACGGTCGCCACTCAGTGATAAGCGCTGAGGGAATGAGAAGGCATACTGGATGGGTAGGCGCATGTCGGGTACTCCCAACTGAGCCTTGACGGCGCCATCGTGGAACTGTACGGCACTATGGATGATGCTTTGCGGATGTACCAATACCTGTATCTGACTGGCGTCAACGCCAAAGAGCCATTTGGCCTCAATGACCTCAAAGCCTTTGTTCATCATTGTGGCAGAATCGATTGTAATCTTCGCACCCATGTCCCATGTCGGATGACGCAAAGCATCTGCTTTGGTAACCGTTTCCAACTGTTTCATGTCAAACTTGCGGAACGGACCGCCACTGGCTGTGAGTAATATCTTCTCAATGGGGTTGTCGTCCTCACCTACCAGACTCTGGAAAATAGCGGAGTGTTCGCTATCGACAGGTAGGATGGGGGTGTGATGCTGTTGGGCCAATTGGAGAATCAGTTCGCCAGCAACCACCAGTGTCTCCTTGTTGGCCAAGGCGATGGCTTTGTGGGCCTTGATGGCATGAATGGTGGGTGATAGTCCTGCAAAACCAACCATCGCAGTCAATACCATGTCGATGGGTATGGCTTCGACAATCTCGTCGAGTGCCTGCTTGCCAGCATAGACCTTGACATCGGGCATGTCACTCATCAGACTTTTCAATTCGTCATAGCGTTGCTCGTTGGCAATGACAATGGCGGCAGGCTTGAACTGGTGGGCCTGCTGAGCCAAGAGTTCAACCTTGTTATTGGCTGTCAGGCAATAAACCTCATAGAGGTCGCTATGTTCAGCAATGACCTCTAAGGCTTGTGTGCCTATCGACCCTGTAGAGCCGAGTATTGCTATTTGTTTTTTCTTCATATATCTAATAATCCTTCAGGGATATTCATTTTTATCGTTCGTCGTTCAGCATCAATGTCTGTTATCAGTTCGTCGCTGGCAGGTATCAGAGTGCCGTTCTCTAGTTCAAACAGAATATTCACGGTACTGTCGTCAATGGCTGCAATGCGGCCAACGGTTTCTCCATCGGCATCATTAACGATCTCAAACCCCACCAAACTGGCCAGTGACGGCATTTCATCGCCTTCTTCTGCTAAGGCTCTTGGGAAGAAGACATCGCAACCCGTCAATTCTTGAGCACGTTGTTGGGTATCGATACCTGAAAACTTCACGAGACAAACGGTGTCACTACGGAAGCGGTATTCCTCCATAAAGAAAGGTACCAGAATGCCATCGATGTCGAGCACCAGATAGTCCGCATCCACACGATCGAAGATGTCGTCATCAAACTGGAACGACACTTCTCCCTTGACACCGTGGGCCTTACCCAAACGGCCAATCTTGTAAACTTCTTCTGCTCTTATCATTATTTCTAGTTATACTAGTTTTACTAGTTCCACTAGTTATATTCTTTCAATTTTTGCACCCAGTGCATTGAGACGGTGTTCGATGTCCTCGTAACCACGGTCAATCTGTTCAATATTGCTGATGAGGCTAGTGCCGTTGGCACTCATAGCGGCAATCAGCAGGGCGATACCTGCACGGATGTCTGGACTTGACATTCTGCTACCATGCAGCTGGCGTTGGCGATCGTGACCTACAACAACAGCACGGTGTGGGTCGCAGAGGATAATCTGTGCTCCCATATCGATGAGGCGGTCGACGAAGAATAGACGACTCTCAAACATCTTCTGATGGAACAGCACACTGCCGCGACCTTGAGTGGCTACTACGATGAGCACACTCAGTAAGTCGGGAGTCAGTCCTGGCCATGGGGCATCAGCCAGTGTCATGATGGTGCCATCAATGAATGAGTCGACGACATAGTGCTTCTGGCGGGGAATGAAGAGATCGTCACCATCTACCTCTACTTTCACGCCCAGTCGGCGGAAGGCGTCAGGGATGATACCAAGGTCTTTTAGTGAACAGTCCTTGATGCGGACACCATCGCCACACATTGCCGCCATACCAATAAATGACCCCACCTCAATCATGTCGGGTAGGAGTTTGTGGTCGGCACCGTGCAACACCTTGACACCCTCAATAGTTAATAGGTTCGAACCGATACCGCTGATCTTTGCACCCATCTGACACAACATGTGACAGAGCTGCTGGATATATGGTTCACAAGCGGCATTATAGATAGTGGTGGTACCTGCAGCCATCGTTGCTGCCATGATGATGTTGGCAGTACCTGTTACGGAAGCTTCGTCGAGCAGCATATAGGTGCCCTTTAGTTGCTTGGCACCAATCTCATAGACGTTGCGGTCTGCCAGCTGACGGAACTTGGCGCCTAATTTCTGGAAACCCAAGAAGTGGGTGTCCAGACGACGGCGACCAATTTTGTCACCACCAGGCTTGGCGATGACAGCTTTGCCCATTCGTGCCAGCAGCGGACCAATCATCATCACAGAACCACGCAACTGCGCACATTTCTCCACGAACTCGTCACTTTGCAGAAAGGCCATATTCAGAGCATCGGCCTGGAAGGTATAGCTATTGCCGTCTTTCGTTACCTTCACACCAATGTCCTTCAGCAACTGGATGAGGTTGTTGACGTCGCGGATGTTGGGGATGTTATGAATGGTTACAGCCTCACTGGTGAGCAGCGTGGCACAAATCACTTGTAACGCCTCGTTCTTGGCGCCTTGTGGTCTGATTTCGCCACGTAACAAGTGGCCACCCTCTATCTTGAATGATGCCATAGGCTACTTTTTTTTCTTGCGTTTGCCATTACCACTATCAGGGACGATAGCACCAATGTGGTCAAAATGGAACGAAGAGAGGTCCAACTGAATCTTGCCGTCTGTAAAACGAGCCAGATCGTCGGCCACCTTCTCATCGTCAACAGAACCATGACTCCATGTCATCAGGTCGCGCTTCATCTGGTTGGCAGTGAGGCGTACAAGTTCATCACGCTCAGCGCCTTCCGGCATGGTCTTCAAGCGCTCGAAAACCTCCATGAGCAACTGACCGTAGTGACGCATACGTGACTGTCCGTTCAGTGAAGGATGTTTCATGGGTGCTGGCTTTGTCAGAATGTTCTCTGCCTCGCTCATGTCGTAGGGCCAGTCAATGTCGAGTCGCTTGCGACTCATCAGATAGAGGTGGTCCCAAAGGGTTTGTTGGTAGTCTTCACCTTCACGAACCTGTGGGTTCTTCATCTCCATCTGGTGGATGATAGTTTGGGCACAGCGCATACGCTCCTCTTTGGTAGGCAATGCGATGGCCACGTCTATCATCCTCTGTATCTCGCGTCCATACTCGGTCATGACGAGTCGCTCGCGTGCAGTGTTATAGTCTAATCCTTTGATATCCATCTGTATATTTTACAATTTTTCAATTTTGATTCATCATTTGTCTTAGAGCAGCGGCTTTGCTTTGATGGCTACGAAGTCCTTCAAATAGAATGGTACAAAGTATGCTACGTCCTCAAACTGCTCGTTTAGGAAACGCTTCTCTGCCAGTGGCATCATCCATTTGGCCAAGGGCTCAATGCCATCAATGTAGTGGGCATTGGGGTGGTTAATTATTTCTATACACTTCTTGGCACCATTCCCGAAGAAATAGATGGGTCGCTCGTCAAGCCACTGCTTATAGGTGTCTTCTGTCACTACGTCGGCACCCACGGGACGTACCTCTTTCAGCGAACGGTCGTAGAGTGCTGAGTAAACTTCCATTCTGCGGGCGTCAATCATTGGACAGAGTAAGGCGTTCTCTTCCTGTATGGTCTCTCTCAATAGAATGGGAACACACATCAGTTCCAGTGTGGGTACGGCTATTAGCTTCAGATTGCGACCATAGCAGATGCCCTTGGCCATTGATACACCGATGCGCAGACCTGTATATGAGCCTGGTCCACAGCTTACTGCAACAGCATCGAACGGGATGGCGTGACTGTCGGTAAATGATAATGCCTCATCAACCATACGTCCCAATTGCTCGGCGCCGGCACCTCGTTCTCCATGTTCCGTCTCTTCATAGATGCGCTGTCCGTCTTCGCTAACAGCTACTGAACAGGCATTTGTGCTCGTTTCTATATGTAATATGCAAGCCATTATTTTCCTTTGTCTTTATATTTATAAGGTGCAAAGGTACGAATAAGTGAGCATAATACCAAATTTTCTAGCACTTTTACCTTTTTTTTAGTTCTTCGAGCGCTCTGCACAGTTGGTCTGGACATGATGTGCTTTTTGCGCCACAACGGATTCCATTGAGTTTTGCAATGACATCGTCAATCTTCTGTCCTGTCACCAACTGGCTGATTCCCTGTAGGTTGCCGTTGCAGCCGCCAAGGAAGAATACTTGTTGGATAACATCGTTCTCGTCGGCTGTCACATCAATCATCTGTGAACACGTGCCGTGTGTCTGGTACATAATATGTTTTGTATTCATAGCGAAATTGTTTTCAGTTTGTAATTTTCAGTCTGTAAAGGTAGGCAATAATTTTGAATTACGAGTTGATTTGCATTATTATTTTTATAATAAGGTGAAATTTTTAGTGTAAAGGTTGTGCAGTGTGCTGTTTTTTTTGTAATTTTGCACCCTCATAAAGAGATAAAAATATAACGTTATATTAGATTTATGGCAGAGACAAAGAAGATTAAGACTGCGCTCATCTCTGTATTCCACAAGGATGGGCTTGAAGAGTTGTTGAAGAAGTTGAACGATGAGGGTGTAAAGTTCTTGTCGACAGGTGGCACACAGACTTTCATTGAGTCGTTGGGCTATGAGTGCCAGAAGGTAGAGGACGTGACGACGTATCCTTCTATCCTTGGTGGTCGTGTAAAGACCTTGCATCCGAAAATATTTGGTGGTATCTTGGCTCGTCGCGACAATGAGGGTGACCGTGAGCAGATGGCTCAGTATGAGATTCCTGAGATTGACTTGGTGGTTGTTGACCTGTATCCTTTTGAACAGACTGTTGCCAGCGGTGCTAGTGAGGAGGATATCATCGAGAAGATTGATATCGGTGGTATCTCGCTGATTCGTGCAGGTGCCAAGAACTTCAATGATGTGGTCATCGTGCCCTCAAAGGCTGAGTATAGCGTTTTGCTTGACATTCTGAACAGGCAGGGTGCAGAGACCACGAAGGCTCAGCGTCGTATGTTCGCTACTCGTGCCTTTGGTGTCAGCAGCCACTATGACACTGCTATCAACGCTTGGTTTGTAAAAACCGCTAAATAAATAGTCAAATTGTAAATAGTCAAATCGTAAAATAAATGGGATTTTTTAGTTTTGTCCAGGAGATAGCTATGGACCTTGGTACGGCTAACACGATTATTATCAGTGATGATAAGATTGTGGTTGACGAGCCGTCAGTAGTAGCTCTTGACCGCCATACCGACAAGATGATTGCTGTGGGTTCGCGAGCTAAGATGATGTATGAAAAGACACACGACAATATCCGCACCGTTCGTCCGTTGCGTGATGGCGTGATTGCTGACTTCTCTGCCTGTGAGCAGATGATGCGTGGCCTGATTAAGATGGTACATACAGGCAGTCGCCTGTTCTCTCCGTCACTGCGTATGGTGATTGGCGTTCCCTCAGGTTCTACTGAGGTGGAGCTGCGTGCCGTACGCGACTCTGCAGAACACGCAGACGGTCGTGACGTATATCTGATTTTCGAGCCGATGGCTGCTGCTATTGGTATCGGTATCGACGTTGAGGCTCCCGAGGGTAACATGATTGTTGATATTGGTGGTGGCTCTACTGAGATTGCTGTTATCTCACTGGGTGGTATCGTTAGCAACAACTCTATCCGTACTGCTGGTGATGATCTGACTGCTGATATCCAGGAGTATATGTCACGTCAGCATAACGTGAAGGTGTCTGAGCGTATGGCCGAGCGCATCAAGATTGCCGTAGGTTCGGCACTGACCGACCTGGGCGATGAGGCTCCTGAGGACTATGTCGTTCATGGTCCTAACCGTATTACCGCCTTGCCTATGGAGGTGCCCGTATGCTATCAGGAGATTGCTCATTGTCTGGACAAGACCGTTGCCAAGATTGAGAATGCCGTGCTCAGCGCTTTGGAGAATACTCCTCCTGAGTTGTATGCTGACATCGTGAAGAATGGTATCTGGTTGGCTGGTGGTGGTGCGCTGCTGCGTGGCTTAGACCGTCGTCTGGAAGCAAAGATCAATATTCCCTTCCATATTGCAGAAGATCCGTTGCACTCTGTTGCTAAGGGTGCTGGTATCGCTCTGAAGAATGTCAACCGCTTCACATTCCTGATGAGATAAACAGGTAGATGAAGAATCTTCTGGAGTTTTTCAGTCGTCATTACCACTGGCTGATTTTCATCTTTCTGGAAGCAGTCGGCCTGACTCTTCTGTTTAGCTATAATAGCTATCAGAATAGCGTCTGGTTCTCGTCAGCCAACGCTGTGGCAGGTCGCTTCTACCAGTGGACATCAGCCGTGGAATCGTATTTCTCATTGACGAAAGTGAATGAGGACTTGACGCTTCGTAACTATTACTTGGAGCGCCAGGTTACTCAGTTGCGCCGTTTGTACGGAGAGGCAACCCAGAAGATTGATGCAAAGGAACAGCAAGGCCTGGATTCGTTGAGCCGCTATCAGCTGATTGCTGCTAAGGTGGTGAGCAACGAACTGGGAAAGATGGATAACCTGATGACCATTGACAAGGGCAAGGATGATGGGGTGGATGTCGGCATGGGTGTGGCCTGTGGCCGTGGTGTCGTGGGTGTTACCTATCTTGTGTCAGACCACTATAGTGTTGTTATCCCTGTCTTGAACAGTCACTCTTCGCGTATCAGTTGTGCCATCCGTGGTTACGGCTATTTTGGTGTGCTTCGCTGGTATGGCGAGGATGCAGCCTATGCTTATGTCGAGGATATCCCCCGTCATGCCCGTTTCAAGCGTGGCGACTGGGTGGAGACCAATGGCTACTCAAGCATTTTCCCTCCAGGTGTCCTTGTTGGTCAGATCGTAGAGGTTTACAATGCCCGCGATGGTCTGTCGTATAAGTTGAAAGTGAGGCTGACGACCGACTTTGGCAACCTGCGTGATGTTGTGGTTATCAGTGACCGCTCTATCGCTGCCCGTATGCGTGTGATGCAGGCTGCTCGTGACTCACTGAAGCTGAATGTACATGAGTAGTAATTACGAATTACGAAAAAGGAATTGGGAATTAGGAATTCAGAATTAAAAGATGTCTGCTGATTTCTTTAAACGGTTAGGGTGGTTTGCCCTGTTTTTCCTGGCACAGGTCATTGTGTTAGGACGCATCCATCTGTTCCACTATGCCACACCGCTGTTCTATGTCTACTTCGTGGCCATGTTCCCACGTAACTACCCCAAGTGGTCAGTGCTGTTGTGGAGTTTCCTGTTGGGTCTGATTATCGACATCTTCTCGAATACACCAGGGTTGGCGGCATCGGTGATGACAATATTAGCTGCTATCCAGCCTTATTATCTGGAGTTGTATGTGCCACGCGACTCTGCTGACAATCTGCAGCCATCAATGAAGACTCTTGGTCCGGTAAAGTATGCCTACTATGTTGTGCCTATGGTGCTGTTATACTGTCTGCTGTTTTATTGCCTGGAGATGTTTACTTTCTTTAATGCCTTCTATTGGCTGATGTGTGTGGTTGGCAGCACACTCTTGACACTTGTTCTGATATTTACCTTCGAGATCGCTAAGAGAAGTCATTGACGCTGGAACAGAGAGTACTATGAAGGACTACTCGTTAGACTATAGACACTATGTGATTGGTGGTGTGGCATTGCTCATCGTGGTAATCTACATCATCCGTCTCTTCATGCTCCAGATTACCAGTGACGACTATAAGAAGAGTGCTGACTCTAATGCTTTCTTAAAGAAGATAGAGTACCCCTCTCGTGGTGGTATCTACGATCGTAATGGCAAACTGCTGGTATATAACCAGCCAGCATATGATATTATGGTGGTGATGAACGAGGCCAAGGACCATTTGGATACCCTTGACCTCTGTGAGGCACTGAACATCACCCGTGAGGACTTCGATCGTCGTATGGAGACCATCAAGGACCGTTCGAAGAATCCCGGTTATTCACGCTTTACCGAACAACTCTTTATGAGTCAGCTGTCAGAGGCTGATTTCAGCGTCTTCCAAGAGAAGATGTTCCGCTTTCCTGGCTTCTATATCCAGCGCCGTACCATTCGTCAGTACCGTTATCCCTTTGCTGCCCATGTGCTGGGCGATGTGGCAGAGGTGTCACCTGCTGATATCGAGGAAGACGACTATTACCAGCCAGGTGACTATATCGGTAAGTTGGGCGTTGAGCGTAGTTACGAAAAACAATTGCGTGGCGAGAAAGGTATGCAGATTCTGTTGCGCGATGCTCATGGTCGTGTACAGGGACGCTATCAGAATGGACGTTTCGACCGTCGTGCGGTGGCAGGCAAGAACCTGACACTGGGACTGGATGCTGACCTGCAGGCGCTGGGTGAGCGACTGATGGAAGGAAAGATAGGCTCTATCGTAGCCATCGAACCTAAGACGGGCGAAGTGTTGTGTATGGTATCATCACCCAGCTATGACCCTCGTATGATGGTAGGTCGTCAGCGCTCGAAGAGTCATCGCCTGCTCAGCCAGAACGTCTGGAAACCCCTGCTGAACCGTAGTATCATGGGACAGTATCCACCAGGTTCTACGTTTAAGACTACGCAGGGCCTAACTTTTATGACGGAAGGCATTCTTCATCCTACCCATACATCCTATCCCTGCGCCCACGGATTCAACTATAAAGGTCTGCATGTGGGTTGTCACGGACATGCTGCCCCGCTACCTCTTATTCCTGCGTTGTCAACATCGTGTAATGGCTATTTCTGTTGGGGCCTCTATTATATGATAGGTGCCAAGAATAAGTATGGCAGTGTACAGAAAGCCATGAACACGTGGCGTGACTATATGGTGAGCATGGGCTTTGGCTATAAATTGGGCATCGACCTGCCTGGTGAGAAGCGTGGACTGATACCTAATGCTGAGTTCTATGACAAGGCGTATAAAGGCTCATGGAACGGACTGACCATTATCTCTATCGCCATCGGGCAGGGTGAGGTCAATGCCACTCCCTTGCAGATAGCTAATCTGGGTGCTACCATCGCCAATCGTGGATGGTTCATCACACCGCATGTGGTGAAGCGCATCCAGGGCGAGCAATTGGATTCGCTCTATACACAGCATCGTCATACCAAGGCGTCGAAAGAGTCTTATGACTATGTTGTACAAGGTATGCGTGCCTCTGCTACTGGTGGCACTTGTCATGAGTTGGCGAAATACGACTTCATGGCGTGTGGTAAGACGGGTACGGCCCAGAACCGTGGTCATGACCACTCGGTATTTATGGGCTTTGCGCCTATGGATAAGCCAAAGATTGCCGTTGCCGTCTATGTGGAGAACGGTGGATGGGGTGCTACCTATGGTGTGCCCATTGGTGGGCTGATTATGGAACAGTATATCAATGGTAAACTCTCGGAGGCTTCTAAGAAGAAGGCTGAGGAGTTCCAGAACAGACATATCTCGTATGGTTCTACGAGCCGATAATAGAGAAGTAAGAGATGGAAGCAGATAAAAGACAACAAAGCGTGCTGCGCAACCTCGACTGGTGGACGGTGTTGATTTACATCGCCCTGTTGTCGTTTGGCTGGATCAGTGTCTGTGGAGCCAGTTACTCGTATGGTGAGACGGATATATTCTCGCTGTCTACACGCTCTGGTATGCAGATTGTCTGGATAGGCACCAGTATCATGCTGGGCATCATTGTCCTACTGCTCGACGACAGGATATATGACACCTTTTCTTTTGTTATCTATGCCTTATTGCTGCTACTGCTCTTTGCTACCATCTTCAATCCGCATAGTATCAAGGGCTCCAGATCGTGGCTGGTATTAGGGCCATTGCGACTACAACCAGCTGAGTTTGCAAAGTTTGCCACAGCCTTAGCGCTCGCCAAACTGATGTCTATCTATGGCTACAACATCCAGCAGTGGCGCCATTTTGGTGCTGCGCTGTTGGTGATTCTGTTGCCGATGCTTTGTATTGTCCTGCAGCGCGAGACCGGTTCGGCACTGGTCTATCTGTCTTTCTTCCTGATGTTCTATCGTGAGGGAATGCCAGGTAGCATCCTCTTTACGGGTGTTGCTATGGTGGTCTATTTCGTGGTGGGCATCCGTTATGCTGATGTCGCTATGGGTTCCTCGTCAGCGATGGTGGGACCTTTTGCCGTGATGGTACTTATCCAGCTGTTCTCTATCGGTATGGTGTGGACCTACTGTCATCGTAAATTGGCATGGCGCATGCTGCTATGCGCTGTGGGAGTCACGTTGCTATCACTGCCGTTGTTGGCTTTTGGTGTCAATATTGTCTATATCCAGATAGCACAAGTTGTCATCTTGGTAGGCTATCTGTTTGTCCAGGCGTTGTCCTCACGCATCCGAAACTATTTCTTCATTGCCCTTTTTGCACTGGCTTCGGGATTGTTCTACTATGGTGCCGACTTCATTATGCAGAATGTGATGGAGCCTCACCAGCGTTCACGTATCAACGTGTTGCTGGGACTTGATGAGGACTTACGTGGTGCCGGCTATAACGTCCACCAGTCAGAGATAGCCATTGGCTCTGGTGGTCTTCAGGGCAAAGGTTTCTTGAATGGTACACAGACGAAGCTGAAGTTCGTTCCTGAGCAGGATACCGACTTTATCTTCTGTACTGTGGGCGAGGAAGAGGGCTTCCTGGGTTCTGCTGGTGTGTTGCTGTTGTTCCTGGCGCTCATTTGGCGGCTTATCTATCTGTCAGAACGACAACCTATGCCCTTTGGAAGGGTTTATGGCTATTGCGTTCTGAGCATCTTCCTGTTCCATGTATTCATCAATGTGGGCATGGTGCTGGGCTTGACACCAGTCATTGGCATCCCCCTGCCATTCTTCAGTTACGGTGGCTCCTCGCTGTGGGGCTTTACCTTGCTCCTGTTCATCTTCCTGCGTCTGGATGCCTCGCGCCGATTGTCGTAAAGAGAAATCGATATGACGTTATAACGAAATAACGTAATAACGAAAAAGCGGACCACACAATGGTGCAGTCCGCTATTATTATCGCTTGTTATTCCTTTATTCCTTAGTTGAACTTCAGAATCTGACCGGGCTTCAGCTTAGAAGTCTTCTTCAGGTGGTTCAGCTTCATGATAGCATTTACAGAGGTACCACGCTTGCGGGCGATAGAGTAGAGGGTCTCACCCTTACGAACCTTGTGGAAACGAGACTCATGTTGATATGTTGCTGCAGGTGCTGCTGAGGCCAACTCAACCTCTTCGTCACCCTCGCCATTGAATGACGAGCCACCAACACCACGCAGGCGAGTGGCAACGACAGACTCCTGTTGGTAGGTGTCCTTGTGGAACATGTAGTAGTCGTCGACGACATCCTGATTGCGGAAGTCAAACATGATGGCGGGGTTCAGAGCTACACCACAGAGACGAGTCTCGAAATGCAGGTGTGAACCCGTGCTACGACCAGTGTTACCACCCAGTCCGATAACATCGCCAGCACGTACTTCCTGATCTTCCTCTACCAACTGCTCTGACAGGTGACCATAGATGGTCTCCAGACCGTTGTAGTGGCGGATGACAACATACTTACCATAGCCACGACGCTCGTAGCGTACGATGCGTACTTTACCAGAGAAAGCAGCACGTATGGTGTCACCAATATAAACCTTGATGTCCAAACCCTTATGCTGGCGTCCCCAGCGGGCACCAAAGTTACTTGTCAGCACACGGCTGGTGGTAGGCATGCAGAAATCTTTCAGCGAGATACGGAAAGAGTCAGGCAACGCCGTTTCCTGGTGTGCATATTTGTTGCTCCAGTCCTCATAGAGGTCTTCAGCAGGAGAGTCATAATTTTCGGTGAATATCAGTCGCTGTAGCGCTACACTGTCTACGGCTTTCATTTTGCGGTCTATGGGGGCCTGACGTGCCAAGAGGTCTTGTCCCATCATCGGGAGAGTACATATTGTTGCTATTGTCAGTATTGCAAATTTCTTAATTTTCTGCATTATTAATTGTTTTAGTTCTTGTTGATTTTCAATCCATTATGGAAATAGAACGCTGCAAAGGTAGCAATTATTATTGTAAATTGTACTCTTTATCCTTAATGTTTAAGGTTATTTTGTTAAATATTTGTTAAATATGCACTTTTTTAGGGATTGTTTAAGAAATAAACATTATCTTTGCAGTAAACTATGATACAACTACCAACCAAGTAATGCCCATGAACAATGAGGAAACCATAACAAGCACTACCCGTCAGAAACTGGACATCATCCGTAGCACCCGTGCTCAGGTGATGAGTCGTCGTGAGTTAACAGGCGAGAACCTTTTTCTGGCTTGGGGATATCCTACGGCTATTGTGCTCTTCCTGGAGTTTTTGGCGCTGCTGATATGGAACGAAGACTGGTGCTCGTGGTTATGGATGGGTATTCCGCTCATTGGTACACCACTGATGGTCTATTTCCTGAATGAGGACTATGAGCGTACGGGCTGTCGCACGCTTGAACAGAATATTATCCTGGTGATGTGGATTTTCGTTGGCTTTGCCAGCTGTGTGGGTGGTGCTGCTATGGGCTTTGTCGGCATTTTCCCGTTGTGCTATTGCGCCTATCAGGGGCTGCTTGTTGGCTTTGGTTGCTTTATGACGGGCATCATCCTGCACTTCCGTCCGAAGACCATCTGTGGCATCATTGCCTCGTTCCTCTCCGTCACTCCTCTCTTTTTGCAAGGCGATCTCTGGCCGTGGCAGCTCCTTGTGGCTTCCATCATCTCCGTCATCGCCCTGATTATCCCTGGTCACCTGTTTCATAATTATGTGAAAAAACATGAGTCCATTTAAGTTTGCTGTTATCAATCCCCTGTTGCACAACGAGTTGCGACTGAAAATCATGGTGGCGCTGGCCAGTCTGGAGAGTGCCAACTTCATGTATCTGTGTGAGATTACCGGTAGTACGCGTGGCAACCTCAGCGTCCAGATTACCACTCTCAAGGATGCTGGCTACTTAGAGGTCAGCAAGAGTGGTTCAGGCCCTACTGCCCGTAGTGTCTGTCGCATTACCCGCTTGGGTCGCGAAGCTCTACAAATCTACGAACAAGGTCTGCAGAAAATGTTCGCTGAAGGCGTTCCTGCTCAAGAAGAGAAGAAATCGAGAGGGGTAGCTTCTTAAACTCCAACCATTTCGTTTCTATGTAATTGATATACCTTATATTGTCTATTTTTTAAACTAACCAATAAATATTATTACGCTTATGAAAACAAAACTACAACGAGTGATGTGTGCACTATTTGCTTTAATGGTGTGCGCGAGTGTGAATGCTACCGTGTATAGCGGTAATTGTGGTGCCAGCAATGACGATGAACCAACAGATGCTGTTCAATGGTCGTTTGACACAAACACTGGAACGCTGACCTTTACGGGTACAGGCAAGATGTTTGAAGGAGCTCGCCCCTGGCAACAGAGTGACTGGACCAAGCAAAGTGGTGACGGCTATTTTACGACCCTTAAGAAGGTGATAGTGGGAGAGGGTATTACCAATATCCCTGCCAACTACTTCTACATGGAAAGCAAACTGGAGCAGGTGGTGCTGTTCAGCTCGGTGACGTCTATTGGGATAGATGCCTTTGGCGAGTGCAAGAAGCTGGCTGCTATCTACAGTTTGGCAACAGTTCCTCTGACGTTGGGTGACGAAGGCATGGAAACGTCTGTGTTCTATGATAACGACGTGACAGATCCTGAGAATCCCAAGCAGGTGCCCATCGCTACGCTGGCAGACATCTACGTGCCTGAAGCAGCCATCGCCTCCTACCAGGGCGCTGCCGGATGGAGCAGCTATGCATCGGCAGTCAAGGCCGTCACGATGACTACCGTTTACTATACTGGCAAAACCAAGCTTCCCCGTTTCGAGGAAATACAGTACTTCGTGGGTGCAGCTGCTGTGTCCCAACACGACTTTGTGAAGCAATTACCAGAAGACCCGACAGGCGAAGGTACGGTGGTCTATGTCGGCAAGGTGACGGAGTTTGGCAGTAATTGTCTGCAGTTCCAAAATGACTTGGTGAGGATTGTCATTCCTGAAGGTGTGGAGAAACTTGGCTTCAAGGCATTCTATGCGTGTCAAAAACTGACGGATATCGACCTGCCGCTGTCATTGAAGGAGATAGGTGACGTTAGTGGTCTGACATTCGAAGCCTGCACGGATTTGGAAAAGGGTCACTTTGTCATCAAGGACCTGAAGTGGTGGTGCTCGATGGTCATCAAGGGCATCTACTCTAATCCTATCTATTATGCCAAGCACATCTACGACACGAATAATCAGGAGATTACCAACTTGGTGATTCCAGAGGAGATTACCAGCATTGGCGATTATGCCTTCTGTCGTTGCGAGGGACTGAAGTCGGTCACCTTCCATGACAAGATGACCTATCTTGGTGCTAATTCATTTTATTCTTGTACAGGCCTGACGAACGTTGAGATTCCTGCAAGCATCAAGACCATCAATGAGGGTGCTTTCATGAGGTGTTCGAACCTCGCATCAGTCACCATCCCTGAGGGTATTGAGACGATTGGCTTCAATGCATTCTCACATTCGGGTCTGAAAACGCTGACATTGCCTTCGACCATCAGAAACATGTTGCAGTCGTTCGTCAGTTGCGAGCAACTTGAAACGCTGACGCTGACGGATGGTATCACCGAACTGGACGGCTCGTTCTACTATTGCCACGCATTGAAAGAGGTACGTATCCCTGGCAGCATCAAGAAGCTGAGCTTTCAGGACTTCATGAGTTGTAACAGCTTGGAGACAGTTGTCTTCGACGAGGGAGTGGAGGAAATAGCAGGATTCACAGATAATCCCAAACTGAGAAACATCACCATTCCTTCTACTGTCAAGAAAATAGGTAGTCTCAGGAACAACCCGAGTCTGGAGACCATTTTCATACCAGAGGGTGTGGAGTATCTCGCCATGTTCGACGACTGCACCGCTCTGAAGCAAATCAATATTCCTTCTACCATCACTTACATAGGCTCGTTTAAGAACTGTAATGCCTTGGAGAAAGTCATTGTTGCCGACCTCAAGTCGTGGTGCCATGCTCGCCACAGAGTTGATGGTTGGTATCCTCCTCAGCAGCCATCAGGCACGCTGTATCTCGGCACTGTCGAGCAGAACGAACCGATTACCAAGCTGGAGATACCAGAAGGAACGGAGAGAGTCGAGGCCTGGGCTTTTGAGTATCTGACCAGTCTTACTTCCGTCAGCATTCCGTCTTCAGTCAAGATATTGTGCGGCGGTACGTTCCGTGGTTGTACGAACATAGAAGAGATTGTACTGCCTGAGGGTCTGGAACAATTCGGCTACTATGAGTTTGCTGGTTGCACCAAGTTGGCGAAGCTGACCATCCCTTCTACTGTGATCAAAATCGATCAAGATGCCTTTGTGGAGGTGTCTGCCCTCGAGAATATATGGTGCAAGGCTTATCCCAACAAACTTTACTGGAGAGACTACGCCTTCAACACCTTCATGCCTGAGAAGGCCACGAAGTTCCATGTGGTGAACCAGACGGCTTGGGAAGAGAAGTACCCTGAAGCCAAGTGTACCTTTGTGGGCGACATCGAGGTAGAATCGTCCACGCTGACCTACAATGCCAATGCGAAGATCGATACCTTTGACGACTTCACGAAGTTCAATGGTGCTTACGACTTGGTATCTCACGAGTTCGCTGACGGCAAGGGTACTGTTACGTATATGGGTACGGTCGATGGCGTCGGCGAACAAGCCTTCAGGAACAATACGGAACTGACCTCTGTGGAGATTCCGGAAGGAAGTACCAGCATTGATATGTATGCGTTCGACGGCTGTACCGGTCTGACGACGATGACTATCCCTGCCAGCGTCACCAGCATTGGCCGTAATGCCTTTAGCGGTTGTACGGGTCTGACTACGCTGACCATCGAAGAACCTGCTGCCAATGCATCGCGCAGAACTGCAGCAGAAACGGGTTTGCAGCATATTGGTAATAGCGCCTTTGCGGGTTGTACGGGCGTGACCACCCTGAATCTCCCTGCTACAGTGAATCAGATAGAATATGGAGCCTTCTGGGGTATGAGCAACCTCGCTGATGTTTATTGCAAGGCCGATCCTGCTAATCTGGAATGGCAAGGCTACGATGACTACGAACAGTTCATGGCCGAAAAGGCTACCAAGATGCATGTCGTCAAGTGCTCTGCATGGGAAGCGAAGTTCCCCAATGCGAATGTTACCTTCGTGAACGACAACGAAGTGGCGTTCAACGACTATAAGGACACGAAGAAGGCAGACTGTGATGCATTGTTGTTGGAGGGTGATGACGAGGTTTGCCAGCAACTGGTTACTACCGCCAAGGCAGACATCGAGGCCCTTGCTTTCGACGAGGACAAGAGCTTGGAAGACAACAAGACTGCTATTGATGCCATCGTAACAAAGCTCGCTGCTGACCTTGAGAATCATCGTAAGGCCGTAGGCATCTCTGAAATCAGCGTTGTTGAAACTGCAAGAGGCAATGCTTACAACCTCAGTGGTCAGCGCGTGAATAATGGCTATAAGGGCATTACGATTGTGAACGGCAAGAAAGTCGTTAGCAAGAAGTAACAACTCAACGCGCCCAAACTCAAGAATCGCTATCAACACTGGTAGCGATTCTTTTGTTTTGTCTTATTTTGTCCGTCCCGTCGGACTACGAGTCCGAAGCCTTCGGACTATCAGTCCGAGTACGTCGGACTGAACGCAAGTCTTAGAGGAAGCAATTGCCAAAAATATTCGATGAATGGGGTACGAAAAAGTGAGACATTGAAAATGTCCCTCACATACTCACATGACCCCTCTCAAATGCCGATGTACAAAGGGCTGAGGGCACGTGAGGGATATTCATTCTCCCTCACGTCTCCCTCACTTTTTTCTCTTCGAGCCCTCACGTCAGGTAAGCATATCCGTTCTGACGCTATGTAATGTGAGTGAATGGGACCCAAAATGTGAGGGTAACGTGAGGGACATTCGTTCTCCCTCACGTCCTTCAAACGCCCTGTACATAAGGGTTTGAGGCCTGTGATGTGAGTATGTGAGGGTAAAAATGAAATTCATGTAAAAATTACATGGGCAGCGACATGACGAAGCGGGCACCAGCGGTGTAGGTGGTGTCCAGCACGACGTCACCACCCAGGCGACGGGCAATGGAGCGGGCTACGGTAAGTCCGATGCCTGTGCCGTCAGAATAGCTGTTCAGCTGAACGAAATCCTCGAAGATGTGCTCTGCCTCGCTGACGGGAATGCCTATGCCGGTATCCTCTACGATGAAGAGAATGCGACGGACATGGTGCTGCGACTCTGTGCTGATGCGCAGGGTGACACTGCCCTGCTGAGTGAATTTGCGGGCATTGTCGAGCTGCAGTTCAAGGGCACGCACGGCCTGTTGCAGATTGGTGCGCAGGGTGGCGTTCTCTGCGTCGGCATCGGGTTGGATGTTGAAGGTGAGATAGGTGGCAATGGTAATGCCTGAGTCGGCAGCAGCTTGTGCTGCAATCTCCAGTGCTGAGGTCTCGTCCAGACGTTCGATGGTGGTCTGACTGCCTGCATCACTCAGTTCTAACATCTTGTTAACCAGTTCGGTGATGCGGTTGGTATTCTGATAAATCTGGTTGTTGACGTTGCGACGGGCCTCTTCATCCATCTCTACACCTCCAGAAGTGATAATCTGGGTGAACCCGCTGAGGATGTTCAGGGGCGTACGTATCTCGTGGGATATCTGTTTGATGAAGTCCGATTTCATCTTTGATGTCTCGTTGGCACGTTCGTTGGCCAACTTCAACTGCTCGTTCTTCTCGGCCAATCGACGCATGGCTCGGCGACGGCTGAAGACATAGATGACGAAGAAGACGCTGATGAGGATGAAAGCCGAACCCGTCGCAATGTTGTGGCTGCGACTGAGGTCTGCCTTCTGCTGTTCGATGATGCTTTCTTTCTGGCGCGTTTCATAGATAGTGGCCAGTTCGTTGGCATCGCTGTTTTTCTGCCACGTGATGGCAGAGTCCAAGGCGTTGCAAATCTGGCGGGCTACGGCATTTGCCGAGTCTTTGCGCCCTGCTCCCCAGTTGGCCTTGTATTTGTTGAGCATGTATTCTTGGATGTTGTCGAGCGTCAGCTTATACCCCCAGGATTTCATCATGCGGTCCAACTCGCGCAGGTTGTCGGCAGCCTCGTCAAAACGGTGGGCGGCAATAAGGTATTCGCAGGCATCGGACAGACCATCGTCCGTCTGTGAATAGGCAGTCTTGGTGAATGCCTCATATTCTGTCAGTGCCTCGTTGCTACGACCTGTATGCTGGTAGGCATAGGCCTTGTAGATATGCAGACGAGCGTGATATTCATCGACGAACGCCGCTTCTGCTGAAGACGATGCAGCGTACTGGGCGAGTAGCTTTTCCGTACGAGCCAGCCATATGGCGGCAATGTCGAGCGACTGAGGATTCAGGAAGCGGATGGTGATGTTGGCCGTATGGATGATGGCATTCTTCATCCTTGTACCTGAAGGGTCAGCCTGTAGTGCTCGCAGATTGCACATATATGCCCTTTCGAAGGTGTTGGATGCCTCTTCGATGTTTCCCTGCTTCATCTGGCAGCGACCAATGCACGTCAGCAGCAAGGTCATGGCCTCGTCAGTACCTGTGCCTTTCTTCTCCAACTCCTCAGTAACGGGTGTGGCCACGCGCAAGGAACCCTCGTAGTCATGCTTGATATACAACAGGTCGGCAAGATAGGCAGCAGCGTTCTGGTAGGCTATCTCGTCGGCTGCTTTATGTTTGTGGGAGTTCATGACCTTTCTGTAATACTCCTCAGCCTTGGTGAGTCGTCTCATCTTGTGATAGGCCCATCCACGCTTCATATCGGCCTCCATGCTGGTCATGTCGCCAGTATCTTCCAGACTGTCGGCAATTAGTAATACACGCTCATAGTCCCTTTTGACAGCAGCCTCGTTAATGATGCTGTCCACAACGGTAACCTTAGTAGTTGTGGTGTTCTTATGTTGACAGGCGGTCAACAGGAACAATATGGATAAACTGATGATTAGTCGTCTTGTCATATATCTTGTTATGTGGTTATTGGGGTTATGAGATGACGCCCCAATTGATATTGGTCTTACGTAGTTCTTTCAATTTGCGCCACAGCAAGGCATAGCGGTCGGAACAGCAGAGCGGGTCTTCGTCAATGATGAGCTGGGCTTCGTCGCGAGCCATCTGGACGACTTGCCCATCGCGGGCAATGTCGGCAATCTTCAGGTCGAAGGCCATACCACTCTGTTGGGTACCCTCCAGATCGCCAGGACCACGCAACTTCAAGTCAGCCTCGGCAATGCGGAAACCATCGTTGGTCTCGCACATGATGTCGATGCGCTTGCGGGTGTCGGCACTGAGTTCCAGGCAGGTGACGAGAATGCAGTACGACTGGTCAGCACCACGACCTACACGACCACGAAGCTGATGCAGCTGGGAGAGTCCGAAGCGCTGAGCTTCGAGGATGACCATCACGGAGGCATTGGGCACGTTGACACCCACCTCAATGACGGTAGTGGCAACGAGAATCTGAGTTTCGCCACTGACGAACTTCTGCATCTCGGCTTCCTTGTCGGCAGGCTTCATCTTGCCGTGAACCTTGCTGAGTCGGAACTCAGGGAAAACCTGAGTTAATACCTGGAAGCCGTCTTCCAGATTCTTGAGGTCTATCTTCTCGCTCTCCTCAATGAGGGGGAAGACAATATAAACCTGACGTCCCTGCCGTATCTGGTTGCGTATGCTGTCGTATAACGACGGCAAGGAACGGTCATAGACATGTTGGGTGACTACGGGTTTGCGACCTGGGGGCAACTCGTCGATGATGCTGACGTCGAGGTCACCATAGAGCGTCATCGCCAGCGTGCGGGGAATGGGCGTTGCCGTCATGACGAGGACATGTGGTGGATTGGTGCTCTTGCTCCATAGCTTGGCACGCTGGGCAACACCGAAGCGGTGCTGCTCGTCGACAACCACCATACCCAATCGGGCAAACTGCACGGTATCCTCGATGACGGCATGAGTGCCAACGAGTATCTGTACGGTACCATCGAGCAGTCCGTCGAGTATCTCCTGACGCCTTTTGCCTTTGACAATACCCGTCAGCAGGGCCACACGGATGGGCAGTCCCTCCAGGAAGTCCATGATGGTCTGCAGGTGTTGTTCGGCAAGTATCTCGGTGGGTGCCATGATGCAGGCCTGATAACCGTTGTCCAGTGCGATGAGCATAGACATCAGTGCTACGAGTGTCTTGCCAGAGCCTACGTCACCTTGCAGCAGACGGTTCATCTGGCGACCACTGCCCATATCCTTGCGAATCTCGCGGATAACGCGTTTCTGGGCTTCCGTCAAAGGGAAGGGCAGGTTCTCCTTGTAGAAGGTGTTGAAGTGGTCGCCCACCTTCGAGAATACATAACCACGGTATTTACGACGCTGGTCGCTCGCGTACCTTAATATATTAAGCTGTACGAAGAACAGTTCTTCGAATTTCAAGCGCAGACGGGCCTGCTCCAGTTGCTTGGCATTCTGCGGATAGTGGATGTGGCGCAGGGCCTCGTCGCGACTGACAAGGTGCAGTTTCTGGGTGATGAAGTCAGGGATAGTCTCAGGGATGGGTTCCTTCAGCGTGTCGAGGAGCGTCTTGGTGAGTTTCTCGATGGCACGACTGTTGAGGCTCGACTTCTTCATCTTCTCCGACGTGTTGTAGTAGGGCTGCATGCCCATAGCGGAGAGTTCCAACTTGTCGGCCTCCTCCATATCGGGGTGAACCAACTGTATGCGTCCGTTGAAGACCTGCGGACGTCCGAAGACCACGTATTCGGTGCCAACCTTATATTTCTTCAGGGCACTGTCGGCATAATTGAACCATGTGAGGTCCATCACCTTGCCCAAGCCATCAGTAAAATGGGCCACGACGCGCTTCTTGCGGGCGCTCATCTTGAAGGTCTCGAAGCTAAGGATATGCCCCTTGACCTGCACGAACGGCATGTCGCCAGTGAGTTCGCGAATGGCATAGAGACGGCTACGGTCTACATGCTTATAAGGGTAATACTCCAACAAGTCACCAAAGGTGTGGATGCCCAGTTCGTCGCTGAGCATCTTCCTGCGGTTAGGGCCTACGCCTGCCAAGTATTGTATGTCTTGTTGGAGGATACTTTGCATCGGACTTAACGGACTGATACGGACTTAGTATTGCACAACATTTCTGCTATGTTCAGGTCATAGGGCGTTGTGATTTTGATATTCTCACGATTGCCTTCCACGAGGGTAATGTCGAAGCCGAAAGCCTCCACTACGCTGGCATCGTCGGTGAAACCATCGTTGTACGGCTGACGGTTGGCAGCCTTGAGCAACTGGATGTCGAAAGTCTGTGGCGTCTGCACCAGACGGTAGTCGCCACGAGGCACAGTCTCGGATATGTTAAATGCATCGGACTTAACGGACTTACACGAACCATTATTATCATGTCCATTAGTCCGTATAGGTCCGTGTTCGTCCGCTGCCTTAATATGTCGCAGGGTCTCGACGATGGGAATGACGGGAATGACGGCCTTGGCTTTACGGGCTGTCTCGTAGCAGTTGCGGATGACATCGATAGCAGGGAAGGGACGCACACCATCGTGAACGCCTACCACACCCTGAGCGTCATCAGGGATAAGCGCTAAGCCATGTTGCACGGAATGGAAGCGTGTCTCGCCACCATCAGTCATCTGGTATTCCACCTTGAAATCGTACTCTTGGCAGAGTTGCAGCCAGTAGTCCTGTTGTGCTTTGGGAAGTACAAGGATAATCTGCAGGGTAGGGGAATATGCGCGAAACCTTTCGAGGGTTCGCATCAGTACTGGCTTCCCGCCAATGGGCAAGAACTGTTTGGGAATATCTGTTCCCATCCGCAGGCCTTTACCTCCTGCTACTATTATTATATAATCCATATTAGCATCAAATATATAGCATCGGACTTAACGGACTTACACGGACTATTTGTTTATAATTCGTTTGTAATCTCGGCTTTCACCGAAATTTAATAGATACCCCACGGACATACCAGTGATTTTAAGATAGTTGATAAGTTGTGCAGTGTTGGCAGGTGTTAGCTCTGGAATTGACTTTAATTCAAGGATAATCTTGTTGTCCACAACTATGTCACTTACAAATTCGCCAATAATGATTCCTTTGTATGTTATCTGAAGGCGTTTTTGGCGCTCATAAGGTATGCCCATCTCGTCAAACTCGATGCATAGAGCTTTCTCGTAGACACTCTCCAATAGCCCTGTTGTAAGGTGCTTGAAGACATTGAAATAAGCCTCTAATACCTTTCTTGATAATTCTTCGTATAGTAACATAAAATCGTCCGTGTCAGTCCGTTGCTTTTAAATACTTAAGTCCGTGTCAGTCCGTTGCTTTTAAATACTTACGTCCGTGTCAGTCCGTTGAGTCCGCTGCTAAAATTATTTCTGCATCAGGTGTTTGAAGCGCATGCCTTCTGCTATCTGGTCAGAGGTTTTCTTGTCTACTAGTTGCGCAAGGAGCTCGTAGGCAAAGGGAAAGGCTGCTGCAGGACCTTCGGCTGTAGTGACATTGCCATCAACAGTTACCAGGTCGGCAGTATAGGTGGCACCGTCAAGCATCTGCTCAAAACCAGGATAGCAAGTAGCCTTCTTGCCTTCAAGGATTCCCAGTTGTCCTAACACGACGCCTGGAGCGGCACAGATGGCAGCCACTTTCTTACCAGCGGCAAACTGGTCGACAACAACCTTGCAGACACCCTTATGCTCATAAAGGTTCTTGGCACCAGGCATTCCGCCAGGCAGGAAAACCAAGTCTGCATCCGTAAAGTTACCTTGCTCAAACATCATGTCTGCCTCGATGTTCACTCCGTGTGCTGAAGTTACCAAAGGAAAGTCGCTGATGCTTACCGTTGTTACGTCAACACCACCGCGACGCAACACGTCAACGGGAATGAGGGCCTCGACATCCTCGAAGCCGTCAGCTAAGAATACATATACCTTTTTCATCGTCTTTTGATTTTTTGCATCGGACTGAACGGACTGGTACGGACCTTGTTCTTTCTTCTTCTGTTGAAAAATAGTCCGTGTTAGTCCGTTTTGTCCGATGCTTATTTTAATGCATTGAGATATTGCTTGATGGTTTCCTGCAGACCCAAGTAAAGAGCATCACAGATGAGAGCGTGGCCGATGCTGACCTCATCAGTCCAGGGAATCTGCTGGTGATAATAGGCCAGGTTCTCCAGCGACAGGTCGTGACCAGCGTTGAGGCCCAGTCCTACGCGGCGTGCCTCTTCAGCAGCAGCAATAAACGGAGCGATGGCAGCCTCACGATTGGCTGCATAGCCAGAGGCATAGGGTTCTGTATAGAGTTCTACACGGTCGGCACCACAGACCTTAGCACCTTCGACCTGACGTGGGTCGGCATCGACGAAGATGCTGGTGCGGATGCCTGCATCCTTGAATGTCTTGCAGATGTCCGTAAGGAACGCTTTGTTCTCTATGGTGTCCCATCCGTGGTTCGACGTTATCTGGTCGTGACCATCTGGGACGAGTGTCACCTGTGTGGGCACTACCTCTAATACCAGTTCCGTGAACGAATCGATGGGATTACCCTCGATGTTAAACTCTGTGGTAATCTGTGGGCGCAGGTCACGCACATCCTGATAGCGGATATGACGCTCGTCGGGACGCGGATGAACGGTAATGCCCTGTCCACCAAAGAGTTCTACGTCACGGGCAACAGTCAGAACATTGGGATTATTACCACCTCTGGCATTGCGCAGAGTGGCAATCTTATTGATATTTACGCTTAGTTTCGTCATATTTTTCCGTTTTCGCTATTCTTTTTTCACTTTTATTTGTAACTTTGCACGTGCAAAGATACAAATTCTTTGCGAATAAACAGCTAAAAGAGCCAAAAAATATGACGTCACGTAAATTAAGGTTCGCAATTTTCGGTAATACCTACCAACCCAAGAAGTCGGTTTCCATCCAGAAACTGCTGGCTTGTCTGGCTGCCAGACAGGCAGATGTTTTTATAGAACGTGAGTTCTATACGTTTCTGACTGATGGTCAGCGCCTGCCGGTAGAAGGAGTAACAGTCTTCGACCACTCTGACTTCTCTGCAGACTTTGTCGTATCTATGGGTGGTGACGGTACTTTCCTGCGTGCTGCCAGTATGGTAGGTAACAAACAGATTCCCATTCTGGGTGTCAATACGGGGCGCTTGGGATTCCTGGCCGACGTGAAGGCGCAGGAGATAGAACGCACCATCGACGCACTCTATGAGGGTGACTATGCCATAGACACCAGAGCAGTCATCAAGGTGGAAACGGACGGACAACCATTGAAAGGATATAGCTGTGCCCTGAACGATGTGGCTATTCTGAAACGTGACAATGCCTCGATGATTACCATCCATACAACAGTGAACGGTGACTATCTGACAACCTATCAGGCCGATGGACTGATTATGTCGACACCTACAGGATCTACGGCTTATTCGCTGTCAAATGGTGGCCCGATTATCGTACCAGGAACACATGTCTTCTCACTGACTGCTGTTGCCCCCCATTCATTGAATGTGCGTCCTATCGTCTTCTCGGAAGACTGTGAAATCAAACTCACTGTAGAGAGCAGAACACAGAACTATCTTGTGGCACTGGACGGTCGTTCTGAGAAGTTACCCGACACCACACGTCTGACACTACGCAAGGCTCCCTATCGTGTCAAGGTTATCAAGCGTGCAGGTACGAAGTACTTCCATACCTTGCGTGAAAAGATGATGTGGGGCGCCGACCTGCGCGGACAATAGTCCGTTTCTGTCTGTTTAGTCCGATGCATTATTCCTTAGGCAGCTGCAAGATAAAGCGGCTGCCTTCTTTGTATCGGGTATCGAGGACAACGTCGCCACCCAATTGGCGGGCGACACGACGGGCGACAGATAGTCCGAGACCTACCCCTTCTTTATAGATGTCAGACTTGTAGAAGTGTTCGAAGATTCTTTCTTCGTCACCATCCTTGATGCCACAGCCGGTATCAGTGACGCTGAGGCAGACGAGGTTCTGGTTAAGCTTATGTTGATAGCTGCGCAGGGTAATGGTGCCACCTTGTGGTGTGAATTTGATAGCGTTGTCCATCAAGTGATTAAGGATTTTCTGAACCTCCTTACGGTTGACCAGAATCTTGCAACTATCCTTGAGCAATAGCTCCAGACGAAGTGAGAATGGGGCGTCGTAATCTTGATATGGCTCTGCTAACCTTCTTAGCAGATCGTTACATGCAACTAAGTCAGACTTGTCGATATAATGTATGCTCTCTTTACTGGAAATGTCAAGAATCTCATCAACGATACGAACGATGGTGTTTGTGCTGTGAGAGATGCGCTTGGCAATGTCGGCACGCTCTGAGTCGCTGGTCAATGTGCGTGGGTCGCTGATAATCTGAGCATAGCCACTGATAATGTTTAGCGGGGTGCGTATCTCATGACTCATATTCTGCAGGAAGCTAATCTTCATACGGTTGGCCTCCTGTGCTTTGTCGCGAGCAATAAGCAGGTCGTGGTTCTGACGTTGCAACTTTCGCATGTAGCGATTCTTATTCATACGGTAGATGAGCAGACCTATCAGCAAAGCGCCAAAGAAGACAATGTTGATGGCATATTTCAGCAGCGTGTTGTGTTTTTCCATTGACAGACTGCGCGCTTCAGCATTTTCCAGGTCGCTGGCTGTTCCCATGATTTCTTCACTCATGATGACATTGTTCACAGAGTCTTTGATAGCCATATAGTGCTTCTGGATGTCAAAAGCACGTTGGGTATCACCAGAAAGTTCGTAAATCTCCGTTTGGAACTTATAGATATCTGTGGTGTTGGTGAGGTTATAGGTCAGTTTGATGGCGTCATCATAACGCTTGTCTGCAACAGCCTTGCAGATGAGCGCGTAATAATAATAGGTGGTACTGAAGTCTTGCTCTAATTCTTCTTTCAGGGTAATATACTCGCTGAAAGCTGTGTTGACAGCCTTCCAGTCACGCATGGCATAGGCTACGATGACCTTAAAGCCTATAGCATCACTATAATCGTATCTGGAACCGTTGCCCTTAATAATCTCGATGGCACAGTCGAGGTGCTTCATGGCTTCATCTGGCTGGGTGTCCATCTCAATATTCGACAGGTCCATGTAGATAGATGCCAGATTATTCAACTGGCTATGGTCTACCTGGTCTAATGCCTTTTCAAAATACTGGTGGGCCAAGGGGATGTTGCCACGTAGCGAGTAGATGATACCTCGCAGTTGGGTAACCTTGTAGAGTTCATGATCGTCACCACGACGCTCCATCTCTGCCTGCATCTTCATGGTCTTGCGCAAAGCACGATAGAAGTGGTTGTGGTTGACGTCATAGAGTACCTCGTTCTTCCAACAGAGGTAGTAACCGTTTATGTTGTCTTCGCCCAATAGGTATTTACGGTATTGGGCATTGGCCTCATAGAACTTCTGCTCGTTATTCTGATTAAAGGCGATACGTACTTGCTGCAGCAGTTTTGCCGCAGTGGTGTCTTCCTGGCTTTTTGACTGTCCTGAGGTGTTGATGGTATAGAAGCATAAAGCCAATAATATGATGATGCCGTTAAGGCAACGATTGATACTTTTCAAGTTCATAGTGTCCTTATTAGGGTTATCAGCCTGCAAAGGTACCAATAATACACTTAATATGCAAATGTTCTACGATATTATCTACCAATGCCCATTGTTTAACAATTGTTTACAACTCGAGAATCCTTAATGAAAGTTAAAGATGTGCACTTTTTAGCGAAAATATTTGGAAGTTATATCTTTTTTGTTTTACCTTTGCAGTGTACTATTAAAGTGGTACACTAATACAGTACGATTATCAACTAACAAAAACAAATATGATAGAAGTAAAAAACATCAGTTTCAAGTATGCCGGAAGCAAGCATCTGGTATTCGATGATTTCAGCCTCAAGCTGGAGGAAGATCGCATCTATGGTCTATTAGGAAAGAATGGTACAGGTAAGTCAACGCTGCTCTACCTGCTCTCAGGACTGCTGCGCCCCTCGCTGGGTACAGTTTGTTGCGATGGTATCGCCACAACAAAACGCACCCCCGAAACTCTGCGCGACATATTCCTCGTAACCGAGGAGTTTGAGATGCCTGCCATCCGTCTTTCGGAATATGTGAAGCTCTATAAGCCTTTCTATCCTAACTTCTCAAATGAAATTCTTCAGAGTTGTCTGGCAGATTTCGAACTACCTGCTGATGTACGTCTGGGTGAACTCTCGATGGGTCAGCGTAAGAAGGCATATATTGCTTTTGCAATGGCCACAAACACCAAGTATCTGTTGATGGATGAACCCACCAACGGACTGGACATTCCTTCGAAGTCGCAGTTCCGCAAGGTGATTGCCCAGTACATGACAGAGGAGCGCACTGTGATTATTTCTACCCATCAGGTGCATGACGTAGAGCAGATGCTTGACCATATCCTCATCCTCGACCAGCACTCCGTATTGCTGAATGCCTCGATGCAGGATATTCAGGATGCCTACACCTTCGAATTCCGTTCACCACAGCAGATGGACAATACCGTGCTCTATGCTGAACCAACACTTCAGGGTAATGCCGTTATTACGAAGCGCCAGGAAGGTGACGCTGAGACACAGGTGAACCTCGAACTCCTGTTTAACTATAAGACAACTGCAAAGACAGGGCCAGTACTGTAATTTAATGTTTAATCTTTAATTTTTAATGAAAATATGAGTACATTTAATATAAATAGATTCGGTCAGGCACTCAAATGTCAGTTTGTTTTAGGTCGCAAGACATGGATTCGCCTTTTCGGCATCTTTACGCTCGTCATGTTTATGGCTGACCTATTCTTTACCCGCGTACAAGGGCCCAACTATCAATATATGTTAGAAGAATGGGGCGCGGCAGATGCTTTTCAAAGATATAATAACTATGTGGAGCAGACCGTCTTCTTTGGCATTATTTTCTTCTGCTTCTCTATGCTCTTTGGCGCCAGTTACCTGTTTTCGCAGATGAAGGATACACGCAAACGTTCGGCTTTCCTGCTTTGGCCGGTATCTAATATGGAGAAATACATTGTCAATCTGTTGCTCTCCATCTTTTGGTTGGCCATCATTACAGTAGGTGCCTATCTGTTGGCAGATACCCTGCGCGTTTTTGTGGATTGGGTGACTGGTCGTATTGTGATCTGGGGTATTCCTAAACTTGCTGAACCTTTTGCTCATAATGCTGCATTCGAACACTGGCAGACCGCGTGGATGTTCTTCACCTGGGTATTCTATATTCATTCACTCTATATCGTGGGTGGCACCCTGTTCCGTCGCCAGCAGTTCCTGTTGACCAGCTTGTCTCTCATTGTCGTTGGCTTCTTGCTAGTGTCTTTTTTCAGTCACCTGGATAACGTTCACATTGATTTCATTACTCATACTTGGGACGAAAAGACGGAAACGTACACTCATATCTTTCACCCCTTCTTCTATATTCTTCACTCGACGTTGTGTGCCCTCATCGTGTTCCACTATTGGGCTTCCTATAAGCTCTTTACCCGTATGCAGGTCATCAACAACAAGTGGCTGAACGTATAACAAAACAAATAAAAGAGGAAAAATTATGATATTTACGAATGATAAAGCGATTTACATCCAGATGGCAGACCGTCTGTGCGACGAAATCCTTTCTGGAATATACAAGGACGACGACCGCATTCCGTCCGTCCGAGAGTATGCCGTGCTGCTGGAGGTGAATACCAATACAGCCGTCAAAGCCTATGAGCAGTTAGCACGTGAGGAGATTATCTACAACAAGCGTGGCTTGGGATACTTCGTCACGAAGGGTGCTCGCAAGCAGATTATGAAAGTGCGCAAGCAGGAGTTTATGAAGGAACGCTTGCCAGAGCTGTTCCGTCAGATGCAACTACTGGGTATTACGTTAGAAGATGTTAAAAGTGCATACACTGCAACTTTTGGCAACGAGACAACGTCTAACGAATAGAAAACTAAGGTAAAAAGCTTGTTTCTATGATTCATTTACAAGACATCAACAAAACCTATCAGGGTGCCCAGCCGCTCCATGTGCTGAAGGGAATCTCACTCGACATTGCGAAGGGAGAATTCGTCAGCATCATGGGAGCATCGGGCTCAGGAAAGAGTACCTTATTAAATATATTAGGTATTCTGGATAACTATGACTCAGGCACCTACGAACTCGCTGGTGTTCCCATTTGGAACCTCTCCGAGCGTCGCGCTGCCGAGTATCGTAACAAGATGATTGGTTTTATCTTCCAGTCATTCAACTTGATTTCTTTCAAGACAGCAGTAGAAAATGTGGAGTTGCCGCTCTTTTATCAAGGGGTGTCCAGGCGCAAGCGTCATACGCTTGCCCTGGAGTATCTCGAACGTTTAGGACTGCTCGACTGGGCTGAACACTATCCCAATGAACTCTCCGGTGGCCAGAAGCAGCGTGTGGCTATTGCCCGTGCATTGATTACTCGTCCACAGATTATCCTCGCCGACGAGCCTACGGGTGCTCTTGATTCCAAGACTTCTGTCGAGGTGATGCAGTTGCTGAAGAAGTTGAACCAGGACGACGGTATGACTATCGTCGTAGTAACGCACGAGAGTGGTGTGGCTAACGAAACCAACAAAATCGTACATATCAAGGACGGTATCATCGGACAGATAGAAGAGAACCTTGACCACAATGCTTCACCGTTCGGCAGTGGCGGACTCATGAAATAGACTAGAAACTCTAGATTATCTAGAAAAACTAGAAGATTATGCGAGATATCATAACAGAAATATGGCAGACAGCACGGAGAAATAAGCTCCGCACAACACTGACAGGCTTTGCGGTGGCGTGGGGCATCTTTATGATCATAGTGCTGTTGGGTGCAGGTAATGGACTCATCAATGCCAATCTGAAGCAGAGCGACCGCTTCCTATCGTCGTCAATGGTCGTCTTTGGCGGATGGACGTCGAAACCCTATCAGGGACTGAAGGAGGGTCGTGACATCCGTCTGCATGAGAGTGACATGACGATTACCAAGCATGAGTTCTCTGAGAACGTTGATGAGGTAGGTGCCCAGTATAATACGTCGGCAACAATTAGCTTTGGTCAGCAATATCTGTCAACAAGCATCAGTGGCGTCTATCCCAACCACACAAAGATTGATAAAGTGGAGATCTTGCAAGGTCGTTTCATCAATGAGATTGACGTAAAGGAAAGCCGTAAGGTGCTGGTGCTAGGTAACAAGCAGGCAAAGGAACTGAAGTGTCGCGTCGGTGACTTCCTAAACGTCGGTAATTTTGCCTTCAAGGTGGTGGGCGTCTATAAGGAACAGGAGAATGGACGCTCAAACGTGTTTAGTAGTTATACGGCCATCAAGCGCATTTATGGTGCTAAAACTGATGATGCAGGACGTATAGAGTTCACTTTCCACGGACTGTCGACGGAGAAGGCTAATGAGGATTTTGAACACAGTTACCGTCACAGGCTGAATGCTGAACACCAGGCACATCCAGAAGATGAGGATGCTGTATGGTTGTGGAACCGTTTCACGCAGAACCTGCAGATGGAAAAAGGTATCGGTATTATCCGCACCGCTCTGTGGATAGTGGGATTGTTTACGCTACTCTCTGGTATCGTAGGTGTGTCGAATATTATGCTCATCACCGTCAAGGAACGTACCCATGAGTTTGGCATCCGTAAGGCTATCGGTGCCAAACCTTGGAACATTCTGCGACTGATTATTATCGAGAGTGTAATCATTACGACTATCTTCGGCTATATCGGTATGTTGTTGGGCATCTTTGCCAATGAATATATGGATGCAACGATAGGTCACGAGACCATAGATACTGGATTGTTCAAGGCTACGATGTTCCTTGATCCGACTGTCGGACTGGATGTCTGTGTGGAGGCTACGCTGGTAATGATTATTGCTGGAACGATAGCAGGACTCATCCCCGCTTATAAGGCCAGCCGTATTCGTCCTATTGAGGCGCTTCGTGCCGACTAGTCCAACTAGTTCAACTAGAAATACTAGATGATTATGAGAATAGATTTAGATACATACAGGGAAATCCTTGACACGCTGACGCGTAATAAGTCGCGCTCGTTTCTGACGGGCTTCGGCGTCTTCTGGGGCGTGTTCATGCTTATTGCACTGATGGGAGGCGGTCAGGGTCTGAAAGAAATGCTTCAGCAGAACTTTGCGGGCTTTGCCACAAATAGCGCTCTGGTGTGGGCACAACCTACAAGTAAGGCGTACAAGGGCTTTCGTAAAGGTCGCTATTGGCATATGGACTACAATGACATTGCACGCATCCGACATAGTGTGCCAGAACTTGACGTTATTACACCCTTGCTCTTCTCAAATGGTGGCACAGCTTATTACGGAGACCGCAAGGCCACCGTTGGCGTCAGTGGGGCCATGCCCGATTACCAGCGGGTCAACGAGCCGAAGTTGTTCTATGGCAGATACATTGATGAGGCTGACATCCGCGACCACCGTAAGGTGTGTGTCATCCAGAAGAAAACCTACAAGGAACTGTTTCCTGGTGGTGGCGATCCCTGCGGCAAACGCATCCGCATCGACAATATATATTATCAGATAGTAGGTGTCGACTACAATATGAGCGAGGGCGTTAACATCAGCGGAGAAAACGGTACGGGCGTCATCCTGCCGCTTACCTTTATGCAGCAGGCCTACAACCGCGGTAATGCCGTTGACCTGATTGCCGTTACTGGACGTCCGGGGGTCGTCATGTCGAAAGTCACCGATCGCATTCGAGAGACCATCGCCAGGGCCCATACCATTGATCCTACCGATGAGCAGGGTGCTATGGTGTTCAACACTGAGGTGCTCTTCCAGATGCTCGATAACCTTTTTAAAGGAGTCAACTTCCTCATCTGGCTCGTAGGTTTGGGAACCTTGCTGGCAGGTGCTATCGGTGTATCGAACATCATGATGGTCACCGTGCGTGAGCGCACCACCGAGATAGGCATCCGCCGTGCTATTGGTGCTACGCCGAAGATGATACTGTCGCAGATTATTTCTGAGAGTATTGTGCTGACACTGGTGGCGGGTATGAGTGGCATCCTCTTCGGAGTGATGATTCTGCAGATGCTCGAACTGGGAAATACAGAGGATGGCATTGTTATGGCTCATTTCCAGATAGGCTTCTGGACAGCCATCCTTGCAGCCTTTATGGTCAGTGCGATGGGTGTTATGGCTGGTCTAGCTCCTGCCGCCCGTGCCATGAGTATCAAACCTGTTGACGCCATGCGTGATGAATAAAAGTCGATATAACGATATAACGTAATAACGATATAACGAAAAAAAACAATATAACAATGAAAAAGTACAGCAAACTGATCATCGCCGTTATTATCGCGCTGATTTTCATTGGAACCTTCGTGTTCCTCTGGCAGAAAAGCCAACCCAAAGAAGTGGTTTACAACGAGTTTACCCCGCAACTGGACAGCATTCAGAAAACCACGATTATTACAGGTAAAATAGAACCTCGCAATGAGGTAAACATCAAGCCGCAGATCTCTGGTATCATCTCTGAACTGCTGAAGGAACCAGGCGACTATGTCAATGCTGGCGACGTGATAGCCAAGGTTAAGGTGATTCCTGATATGGCTCAGTTGTCGAGTGCTGAGATGCGTGTACGTCTGGCTGATATTAACCTCAAGCAGGCTGAGACCGATTTCCAGCGTGTAGAGAACCTCTATAGCCAGAAATTAGTGAGTGCTGATGAGTACGACAAGAGCAAGATGTCTCTGAACCAGGCTAAGCATGAACGGCTGGCTGCTCAGGATGCCCTCGAAGTGGTGCGTGACGGTGTGTCGAAGTCGAATGCCAAGGCATCCTCTACGCTTATCCGCTCTACCATCAGTGGTGTAATCCTTGATATCCCTGTTAAGGTGGGTAACTCTGTCATCCTCTCAAACACCTTCAACGATGGTACTACCATTGCTACTGTTGCTAACATGAACGACCTCATCTTCCGTGGTAACATTGACGAGACGGAGGTAGGTCAGTTGACCATCGGTATGAATATGAAGATTACCATCGGCGCCCTGCAGGATTTGCATTTCGATGCTGCGCTGGAGTACATCTCTCCGAAGGCTGTGGAGAGTAATGGTGCCAATCAGTTTGAGATCAAGGCTGCTGTGAAGCTTGCCAAGGATGGCAATAAGATTCGTTCGGGTTATAGTGCCAATGCTGAGATTGTACTGGCTAAGGCTGATAATGTCCTCACTGTCCCTGAAAGTGCCATCGAGTTCAGTGGCGACTCTACCTTTGTTTATATTGTGAAGGGGGAGGGAGACAAGAAGAACTATGAGCGCACTGCTGTGGATACAGGCCTCTCTGATGGCGTGAATATCGAGATTAAGAAGGGCCTGACAGCCAAGGATAAGGTTCGTGGTCCTGAGAAAGTGGCAGACGATGATAAAGACTAACGGCTTATGAAAAAGACTTTTTTTCTAGTAGTACTAGTAGTTCTGGTTGCTCTGGATACGCTAGCTCAAAATAAGCAATGGACGCTTCGCCAGTGTGCTGACTATGCTATTGAGCATAACATCAGCATCAAGCAGAAGGACAATCAGTGTAAGCAACGCGACATTCAACTGTCGACAGCCAAGAATTCACGGCTACCAGACCTTAGCGCCTCTGCCTCTGAGAGTTTCTCCTTCGGACGTGGCTTGACGCTTGACAATACTTATACCAACCGCTCGACCAGCTCTACCAGCTTCAGTCTTGGTACGTCAGTTCCTCTCTTTACTGGTTTCAAGATTCCCAATCAGATCAAGTTGAATCAGCTAAATCTCGAGGCGGCTACGCAGGATTTGGCGAAAGCCAAGAACGATATCCGTATGCAGGTGGCGAAAGCTTATGTACAAATTCTCTACGATACGGAGATTGCGGATGTGGCACATCGTCAGATTGCCATTGACTCGGCTCAGGTGGTGCGTCTGGAAGCCTTTCTGAAGAATGGTAAGGCCAGTCCTGCCGAGGTCTCCCAACAGCAGTCCACACTGGCACAGGCTCGTCTGACTGCTACACAGGCAGACAATAATCTCCAACTGTCCATTCTTGCTCTTACCCAACTGTTGGAGTTGCCCTCGCCTGAAGGTTTTTCCGTCGTTCGTCCCTCTCTCGCCACCACTTTGGGTTCTTCTCTGATGGGTATCTCTCCCGATGCTATCTATCAGGAGGCACTGACTCTGAAGCCGGAGGTTCAGGCTGAACAGCTTCGCCTGACAGCTTCTGAGCGCAACATCAATATTGCAAAGGCTGCCCTCTATCCTACGCTGAATTTCAGCGCAGGCCTGCAGTCGAACTATTATAAGACCAATGGTATGCAGGCAGACCCCTTTGCTACCCAGATGAAGAACAATTTCAGTCAGTATATTGGCTTCAATCTGAATGTGCCTATCTTTTCCCGTTTCCAAACACGCAACAGCATCCGTTCGGCACGTATTGACCGTGATAACCAACTGTTGCAGTTGGAGAGTGTGAAGAAGACGCTCTACAAGGAGATTCAGCAGGTGTACTACAATGCCGTTGCTGCCGACTCGAAATACCATAGCAGTGAGGCCGCTGCCCAGTCGGGCAAGGATGCCTTTGAGCTGATGCAGGCCAAGTATGAGAACGGTAAGGCTACCATCACTGAGTTTAATGAGTCGAAGAACAATTACTTGAAAGCAGAGAGTAATTTGGTACAAGCTCGTTACGAAAACCTCTACCAGCATGCACTACTCGATTTCTATCGGGGTAGGGAACTGAACTTCTAAGAAGCTTGCGATAGTAATAGAAATAGTCCGCAAATTAGCGGACTATTTTTTTCTGGTTGTTGTTGATATAGATACCTTTCGTTTGTGGTGTACCATCAATGCGTTGTCCATTGAGCGAGTACCACGCACTGTCTTTGTTGTCGGTACTTTTGATGCTTTGTAGTCCTGTACTTCCATCGTTGAAGTTCTTCAACTCATAGAAGGCGGCATAGGGCTTACCCGTATCGTGATTGTAGAGAGCGGCGTTCCACCAGCTACTAGTAACACCTTTGTTGCCGTTATCCTCGGGCCACCACCAGAAGAGACCCTTCACGCTGCTATGGCTGTTTAGCTTGGCCACCAGGTCGGCAGTATATTGGCGCTGTCCTTCCTCAGTATAAGGATAGGTTGCTGTGTAGTCGAAACCGTCTTCCTTGCCATCATTGTTGCTGTCAGCCAGTGGCCATGCGTAACAATAACCCGTCTCGACCACCATGATGTCCTTGCCATAGTTCTTGTTCTCCAAGGTCGTCAGTGCGGTCTCTAATGTTGCCAGATTGCCGTGATGGGCAGGATAGTAGCTCAGTCCGATGATGTCGTAGTCGATACCTGCATTCTTCATGCGGTCGAAGAAGTCAGTCAGTACGCTGGGCTTAGGCGTGCGCTCGCTATGGATGATAATTTTCGCATTGGGACACTCCTCGCGACAAGCCTGACCTGCTTTCTTCAGCAGGTTGAAGAAACGGTTCCAGTTGGCATCAGAACTGTTGGTATAACAGCGATTGGCTGTTGTTCCTTTGACACCCCACATCATACCATAAGAAATCTCGTTACCTGTCTGGATGAAATCGGGGGTGGCGCCTGCGGCCTTCAACTGCTGCAGACAGTCCTTGGTGTAGGTGTATATCTGCTCGCAGAGTTGTTCGTCGTTGAGGCTCTTCCAAGCATCAGGAGTCCATTGTTTGCCGGGGTCTGCCCATGTGTCGCTATAGTGGAAGTCGAGCATGAAGGCCATTCCTTGGTCTTTGATACGCTTACCCAAAGCTTTGACGTATTCAAGGTCTTGGCAAACGGCTTTGTCGTTGTCCAGTGAGGGGTCGACAAATAGACGCACTCGCATAGCGTTCAGTCCCTGCTCCTTGAAGAAAGGTAGGGGTTGTACAACATTGCCGTTCTTGTCCTTATAGACCACACCGGCATCTTCATACTTGGTGAGCATCGAGATGTCGCCACCGACATACTTTTGTCCGGCTGCTGTCATTGCGATAGCCAAAAGTGTTGTTGTTAGTAGAATTAGTCTTTTCATTGTTTTTGTAGTTTTGTTTTGTATCTTACCTCTTACTTCTTACATCATACATCATTTATGCCTATTGGCCCGCTGCTCACGGTATTTGGCTTTCTGCTTGGCAGAGCCACTACCGTGAGCACCAGTGATATACTTCTTTTTTTTGGCTTTGGTCTTTACCTTGTCGTCTGTTTTGCGGGGACCACCGCCACGTCCGAAGTTAATGCCATTCTCCAGTATCTCCTGGAAATCTGATTCTTTACTCATAGTTTAATGATGGAACAATCTTACACCAGTGAATGTCATAGCAATACCATACTTGTCACAGGTCATGATGACATGGTCGTCACGGACAGAACCACCAGCCTGAGCAATGAACTCAACACCACTCTTGTGGGCACGCTCAATGTTGTCACCAAAGGGGAAGAAAGCATCAGAGCCCAGTGCTACCTTCGTGTTCTTGGCAATCCACTCCTTCTTCTCAGCCATGGTCAGCACCTCAGGCTGCTCGGTGAAGAACAGCTGCCAAGCACCATCGCGCAGTACGTCATCGTGCTCGTCTTCAGAGATGTAAACATCGATGGTGTTGTCGCGATCAGCACGACGGATACCCTCCTTGAATGGCAGAGCCATCACCTTCGGATGCTGGCGCAACCACCAGATATCAGCCTTGTTACCTGCCAGACGGGTACAGTGGATACGGCTCTGCTGTCCTGCACCGATACCGATAGCCTGTCCGTCCTTCACGTAGCAAACAGAGTTCGACTGGGTATATTTCAGTGTGATGAGGGCAATAATCAGGTCGCGCTTAGCCTCGGCAGTGAAGGTCTTGTTTTGTGTGGGGATGTTCTCAAAGAGAGTAGGGTCATCGAGCTTGATTTCGTTGCGACCCTGTTCGAAGGTGATGCCAAAGCACTGCTTCGTCTCAATGGGAGCGGGCTTGTATGCAGGGTCAATCTTGATGACGTTATATGTTCCTTTACGCTTATCCTTCAGAATTTCGATAGCCTCAGCAGTATAGCCGGGTGCAATGACGCCATCACTTACCTCGCGCTTCAGCAGCAGGGCTGTCGTAGCGTCGCAAGTATCAGAGAGTGCTACGAAATCACCATAGCTTGACATGCGGTCAGCACCACGAGCACGGGCGTAGGCACAAGCAATAGGACTTTCGTCCAGTCCTTTGATGTCATCTACGAAGTAAATCTTCTTCAGTGTATCGCTCAAAGGCAGACCAACAGCGGCACCGGCAGGGCTAACGTGCTTGAACGAGGCAGCAGCAGGCAAACCAGTGGCAGCCTTCAGTTCCTTTACCAATTGCCAGGCGTTGAATGCGTCGAGGAAATTGATGTAGCCAGGACGACCGTTAATGACTTCAATGGGTAACTCGCCCTCGTTCATAAAGATGCGTGAGGGCTTCTGGTTGGGATTACATCCGTACTTCAGTGCTAATTCTTTCATTATAATAATAGGTATAAATTCGAATTCGACTGCAAAGGTACAAATAAGTGAGTGAAAATGCAAATTTATTTGTGATTTTCCGAACGGGAGTACATTCTCTGAAAGAAAAGGTACAAAAAATATTCGTAATTCGTAATTCGTAATTCGTAATTTTTTGTATCTTTGCATCCGTTATGGAGAAAAAGAGACATGCATTGCGAAAACTCTTAGAGGCAGTAGAGAAAGAACTGTTGAAGAAACCCAACCGCAAGACACTTGACAGGCTATCCTTGTTGGCTGGTTTCCAGGATTGGGAATCGTTCAAGGAAACTGTGCAAGGCGACTTGGGTGGTGAAACCATCTATGGTGGACACCAGGAAGACAACAAAAAAGAGACATCTCATCAGTGAAATGTCTCTTTTTTATGTCGTGTGGGTTTGGATTATTCCTTACCAGCGATACCGCTACGCTTCTCCTTGATGCGAGCAGCCTTACCAGTCAGCTTGCGCAGGTAGTACAGCTTAGCGCGGCGTACCTTACCAACCTTGTTGACCTCAATGCTCTCGATGTTGGGTGACTCCAGTGGGAAGATACGTTCTACACCAACGGTACCTGACATCTTGCGAACAGTGAAACGCTTCTTCTCCTCGTGACCGCTAATCTTGATAACGACACCACGGAAGAGCTGGATACGCTCCTTAGAACCCTCGATAATTTTGTAAGCGACAGTGATAGTGTCACCAGCCTTGAAACTGGGATGCTGCTTGCCGGTTGCAAATGCTTCTTCAGCAACTTTAATTAAATTCATTTTCTTTAAACGTTTAAAATTGTTGTTATCGTTCCAACGCAACATAACAGGTCTCTCGTAATGCCTTGACAATCATTGTTGTCTGGGCTCCTGCCAGCGATTACGCGGAAAGCGGGTGCAAAGGTACAAAAATCTTTTCTTTCTACCAAGAAAATCAATTATTTTTTTATGCAAAGATATGTTTTTCAGAGAAATATGCTTGTTTTTCGTGGAAAAATATTATCTTTGCATAACTAACTCTATGACTATGAAAATAAAGACATCTTTTTCTGTTGCGCTACTGACAGCGGTGATGCTGACCAGCGCTTGCCAGACGCATTATGAGATGGCCTCCATCCAGCGAACCCGCATCGTGGTGGACAATCGCTATGATGGACAGCCTGACCAGAAGGCTGCTGACTTCTTGAAACCGTATAAACATGTGGTGGACAGTGTGTTGGGACCTGTTGTGGGACATTCGGCAAAGTATATGACTGCCCAACGCCCTGAGGGAACGCTTAGCAATCTGCTGTCTGACATTCTGGTATGGGCTGCCAAGGACTATGGCGAGAAGCCCGACTTCGGATTGTATAACATGGGTGGTGTTCGTGCTGACCTGCCCAAGGGTGTTGTAACCTACGGTGACGTGCTCGACATTGCGCCCTTTGAGAACAAGATAGCCTTTGGTACGATGACGGGTGCCGACGTGCTGGAGCTGTTTGGTCAGATGGCATCAGTAGGTGGTGAGGGTGTGAGCAGTTCTGTCCGTATGGTTATTAAGGGCGGACGTCTGGAGAGCGCCACCATCAATGGCGAGCCTGTTGACCCAGCCAAGAGCTATCGTCTGACCACGATTGATTACTTGCTGGGTGGTACTGATAAGTTGGAGGCATTGAAGAAGTGCACCAATGTCAATGCTCCCAAGGATGCCAGTAACAATTCTCGTTTTGTCATCATGAACTATTTCCGCGAGATGGAAAAGCAGGGCAAAATAGTAGATGCTGAGATTGAAGGACGTGTGATAGTGAAGAAGTAAGATGTATGATGTAAGAAGTATGAAAAAGTACCTATTTATTATATTATTGGCGCTGGTATCGCTTAGCGGACAAGCCAAGAAGCATAAGCAGCTGGTTATTCTGCATACCAATGATACCCATTCGGCTATTTTCCCCATCAATGACCAGTTGCCTGATACGGTTAAGGCTGGACGTGGTGGTTTCCTGCGTCGTATTGCCATGCTGAAAGATGAGCGTGCCAAACATCCTGACCTGCTCTACTTCGATAGTGGTGATTTCTTCCAAGGTTCTGGCTATTTCACCTTGTTTAAGGGAGAGGTGGAGATTGGCCTGATGAACCAGATGGGCATTGATGCTTCAACCATTGGTAACCACGAGTTCGACTTCGGACTGGAAAATATGGCTGAGCAGTTCCGCAAGGCTACCTTCCCCATTCTTTGTGCCAACTACGACTTCACTGGAACACCAATGGAGGGTGTGACGAAACCTTGGATTGTCATCAAACGTAATGGAGTGAAGATTGGTGTCTTTGCTGTTTGTCCGAAAATGAAGGGACTGGTCAGCGACAAGAACTGCGTGGGTGTGAAATATCTCGACCCTGCCAAGGTGGCATTAGAGACGGCAACCATGCTGAAGGAGCAGAAGAAGTGCGACATCGTCATCTGCATCTCTCACCTGGGTTGGAACAGCAATCGTGGCGAGGATGATCAGTACATGATAGAGCGTTCGCGCAACATCGACCTCGTGCTGGGCGGTCACACGCATACCTACATGCCTGTGCTGGAGCATTGGAACAACATGGACGGTAAGCCCGTCTCTGTCGATCAGAACGGTAAGTCTGCTTGTTTTGTAGGCAAAATGGTCATCGACTTGAAGTAGTCGTGTGATAAGCGGTTTCTCGCTTATTCGAAATAAAACGTCAGGACGATCATTTTTGATTGCGCGCCGCTAACCGAACCCGCATAGGTACGAAGGTTGGCGTCGCGCAGTTCGTTTACGTGGTTCTTGTCCAGTACATCGCTCAGTCCGAAGCAGAACTTCAATTCAGGAATCAACTTGAAGAAGGGTAGGTAGAAGTCGCAGCCCAGACCTACCTCTGCCATCGTGTTGAAGCGCTTCAGGCGTATCATGTCCTGTTCGCCACTCGTCAGGTTCATCATGGCGTTGACACCTGCCATGATGTAGGGACGACAGTTGTTCCAGCGGGGGGCAGCAAACTTTAGGTCTATAGGCAGCGAGACGTAAGTGTTCTTCATGTCTTGCGTCTTGCGGACAAACTGGCCCGTCTCGTCCTTCTCCTTCATATTTATTAAGGTAAGATGTTTGGCACCAAAGTGCATCGTTGGAGTGATGCGCAACGAGAAATTATTCGTCAATCGCATCTCACCCAGCACACCTACTGAGAAACCTGCATTCCAGCGATCGGCGTCGCAGAGCACATAGCGCTCCTGCATCACGCCGTTCTCGTCTTCCATCATGTGAGGACCCACTTGGTCGAATTCCAGGTCCTGCAGGTGCATACCTACCAGGATGCCGAAGTGCAAGGGACGCAGGTCGACATAGGGTTTATGCTGTATGTGACGGTCCTGCTGAGCCATTGCCGATAGCCCGCAGAACAGCAGTAATATAGTGACAATTTGTTGTTTCATATGCATAGCTTATAACGCATCAAGACGCCCATTTATTATTTCGACGACGTATAAATTATAAAAATAACTCACCAAAAGTGGGTATTATTCAAGAAAAATCCCTACCTTTGCATCACAAACATTAAGTAATTTAATTCATTCAACTAAACAAATTAAGATTATGGCATACGTAATTGGTGACGACTGCATCGCATGTGGTACATGTATCGATGAGTGCCCCGCAGGAGCTATCTCTGAGGGCGACAAGTATTCAATCAACCCCGATGTCTGCACAGAGTGCGGCACATGCGCTGACGTTTGTCCGTCAGAGGCTATCAGCCTTCCTTAAGGAATAACGCTGATTTTTATGTGGTTAAAGAACGTGGGCTGTCCAAACGGGCAGCCCATTTCCTTTGTATTCCTTTAGCGCAAATCTTCGAGTAGTGCTGTGCACCCTTCCAGCACATCGCGCCATGTAGCCTCGAAGTCGCCTGTGTACCAAGGGTCTGCTACGTCTCCAGGCCTGTTGGTATAATCCATCAACTGACGAATCTTCCCTTCTGTATCGCCCCCACTGATGCGCTGCATGTTACGGATGTTCCACGAGTCCATACCTATCAGAAGGTCAAAGCGGTCGTAGTCCGCACGCGTCATCTGGCGTGCCGTCTTACCCTTACATGATATGTTGTGCTCCGCCAGTTTTCTTTTGGCTGGCGGATACACCTCGTTGCCAATCTCCTCTGTCGATGTCGCTGCCGACTCAATATAGAATTGGTCTGTCAGACCAGCCTGCTCTACTAGTTCCTTCATCACAAACTCTGCCATCGGACTCCTACAGATATTCCCGTGACAGACAAACAATATCTTCGTCTTCTTCATAATCGTCTTCTACGCTTGGGAGTCGTGGATTTAGGCTTCTTGGGCTCTTCCTTGGGTGCGAAGGGGTCGACGGTGACAGTAGCGCGGAGGATGCGGATGTCAGTGAGGGGACGATTGTTTTTGTCTGTCGCCACCTGCTGAATCTTGTCGACGATGTCGAGGCCCTGAACCACTTCGCCAAAGACGGTGTACTGACCATCAAGGTGGGGCGTGCCCCCTTGGGTCTTATAGACCTCTATCATTTCTGGCGTCAGTTGTACACGGCCCTTTGTGTGCATGTCTAATCGCTGCTGTACGCGACTGATCTCCATATCGTTCAGTTGCTTGCCCCAGACAATGTAGAACTGGCAGGCACTAGAGCGCATCTCTGGATTGACCTCGTCAGGCTCGCGGGCTGCTGCAATGACACCACGACGGTGAATCAGTTGAGGCAGGCGGAACTCCGATTCGACGGTGTAGTCCAAATCGCCTGAACCCAACAGCTGACCAGGTTGGGCATGCTTGCTGTTCAGGTCGCCACCTTGTATCATGAAATCCTTGATGACACGGTGAAAGAGTAGGGAGTCATAGACGTGCATCTTGACCAGTTTCAGAAAATTGTCGCGATGCAGGGGCGTCTCGTTGAACAAGGCGATGCGGATGTTGCCCTCTGTTGTTTCCAGCAGTACCTCGGCTCGTTCCTGAGCCATAGCTGATGATGTGGAAACCAGTAGGAGTAAAAGAAATAAAGCCTGTCTCATAATTTTAAGTTTAGAAAAGAAAAAGACCGACGACCGTTGAGGGCCGTCGGTCTTGATATAGATAATCAGTGCTGATTACTTCTTGTTCAGGGCAAGGTCGATAGCTACGGCGATAGCCACAGTAGCACCTACCATCGGGTTGTTACCAATACCCAGGAAGCCCATCATCTCAACGTGAGCAGGAACTGAAGAAGAACCTGCGAACTGAGCGTCAGAGTGCATACGGCCCAGAGTGTCAGTCATACCGTAAGAAGCTGGACCGGCAGCCATGTTGTCTGGGTGCAGGGTACGACCCGTACCACCACCAGAAGCTACTGAGAAGTAAGGCTTGCCAGCGAGCACGCGCTCCTTCTTATAGGTACCTGCTACGGGGTGCTGGAAGCGGGTGGGGTTGGTAGAGTTACCCGTGATAGACACGTCAACGTTCTCCTTCCACAGGATAGCGACACCCTCGCGAACATCGTCAGCACCATAGCACTTTACCTTCAGACGGCTGGGGTTGTTGCCATAAGCAACCTCCTTGACAACCTTCAGCTCAGAGGTGAAGTAGTCGAACTGAGTCTGTACATAGGTGAAACCGTTGATACGGCTGATGATCTGGGCAGCGTCCTTGCCAAGACCATTCAGTATAACGCGCAGAGGCTTCTGGCGAACCTTGTTAGCCATCTCAGCAATCTTGATAGCACCCTCAGCAGCAGCGAAAGACTCGTGACCTGCCAGGAAGGCGAAGCACTCAGTCTCCTCGCGGAGCAGACGGGCAGCGAGGTTACCGTGGCCGATACCTACCTTACGGTCGTCAGCAACAGAACCGGGGATGCAGAAACTCTGCAGACCGATACCGATAGCCTCGGCAGCGTCAGCAGCAGTCTTCACGCCCTTCTTGATGGCGATAGCAGCACCGCATACGTATGCCCACTTAGCGTTCTCGAAGCAGATACGCTGGGTATCCTCACACATCTGGTAAGGATCAACGCCTGCCTTCTCACAGAGTTGATGCCATTCTCCTTCAGAGCAGCAAGAACCTGGTTGATACGGCGCTCCTGACTCTCAAACTGTACTTTTCTAATCATAGTCGTATCCTCCTTATTCTTTACGTGGGTCAATAGCCTTAACTGCACCCTGGTCCTCAGTCGTACGACCGTAAGAACCGGTGTTCTTCTTCATAGCCTCGTTGGCATCCATACCGTTCTTGATGGCTTCCATCATCTTGCCCAGGTGTACGTACTCGTAACCGCAAACCTCGTTGTTGCTGTCGAGGAACATCTTGGTGATGTAACCCTCGGTGAGCTCCAGGTAACGGGTACCCTTGGCAACAGTACCATAAAGTGTACCAGTCTGTGAACGAAGACCCTTACCAAGGTCCTCAAGACCAGCACCAATAGCCAGACCACCCTCAGAGAAAGCACTCTGTGTGCGGCCATAGACAATCTGCAGGAACAGCTCGCGCATAGCGGTGTTGATAGCGTCGCAAACGAGGTCAGTGTTCAGGGCCTCGAGAATGGTTTTGCCAGGCAGAATCTCAGAAGCCATAGCAGCTGAGTGAGTCATACCTGTGCAACCGATGGTCTCAACAAGAGCCTCCTGGATGACGCCGTCCTTCACGTTCAGCGACAGCTTGCAGGCACCCTGCTGAGGTGCACACCAACCAATACCGTGGGTGTAACCCGAAATGTCCTTGATCTCCTTTGCCTGAATCCATTTGCCCTCCTCGGGAATGGGTGCAGGACCATGGTAAGCGCCCTTGCAAACGCTACACATGTTTTCAACTTCTTTTGAATAAATCATTTGTTGTATGAATAAAAATGAATAATAGAATAATGTGTACTTGTTTAGACCTACAAAATTACTGCTATAATTCCAACTTTCCAAATCAACTTTCCTATATTTAAGAACAATTAACAACGTATTTCGTTACTCGTTTGCCGTATTGACATTTTCTTCGTAACTTTGCCATGTGAATATAGCAAATGATATGAAATACAACGCACAGGAATTGGAAGAGAGAGTGAACCGGGCAGTGGAAAATTTTATGCAAGGCTATGGCTGTTGCCAGAGTGTCTTGGCTGCCTTTTGTGACCTCTATGGTATGGATGAGACGCTGGCGCTGAAGGTGGCTGCCGGCTTTGGCGGTGGGGTAGGCAGGATGCGCATGATGTGTGGTGCCGTATCGGGGCTGGTGATGCTGGTCGGACTGGACTGCGGACAGACCGTGGGTAGTGACCGTGAGGGTAAGTCGGCCTGCTATAAGGTGGTGCAAGACTTGCTGGCACAGTCGCAGGCAGAGAATGGTAGTCTGATATGTGCAGAGATACTAGGACTGAAAGGTTATGAGAAGGCGCAGTCGAGCTATGTCGCCTCACCTCGTACTGCCGAATACTATAAGACGCGTCCCTGCGCTGCCAAAGTGGAGAGCGCGGCACGCATCTTTGCGAAGTATCTCAGCGAGAAATATCCCGAAGAGACAGTATAGCCTGTCAGTGGTTTAGTAGAGCGCAGCAGGAATGAGTTGCTTGGCGTTCTCGAAATCCTCTGGGGTGTCCAACTCAATAGAGAAGAAGTTGGTTGTGTCGACAATGCGGAAGGTGTGCCCCTGTGGAATGAGACGCTCGAAGGCACGCTCGTAGAAGACGTTGATGAGTCCTTCGCGCTCTATCATCTGCTCCAACTCCTGGAAGAGGGCGATGCTGTATGCAGCTGTCATCTTCTCGAAACCTACACTCTCGCCAATGGCCTTCTCGATGGAACACGTCTTGCTGAGTTCCATGATACGGTTGTCGCTATCGACGATGACCTTGATTTCTTCCTCGCCACACTCATGACGGTTCAAGGCCAGTGCATTACCATCGGCAGCCAACACTGCACGGATGAGCGCCGGGTCGAAAAGAATGTCGCTATCGGAGAGCAGGAAGTCCTTACCCTCAGTATAGGGGCGCGTCATCCACAATGAGAAGATGTTATTATTGTGCTCGTAGTCGGCATTGTGGATGAAGTGGATGTTCAGCGAGGGATACTGTTTTGTCAGGAACTCGCGAATCATCTCAGCACGATAACCTGTGACCACCACCAACTCATTGATGTCGGCAGCTATCATTGCATCGACGGTACGTTGTAATAGGGTGCGCTCACCAATCTTCAATAGACATTTCGGACATGCGTCAGTCAGTGGGCGCAGTCGCTTTGCCATTCCGGCAGCCAATATTACTCCAATCATGATATTTGACGATTTACTATTTGACAATTTGCTATTCATTCTTTCATTTTCATCAGCGCCATACCGATGGCTATCCAGATGATTTCACGAACACGACAGATAATGCTGACAAAGAAACCCAGCGCTGCCGAGAGTCCCAAGGCTGCAATGCTCAGTACGAAGCCACCCTCCTGGACACCAATCTGCATGGGTAGGAAACCGATTAGGTTGGCGAATAGGGTGGTGAAGGCCACGATGAGTACGGAGTGCAGGTAGGTCAGCACCATGCCGTCCACTCCACCACCATTGTCAATGCCAAAGAGCAGGAGCATGAACATCACTTCTAAGCTTTGCACCATGCGTGAACTGTATTCCAATACCAGACTGGTATAGAATGCCTTGGTGTCCTGCGAGTAGAGGGCAGATATCTGGGCGTCGATGTTACGCAGTGCCTCCGCATGGTTGCCACGGAAACGACGACTCCAGCCTTTCAGGAATGGTATCTTACCTATCAGTCCCAGTACATAGACCACCAGTCCGTGACGATAGCCTCGTGAGAAGATGTAGAAGGCCAACAGACAGAACAGGATGATGATGCCTAGGATGGTGCCAATAGCTGTGGTCATAGGCATGTCGCCTACCAATACCAATGCCAGATAGATGAAGATGCTGATGAACCAGAACCAGAAATGGGCGAAGAAGTGCATCATAGCATACAGTATCACTGATGAGGTGGCGTGCTGCTTGTCGATGTTCTTCGACAATTCCATGATACGATAGGGCTCACCACCCAGTCCACCAACAGGAGTGGCATAGTTCAGGGCATAGCCCGTGATGGTAAGTCTGTAGATTCTCCAGAAACTGACAGGTGCCTTTTTGCCAATATTTCCTTCGATGATGGCTTGCCAAGCGAATGCGTTGAGACCATAGACCACTATCCAGATGCCGAGGATGGGGATGAGCCAGTAACCAGCATGACAGAGGTGCTGCCACAACTCGACAAAGCTAACATCAAAGGTAAACAGCATGACTACGCATGCTGCACAGCCAAGGAAGAAAAACAGGTTATTCAGTCGCTGCTTAGTCCAGACCATCGGCTATTCGCTTACAGAACGATTCGTGACGACGGTTGACATACCAGGCCAGTAGTCCCATGCCGACAATCTCCCAAACAAAGTTCATGACGGGGATATCAATCAGGCAGAACAAGAATAGCCAGAATGAACGGAAATTGAACGTTAGCAGACCATTCCAGAAAATGACAGGAAGAGAGGCGTCGTGGAAATCCTTGCGAATGCTCTCAGGCATGTATTCCATGGAACCGAACTTGTCGCGCAACTTACGCATCAGGCGTTGGAACTGGGGAGTGATACCTTCCTGTTTCTTGGTGTAGTCGATGTATGATTTCTGGAAATAACGCTCAGCAAAACTGTGAGTCTCAGGTGTCATCTGATTGTAGATTTCCTGCTGGCGCTCAGAATTGTCGAGCTCTGCACCCTTCTCGCCCTTCAGGAAGAAGAGGTGTACCTGGATATAGTAGTCGGCCATACGCTGCTGACCTGCTAGACCCATAATGCCTGAGATAAGACCAAGCACATATACCACAGCAGTGGCTATCAGCGTATTCTCCTGGGTGTTCTCAATGCCCAGCCATCCGAACTCAAGGTCGTGATGGAGGTAAAAACGATATACCAGCACATGGTAGATGGGGATGAACCATGCGAAACCGGCTACACCATCGAGGATGCGTCCCAGACGACTCTTCTTGCCAGACAAACGGGCCAACTGACCATCGGTACAGTCGAGAATGTCAGCAATCATCAGCAGTACAATAGCGATGATGTTCATTATGAGACCCCAAGAGCCACTATAGTAGAAACTGCCACAGCCAAAGAAGATGGCGCTAGCAGCACCGATAATCATTGACCAGATGGTGACAGTGTTAGGATTGATGTCGAACTTGTTAAAGAAGACAGCCAGATAATAACAGAAAGGACGGATGACATGGAGATCAAGCCAGTCTTCCGTCTCTGATGATTTTAGTGTTGCTTTAAATTTCTCGTCCATCACTTAATAGCTTCGTAACACTTCTTAATGGTATCGCAAACTACCTGAGTCTGTTCCTTGCGACCCAGCGTGATGCGCAGGCACTCCTCAAGTCCCTTGTCGCCCATGAACTTGATTTTGTAGTCCTGAACCTTCAGGGCTTCCATCAGGGATTCCTTGATGGCGATAGGATACTTGATAAGGATGAAATTGGCAACAGACTTGTAAACCTTGAAGCCAGGCAGGTTGCCAAGTTCCTTCTTGTAAAGCTGACGGCCCCATTCCATATCGTCGGCAACATGGCGGTAGTGCTCATCACTTTCGAGGGCCGCCAAAGCAACAGCCTCTGAGAAACGGTTGTACCCCAGGTATTTGTTCACATAGCTTAGGAACTGATCGTGGCCCTTGCCGATGAAGCCGAAGCCACAGCGCAGGCCGGGAAGTCCGTAGAACTTCGACAGGGTGCGCGAGATAATCAGGTTGTTGTATTTGTTCACCAACGGAGCGATATAGGCTGTGTCCGTTGAGATGAAGCTTGCGTATGCCTCATCGATGAGTACCATTGTGTCGGCAGGGATATTCTCCATAATACGACCCACCTCGTCGGGGGTCAAACCATTACCTGTCGGGTTGTTGGGCGAGGCCAGCAACAGCATACGGGGATGCAGACGGTTGGTGTATTCAATGACCTCGTCGACATCGTAGGCGAAGGTGTCCTCCTGCTCGTGCAGGGGGTACATCTCGAATACGCCGTCGCACTCAGAGGCTACACGGTTGTAGTACCACCACGAGAATTCGGGAATGAGAATCTTCTTATTGTCGCCCTTGCTCAGAAAATAGTGGATGGAATTCTTCAGCATGTCCTCGCCACCATAGGTCAACAGAACCTGCTCTTCGGGAACACCATAGATTTCGCTCACGCGAACAGAGATAACACTCTTCTTGCCCTGGTCGTAGATACGGGTGTAGAAGCATAAATCCTTGGGGTCAAAGCTCTTTACAGCGTCGATAACTTTCTGACTTGGCTCGAAATTAAATTCGTTTCTATCAAGATAATTCATGTTCGTTTTGTTTGTTTTCAGCCTGCAAAGGTACGAATAAGTGAGCAAAAAACCAAGAGAAAACTTGTTTTTTCTTGTTTTTTCGAGCGAAAGTACAAAGAAACAGACCACCCAAGGTATTAAATCATATCTTGAGTGGCCTTTAATAGGTCGGGATGAGGCGCCAACATGTATTGAGACTGAAATTTATCATCTTTGTTATACTTTTACATAAATGCCTGAATTACAAGAGAAATAAAAATTAATCAATATAAGCATAATGATAATTTGATATAAATCAATTTATAATATCACGCCAAAAACACGCCAAAAATTAAGTGTTAAAATCATAATTCTT
>CACYBB010000018.1 GCA_902772585.1 uncultured Bacteroidales bacterium | reverse complement strand
TTGATTTTTTGTCAGTTTACTCATTTTCTTAATTGAAGTTATTTATTATTTACCAGGGAAGTCCCCTTTAACAGTGATACCCATGCTACGTGCTGTACCTGCAATCAACTTCATAGCAGACTCGATAGTAAAGCAATTCAGGTCAGCCATCTTGTCCTCAGCGATAGCGCGAACCTGTTCCCAAGTAACGCTGGCTACCTTCTTACGGTTAGGCTGGGCAGAACCGCCCTTAACCTTTGCTGCTTCCAGCAACTGAACAGCTGCGGGAGGAGTCTTGATAATGAAGCTAAAAGACTTGTCTGCATAGTAGGTGATAACAACAGGAAGAATCTTTCCTGCCTTATCCTGGGTTCTGGCGTTGAACTCTTTGCAGAATCCCATAATATTAATACCCTTCGAACCCAAAGCAGGTCCTACGGGAGGAGAGGGATTCGCAGCGCCACCTTTAATCTGTAATTTGATTAATCCAGCAACTTCTTTAGCCATTTCTGTTTTTAAAATTTATTGAGTTATATATAAGTCACGAGAGTGGAAGCCTCCCTTGACCGTATATAGAACGAGCATTCCGTAACAAATGCCCTATTCTTTCTCGACTTGTGTGAATGACAACTCCAGAGGGGTCTTACGACCGAAGATCTTAACCATTACCTTCAACTTATGCTTCTCAGTATTCACCTCCTCAATGATGCCACTGAAACCACTGAAAGGTCCATCAGTTACCTTGACAGTCTCGTCAACACTATATGGAATATTGAGCTCTGCACTCTCAATTGTTGTCTCTTCTGCAGTACCAAGAATACGATTGATATCTGACTGTCTGACTTCCTGTGGATTATCAAGACCACCAAGGAATCCAAGCACATTAGGGATAAAACGCAACATGTGAGCTACCTCTCCCTGAAGACTTGCTTGTACCAAGACATATCCAGGAAGGAAAAGTTTCTCCTTGATGACACGCTTACCATTACGAAGCATGGCATACTTCTCAGTAGGAAGAAGAATCTCACCAACGTGAGAACCAAGTACATCATTGTGCTTCTTGGCAGCATCGATATACTCTTTCACTTTACCTTCCTTTCCGCTAACAGCACGCAGCACGTACCATTTCATTCCTGATGTTTCAGCCATTGCTCTTAATCTATTAATTAGGATAAACGGCACTCATGACAGCCTTGAAAGCCACGTCCATCAGCCATACTACTACAGCAATTATCAACGAGGCCGAAAGAACAACGACTGCACTCTGTGTCAGTTCCTTGTAAGTAGGCCAAGTTACCTTATGAGCCAGCTCATCATAGCAGGCCTTGCAATAATTGATGAATGTCTTAAAAATCTTCATATTATCTTCTTTCTTAGCACGGGAAGGAGGACTCGAACCCACGACCCTCGGTTTTGGAGACCGATGCTCTACCAACTGAGCTATTCCCGTAAATAAGCCCCCACCCGTAAGCGGGGGCTTGAAATTTTATGGTCTTATATGCTGCAACATTGTTGCGGCAAAATGGACTATTAGTCCTCGAACACCTCAGTGATCTGACCAGAACCAACGGTGCGGCCACCTTCACGGATAGCGAAACGCAGACCCTGGTTCAGAGCAACAGCGTAAATCAGCTCAACAGTGATCTCAACGTTATCACCAGGCATTACCATCTCAACACCTGCAGGCAGAGTGATCTCACCTGTGCAGTCCATTGTGCGGAGATAGAACTGAGGACGATACTTGTTTCCAAATGGAGTGTGACGACCACCCTCTTCCTTCTTCAAGACATAGATAGAAGCCTTGAACTTCTTGAAGGGCTTAATCTGTCCAGGATGGCAGAGCACCATACCACGCTTGATCTCGTTCTTATCGATACCACGGAGCAACAGACCTACGTTATCACCAGCCTGACCTTCGTCAAGAATCTTACGGAACATTTCAACACCAGTAACAACTGACTTCTTGTCCTCACCCAGACCGAGCAGCTCAACCTCGTCACCTACGTGAATAACACCAGTCTCAATACGACCTGTAGCAACAGTACCACGACCAGTGATTGAGAACACGTCCTCAACAGGCATCAGGAAGGGCTTATCAGTTGCACGAGGAGGCTCCTGAATCCAAGTATCACAAGTATCCATCAGCTCCATAACCTTCTGCTCCCACTTCTCAACACCGTTCAGGGCACCGAGTGCAGAACCACGAATGATAGGAGTATCATCTTCGAACTCATACTGAGCGAGAATCTCCTGAACCTCCATCTCAACGAGCTCCAGCATCTCCTCATCCTCAACCATATCGCACTTGTTCAGGAATACAACCAGACGGGGAACGTTTACCTGACGAGCGAGCAGAACGTGCTCACGAGTCTGAGGCATAGGACCATCAGTAGCAGCAACTACAAGGATAGCGCCATCCATCTGAGCGGCACCAGTTACCATGTTCTTCACATAGTCAGCGTGTCCCGGGCAGTCAACGTGAGCATAGTGACGCAGCTTGGTCTCGTACTCAACGTGAGCGGTGTTAATAGTGATACCACGCTCCTTCTCCTCAGGAGCATTGTCAATCTGGTCGAAAGACTTAACCTCAGAAAGACCTGCCTTAGCCAACACAGTGGTGATAGCAGCAGTCAGAGTTGTCTTACCATGGTCAACGTGACCAATTGTACCAATGTTTACGTGCGTGGTGATAGCAGCAGTCAGAGTTGTCTTACCATGGTCAACGTGACCAATTGTACCAATGTTTACGTGCGGTTTGGTGCGCACAAAATTCTCTTTAGCCATAGCTTTTCTTTGTTTATTGTTTTATTAAAAGTAATCCGATTTAAATCGTCGTTTTCTCAAGAGCTGTTACTGAGATTTGAACTCAGGACCTCTTCCTTACCAAGGAAGTGCTCTACCACTGAGCTATAACAGCGAGCTATGAGCGGAAAACGGGGCTCAAACCCGCGACCCCCAGCTTGGAAGGCTAGTGCTCTATCAACTGAGCTATTTCCGCAACATCTACTTCCTTGTTTGGAAGTGGGTGGTGATGGATTCGAACCACCGAAGTCGAAAGACAACAGATTTACAGTCTGCCCCATTTGGCCGCTCTGGAAACCACCCTTAATGTTTTAGCCTCACACTTGTCAGCTTTCGTTAAGCAGAGCCTCTTCGGATTCGAACCAACGACCCCGAGATTACAAATCACGTGCTCTGGCCAACTGAGCTAAAGAGGCTTGCTCTAAGCATCCGCTCCCCGATTGGAGTCTTTATTGTCGGAAAGCGGATGCAAAGGTAGTCATTATTTTCGAATTACCAAAACTTTTCGAGCTTTTTTTTATCTATTGCGCAATTTTTCCTTGAATTTTTGCAGTTGGACCTTCATAGAATCCACACAAAGGTCTGTACTTTCCTCAAAAGTATCACTTGTCTTCTCTACGAAAAGCGTCGTTCCCGGAACAGCAACACTCATGCTGACCTCCTTGTTTTGTGCCGTAGCAGGCTTCACCAGTTTGCACTGGATCTCCACCTTTTGGATTTCTTTTCGATAAACGCCTCTAACTTGTCAGTAGCGTCAAAATGAATTGACTGAATCTTAATTTCCATAGTTACCTCCTGTTTTTAAGGGTAAATAAATAAGGTTAAGCCCTTGGATGGGCATTCTCATATACTCGTTTTAATTGTTCGAACGTTGTATGCGTATAGATCTGCGTGGTAGCCACGCTCTCATGTCCCAACAACAGACGCACATCTTCCAGGCCTGCGCCATTGTTCAGCATTGCCGTAGCGAAAGAGTGCCGAAGCACATGTGGCGTACGTTTCTTCAGTGTCGTTGTCAGCGAAAGGTGTTGTTTCACAATTTTCTCCACCAGACTACGAGTCATCCGCCTTCCCTTGTCACTTAGTATCAGGGCTGGCTCCATCTGCAATGGTAAAGCATTACGCTGACTCAAGTATTCCTGCAAAGCCTTTTCCAACTCTTCGCCAAAAGGAATGATACGCTGCTTATTGCGCTTACCCGTCACCTTAATCTGGTGGGCAGCAAAGTCTACATCCGCCACATCCAATCCTATCAGTTCAGCGAGTCGGATGCCCGTTTCATAAAATAATATTATTATGGTACGCGCGCGAAGGCCATCAAAACCCTCCTGCCACATCTGCGGAGTATCCAACAGACGATTCATTTCCTCCTCGCGAACAAACTGTGGTAATGGCTTTTGCTTCTTGGGACCCTTCACTACATAGGAAGGGTCATGAGTAACGAGACCTCTCGACAAAGCAAAACCCATGTCGCCTTTATCCATCATACTCTCCATCCAGTCACGGATGACGTCCGAGTCTACCGACTCCCACGAGAGCTGACCTTCTCGATTTTTGAAGTACGATTCAAAGTCTCTCAGACTCTGCTCGTACCTGCGCACTGTCAATTCCGAACGGTTTCGTTCGTAACGCAAGTAGTTCAGAAAATCTTCAGTCATCATAACTCGTTACATATCTTTTCGGCAACGAAGTTACGAAAAAATTCTGAAACTACCAAATATTCTGCGTTCTTTTTTTTACTCCTCGGTAGCGCGCAGCTTCTGTACGTAAACAGCGTGTTCCATCTTGAGGCGCTTCAGTACAGAGGGCTTGTCAAACTGCTGGCGTGAACGAAGTTCCTTAACAACGCCTGTCTTCTCAAACTTTCTCTTAAACTTCTTGAGGGCCTTCTCGATGTTCTCGCCTTCCTTTACTGGTACAATAATCATGTTACTTTTTGCTTTAATTTATTTTATTTGTTAATGTTAATTTCTTACCGCTTCGGACATAGTGCCACGAAAAGCGGGTGCAAAGTTACTACAATTTCAGCGAACTGCCAAGTTTTTTGAGAACTTTTTATGTTTTCACCCATCATTTTGGTCAAATCGGGGCTGTTGCAGCCGCCAACCAAGCCTGTTCTTCAACAGAAAGGTACTGTTTTAGTTGTTCACGGACTCTCCGATGATAGTCGTTCAACCATTGTCGTTCATCATCCGTAAGCAACTCTTTCACAATCGGTTTAGTATCTATCGGACAGAGCGTTAGTGTTTCAAATCCCAGGAATCGGCCACACTCCGTTTCCTTGTCAGGAACCACCAATAATGTATTCTCGATGCGCACGCCAAAACGTCCTTCCAAGTAGACACCTGGCTCATCGGTAACGGTCATACCTGCACGCAACTTGGCAGGTTTCCATTCCATGCGAATCTGATGCGGTCCTTCATGTACATTCAGATAACTGCCCACGCCATGACCCGTTCCATGTAGGAAGTTTAGACCTGCCTGCCACAATGGCTGACGGGCAATGGCATCAATCTGCGTTCCTGTTGCTCCGTCAGGAAATTTCAGCATCTGCAGGTCGATATGACCTTTCAGCACCAGCGTATAGACCTTGCGTTGTTCGTCCGTTAATGGTCCCAAGGCGATTGTACGAGTTATGTCCGTCGTTCCATCCTGATACTGTGCACCACTATCCAGCAACAAGAATCCTTTTGTTTCTAGTGCCACATCACTCTCTGGGGTAGGTTCGTAGTGCACAATGGCACCATGCTGTTCGTAAGCAGCGATGGTATCGAACGACAAACCTCTATAAAGTGGTTGTTCGGCACGCAAACGTTCCAGTTTGTCGCTGACAGAGAGTTCCGTCTGCTGGGGATTCTCCTCCAGCCACTTCAAGGACTTCACCATTGCCACCCCGTCACGCACCATTGCACGACGGAACCCCTCCTGTTCGGCCCGACACTTCACCGCTTTCATCAGGGGCACAGGCGACGTTGCCCTTACCACCTCACGCTTTATATTTTTGAAGAGCGTATAGTTCACCTCGTCAGCATCTATCAAGATGTTATACTCAAAGTAGTCGCGCAGTCCCTTAGCAACATCCTCGTAGGAGGCAATGCTGATGCCGTTGTCTTTCAGGTATCCCTCCACCTCAGCAGTCAACTTCACCTTATTTATATATAAAGTCACACTTTGCGACGCTATCAACAGGTATGACACAAAGACAGGATTACAATGCACATCCGAGCCACGCAGATTCAGTGTCCATGCAATATCGTCAAGAGCAGCCATCAGCATACCATCCGCATGCTGTTCACGCAAGGCCTTACGGATGCGTTGTAGTTTGCTCTGTACGTCCTCACCAGTCAGTTCAATGGGTTGTAATTCAACCTTATTAAGAGGAATATCAGGGCGATCGGTCCAGATACGTTTCAGCACGTCGAAGTTCGTTTGCAACGTGACACCTCCCTGTTTACGCAGGTCACCTATCAGTTCCTCTACGGTATTTACTGATGCCGTCATACCATCGATGCCTACCGACTTATCGTCCATACCTGCCAACTCCTTTCCCAACCACTCGGCGATGGTCGGTGTCCCCTCCACCTTCAGTTTCATCAACTGGAACTCCGTACCTTCCAACTGCTCTGCTGCAGCAATGAAGTAGCGCGAATCGGTCCACAGGGCTGCACTCGTCAGCGTGACTACAGCGGTACCTGCCGATCCGTTGAAGCCACTTATCCACTCCCTACCCTTCCAGTAGTCAGCAGTATATTCGCTCTGATGGGCATCGGCTGTCAGGAAGATATAGGCTGACAGATGTTCTCTGCGCAGTTCCTGGCGCAGCGCTGCCAGGCGTTCTCTGATTTGTTCTTGTTTCATGACGGCAAAATTACAAAAAAATTACGAATTACAACTGTCGAATTACGAATTATTTTTTGTAATTTTGCACTCGCAATTCACTAAAAACACGCTAATGCAATGAAACAGATTCTGTCAGCGCTCTTGTTGTTCGTGGGATTGGCCCCCATGAATGCAGAAATCATCCCACAGGTTGCCAACATCATGGCTCGTCAGACCACATCGCTCAATGGCGAGTGGCATTACATCGTCGATGTACAGGAAGAAGGCTATTACGACTATCGCATGAATCCCACCCGCTGGGGTTTCTTTCTCAATGCCAAGCCCCAGCGTCCGGAAGACCTGATAGAATACGATTTCGACAAGGCACCGACCATGCAGATTCCTGGAGATTGGAACACGCAGGACGACCAATTGTTCTTCTATGAGGGTACCGTCTGGTTTAAGCGCAGCTTTGATTGGCACTCCAAGGCAGAGCGTCGCACGCTGCTCTATTTTGGCGCTATCAACTACGACTCCTACGTCTATGTCAATGGCAAGCTCGCTGGTCATCATATTGGTGGCTTCACGCCATTCAACATGGATGTTACAGACCTGTTGAAAGAGGGCGAAAATGTTGTCATCGTCAAGGCAGACAACAAGCGACGTGCTGAGAATGTCCCCACCCAGATTTTCGATTGGTGGAACTATGGGGGCATCACACGCGACGTTTACCTCGTCGAGGTAGCCCCCACCTATATTGAGAACTATCGTCTGCTGCTGGACAAGACGAATACCAGCCAACTGCTCTTCTCTGTCAAGCTGAACAAGCAGGAGGCGAATCGTCAGGTTACGCTGGCCATCCCTGAGTTGAAAATCAAGAAGCAGGTCACCACTACTGCCGACGGCACTGCCAGCCTCAGCATGAAGGCCAAGCCCCAGCGTTGGTCGCCTGATAATCCCAAACGCTATCGCGTAGAAATCAGCATGGATAGTGAAACATTGGTCGACTCCATTGGTTTCCGTACTATCGAGACACGCGGCAAACAACTGTTACTCAACGGACAGCCCATCTTCCTGAAAGGCATCAGCATGCACGAGGAGAAGCCTAACGGTGGTGGTCGTGCCAACAGTACGAGCGATGCCCATACCCTGTTGTCGTGGGCCAAGGAATTGGGCTGCAACTTCGTTCGTTTGGCACACTATCCTCACAACGAGAATATGATTCGTGAGGCAGAGCGCATGGGTATCCTTGTCTGGAGCGAGATACCCTGCTACTGGACCATTGCTTGGACCAACCCAGAGACCTATGCCAATGCCCAGCAACAGGTAACGGATATGATTCTGCGCGACCAGAACCGTGCGAACATCATCATCTGGTCTATTGCCAACGAGACACCCCACTCTGCCCAGCGCGACCAGTTCCTGGGACGTCTGGCACAGTATGCACGCAGTCTCGACAACTCTCGTCTCATCTCGATGGCCATGGAGGTCACTGGGGCCTCAAACTACAAGAACCGCCTGCACGACAACATGCACCAGCATGTCGATGTCGTTGCCTTCAACCAGTACATAGGTTGGTATCGTGACGTCAATGACGCGCCCAAGATGGAATGGGAGATCCCCTACGACAAGCCCGTTATCGTCAGCGAGTTTGGTGGTGGTGCCAAGTATGGTCTGCATGGTGCCAAGAACCAGCGCTGGACGGAGGAGTTCCAAGAGAACCTCTACATAGAGAATACCGCTATGCTCGACAAGATTGACGGACTGGCAGGCACCACGCCCTGGGTACTCAAGGACTTCCGCTCGCCTCGTCGCGTGCTCAACGGCATCCAAGACTACTACAACCGCAAGGGTCTCTACTCCGACAAGGGCGAGAAGAAGAAAGCCTTCTACATTCTCCAGCAATGGTATCAGGGAAAATAATTCCCCATCACACATATTTAAAAACTACTCATTATGACACCACAAGAACAAAGAAATGAGCATCTGGCTCAAACGATTATCAAGAACCTGAAGCGTCGCCACATAGAGGGTTTCTATTGTGCGACAGCAGACGAGGCAGTGAAGAAGGTTTCCGAACTCATTGAGGACGGAAGTAGTGTGACGTGGGGCGGAACAATGACTGTCCGTGACCTGGGCATCCCACAATATCTCAAGAATCGTGGCACATTGGAGGTGCTTGATCGCGACTTGGTGACGACGCCAGAGGAGAAGCAGGAGATGTATCTCAAGGCATTCTCGACTGATGTCTATCTGTCCAGTGCCAATGCCATCTCTGAGGACGGCGTCATCGTGAACATCGATGGCAATGGTAATCGTGTGGCAGCTATCACCTGGGGACCCAAGAAGGTTATCTTCGTCATTGGCCTGAACAAGGTGGCGCAGAACGTAGAGGCGGCTCTCGCCAGAGCGCGTAGCACAGCATCGCCCATCAATGCCGCCCGTTTCGACATCAAAACGCCTTGCCAGACGGATGGTGTGTGCCACAACTGCAACTCGCCAGAGTCTATCTGCAACTACGTCCACTTCCTCAGGAACTCTCCACGAGGCCGTCATGTCGTTGTGTTGGTTGGTGAGAACCTCGGATATTAACAGTCTGGTATCTTTCTTTCTCATGAACAAAGTAAGAATCACGGCTATTCGTCAGACCATCTATGAGGATTTGATGGCGAAGTATGAGAATCCGATAGAGCACACCTGCAATGTCAGCACTGGCCAGCAATGGATTTCCGTCGATGGTCAACAGCCTGAAGGGCTGTGCCCCTCTGCCTGGGAATCCATGAGGTCTTTTGTAGAATCTCTAGCTCGTGGCGAGGGCAACTTCTTCGATGGCTGGATGAAGAACCCGATGAGTGCCATGATTAGTTGCAACGACGGCTTCCGTCCGTTCAGCTTCTATCTTGAAGTCATCGACGAGTGATAACGGAAATGTTTTCTGTGCTTCAGATAGTCTAGGTCGGCTTGATGATGGTAGGCCTCTTGTTCAAAGCGGATGTGGAAATAGGCTTTTTCCCAGTTCCTATACTTGAGAAACAAGAAGAGCCACTCTATGCCGTACCAAAGGAAGAATGGGATATACAGAAGTTCCTTCTGTTGGGCAGCATGAATCAGTTCATGGTTCAGTTCCGTAGCGCTTAATGGACGAACGGAAAGAACAAAGCCAAACAAACAGATGGCATAATAGTTCTTGCCCAGAGGCAATTTCTTCACCAAGTATATCCGTTTCATCTTTCTCATAGAGAGCGCAAAGATAGCAATAATATTCTAGAAAACAAAAGAAAAAGAACTGATTATGAACAAAATCGTATTGATAACAGGGGCAACAAGCGGAATAGGCTTGGGTTGCGCCAGGAAGTTCGCTGAAAACGGCGACAAGGTGATACTAACAGGCAGAAACGAGCAGCGACTGTCGGAGATTCGTGAGGAACTGGAGGCGAAGGGCACGAAAGTGCTGACGCTGGCATTCGATGTGAGAGATCGCGAGAAGGCAAAGCAGGCTATTGACGAACTGCCAGAAGAGTGGCGAGAGATTGATGTGCTGGTAAACAATGCTGGTCTGGCACTGGGTCTGGAGCCTGAGTACCAAGGCGATTTGGATGATTGGGAGACCATGATTGACACAAACATCAAGGGACTGCTGACGATGACTCGTCTTGTCGTTCCTGGCATGGTAGAGCGCAATCGCGGACAAATCATCAACATTGGTTCAGTGGCTGGCGATGCCGCCTATGCTGGTGGCAACGTCTATTGTGCCACGAAGGCTGCCGTAAAAGCGTTGACAGATGGTCTGCGCATCGACGTGGCAGATACTGCCATCCGTGTGACCAACCTAAAACCTGGACTGGTGGAGACGAACTTCAGCAACATCCGTTTCCATGGCGACAGCGATCGTGCCAAGAAACTATATACTGGCATCAAGCCCCTGACAGGCGACGACATTGCTGACGTCGCTGTCTATGCTGCCAATGCACCAGCACATGTGCAGATTGCAGAGGTGCTGATACTGGCCACACACCAAGCCAGCGGCAGTGTGATAGTCAGGAAATAACTATCTTATTTGCGTACCAGCGTCGAGCCTTGAGTGCCTAACTGGATGGCATAGACACCTTTCTGGAAACCATGCAGACTGATACTGCCCTGTTGCACTGTAGTCTTCTGGAGCACAGCACCTGAGAGACTATATACGGTGACAGGGCAACCATCCTCTGCACCATCGGCATAGAGCACGTCACCAGCAAGGCGGAACGTGACACCCTCTGGCTGATTCTTGCTCAGCGCGGGGATAGCAGTGGGCAAGCCCAGGATCTTGCAAAGTCCTGCATAGGCATTGATGATGCCTGCTCCCGAATGGTTATTGGGAATGGTCTCTATGGCCTTTGACGTCTCACGGATAATGCCCAGCACGTCGTCAGGTGTAAGGTCTGGCTTGGCTTGAAGCCATAGGGCTACGATGCCAGCCACAGTAGGCGAGGCCTGTGATGAGCCATTCTGTCCTACCCACGTTTCTTTATATTCTTTGCCAGGAATGTCATAGGTCTCTTTTGTCTTCTCTTCCTCATTCTCAGGGCAATACCAGTTACCAGCAGAGAGGATGCTGCCTGGTGCCGAGACGTCGGGTTTGTTGCGACCATCCCATGTAGGTCCCCACGACGAGGATGTGTTCATCACACCCACCTTATCCTGAACATCGTTGGGGAAATTGCGATTGCAAAAGTTACCTACGGCAATGACATTGGGGAATGCTGCAGGGACACAGCAGGTGTAGGCTGTAGAGAGCGTGAAACCCTGTGGAGCATTTATCAGATTCAAGAACTTGGTATAAGCCTCAAAAGGCTGCGACCCCGTCACCTTAGCAACGATATTCAGGTCGAAGCCACCTTCATTCTTAGGAACAAAGCTAACCTTCCATACCTGTTTGCCATCAGGAGCATCGTCCAGTCGCAAACTCTTGACGACATAGTCGCCCTGGTCGCTGACTTTGACCTCATTCGTCAGTTCGCTGCTATTGATAGTAACAGTCTTTGTGTCGTTGCCTTTCTTGATATCGAACACGACAGACAGTGAAGCGGCACTGCGCCAATAAATGTCGGAACTTATCTTCAGGTCACCACACTTCATGTTGACATCTCCTTGTGTATTGGTGCCCGAGCTCAGGTAGCAACAACCCTCCTTCTCGTCACCCTCGTTGCCTTGTGCTGCCACGATGATGCGTCCAGGACCTGTCAGTTGCGCAAAGGCTTCCTGCATCAGTTTCGTCTCAGTAGAGAAACCCATATTATTGCCGAGACTAGCATTGACGACCATTGGCTTTTGCACCTCCGTAGCATAGCTGAACAGGTTACTCATGCCTGTCAGCACACCATCGGAATAGAGCTGAGAGCTACCCTCCTTCACCATCGGCACATTAAAATCGGAAAGAACGATACCACTCTCGGGAGCCATGCCTTTGTAGCGTCCAGAGCCTGCAGCAATGCCTGCCACATGAGAGCCGTGATTAGAGGGGTCTTTGCCATAGCGAGAACCATAACTGCACTCATGTGCCAGAATCTCGTCAGAGGTAGTCAGCACGATATCTTTGGGTTCACCATCGGTCTTCTCCTTGTCCCACGACTTGAGGATGCGCGACTTTCCATTGGCATCGATGAAGGTGGGATGGTTGTACTGGAAGCCGCAGTCCAGCACGCCCACCAGAATACCACTGCCCGTATAGGCTTGTGACAGAGGACTCTGTCCGTTGGTCACCGGATTGACATTAACAGTCTCGCGGGCTTTGTCGATACAATAGTGGAAACCACCCTCCTTCTCCATGCGTACCACACGGGGGTCGCTGGCTGCTTTTTCTATCTGATCAACAGGGACAGCCACTACGGCAATGTGTCCCAAGTCTGTCACCATCTCCATACCATAGTCGGCACACACCTGGGCCATCTGCTGAGCTTCTTTAACCTTCATAATGAGGCTGATGCGCGACTGGCTGTCAGCCACACGACGTAGCACGGTAGCATCTTCTGTCAGCATCTCACGCAAACCTGCGGAGAGTTTAAACGACTGAGCTGTCAGGTCTGTAACAGCCAACAGAAGCAGAGCGGTTAATATCCAATATTTCAACTGTTTCATAGGGCAAAAATTTTTATTATTCCCAACCGATGTTTACTTCATCAGTATTTTACTGTTTCCTTTGATGTAAATACCACGAGTGGGGCGACCACTGATGCGACGACCCTGCAGGTCGTAATACGTTGAGCTATCACCTTTCGACTTCACAGCCTCAACGATTTCAATGCCTGTAGATGTACCATTGTTGAGCATATAGGCTGAAGAGTAGTACATGTTCACTTCTTCAGACGACTGGCGAAGAGCGTTGAGTTTAAATTCAACTACGACACTATACTTCTTGTCCTTCACCAGATTCTGCAAGTCAAACTGCTGCGTAAAGTCGATGCTGCCCTTGGCAGGGATGGTGACTTCCTTGGTATAGACCTGGTCAGGATTGATGATGTCGTTACCCTCTTCGTCCAGTTCAGGATCTTGGCTATAATCTATGATATAGCGGTAGAGTTTCAAAGAACCTACGAAAGCAGTCTCCTCCGGATTGACAATCTTGCCGCTGATGGTCATGGGATTGCCCTTGATCATAAAGTCAGCCAGTTCATTGTCAATATCCTCTGTTGGTGTGACGCTGACATTGCTGAATGACAAGTTGAATAGGGGTTCAAAGAAGAAGGGTTTAGACTCATAGATAGCGACAGGCTGGTCATCGGCATCATAGCGCACAAGGCTAATTTTATGCAATACCGAGTCGTCTCCGTCATCCTCGACAACCATCTTCAACACCTTGCTCTCACCAGCTTTCAGCGTAATATTGGCACCCTCAGTAAGGTCTTCGTCAAAGTCATAGTTGCTGTCTTCAGTGCCCACAGAGTCTACCAACTCAACATACCCCTTGAAGTCTTTCGTGCCAGTATTCTTGAGCGTATAGCATATCTCATAGCTGTTGTCGGCTTTCAGCACATACGACTTGTCGGCCTTCAGCTTCAGGTCACTGTCAAGGTTACAATTGCCTCCGAAGGTGACGCCGTCCATCTGGTAGTCGGTGCCCATGGAGACACCATTGCCCAGCGTTGCACAGTCCTCGACAGAATAGAGGTACAGTTTGGAAGGGATATAGCCTTTAGGGGCATAGTCAAGCGTGCATGTCTGTTTCTCGCCTGGTCCCAACATGGCAGCAAAACCATAGCTCTCTATCTTCTTACTTTCGTCTTCAGCCAACAACTTAATACTGCGTTGGAACGACTTGTCAGTACTCTTATTCTCCAATGTCACCGTCACCTTATACAGAGGAGATTCTTCGTCGTCAGAGGGCTGTTTTGCCACCTCCATCTTTGCTGTCAGCCAGTCGGGACAACAGTCGAAGGACAGTGTATTCCCGTCTATCTTGAACATGATGTTATACGTAGGAACAAAGGGTTTCCATGTTCCCGTTTCACTAACGCGATGGAGGAACTGCAGGGTATAGGTGCCGTTGCCCAGTGAGCCGCTGATATGGATGGCTTCAGAACTATAGTAAACACTTCGGCCAGCTTTCAAGTACAGACCTTTCAGATTGTCGTTCAGCGGCAACAGACTTTGCACCGTCTTTCCTGTAGCATCCTTGACGATGGCTCCGTAGTCGAAATTGCTGTTGAAGTGCGAATCGTTCCCCACATACTGATTGATGGCACCTGTGATGTCAAAGTCCTCATTGTCAGAAGTGCGCTGATAGCTGTATTTACCATTCAGCTTATTGTAGGTGTTCAGCACTGGCTCCATGTGTTGGGGCGTTGTGGCAGGCTGTATGCCAATGATAGCAGCCTGACGGGCAAAATAGCCGGAATCGCCGCTGCCCCCACCCTCATATTTCTTGCTGGGGTTGCACAGCGACAGGCGGAAAGCATTGCTTTGCTTATCATACCATCCCCAGTTGATATAGAAGAAGTCTTCGTGGGAATAGCCATCAACGACAAAGGCATGACCACCAGCGTTGGAACCTCCTGAGTAATACACAGGGCGCTTGTTGGCCAGTTCCTGATAGATCATCCGTATCCATTCATTGTATGAGTAGTTGACACGTCGAAGAGCCTTGATAGTAGAGGCATCATAGTTGAAGATGTTGACAAGACTGGTCAAGACACCACTCTCGTTGGAAAGTGACAAGGTGGGCGTATATTTCATACAGACACTCTGTCCTACCAGTCGCAACAGCTTGGCAACAGCATCTTGTTGTTCCTGCGTTCCCTGTGGGTCATCACGGTCACCATAGGTCGGAAGCATCTTGTCCCATTCCAGCGTCTTACTGACATCAATGGGTTGCACCATGCGCTTTCTGCTCTTGTTGTAATAACTGCCAGGCAACTCCGTGACTGCTGACGGATACTTGTGGTAATACATAATCTGAGCCATCGCTGTTGCCACACATCCTGTCAGGGAATAGGCCAGACGCTTGTTCTTCTTCGGTGCATAGCGCGGACACATATAATAATAAGGTGCCCTCTGTCCCCATTTGCATTCCATCAGGGAGGGAATCGCTTCTCCAAGATTATCAATGGCAGCCGCACGCTGTCCGCTGTTCTTCATCAATTGCATTTCCTGCTGGTATTGGGCAAAGAGAGCCTTCATGCCATCGGGCATATCAGTAGGATCAATCGTTGCAGCCTCGCTATAACCGAGAATGGCTGGTGCACAGTCGTCACCTGCCACCACCACAAAGCCTCCACCCTCGACGTTGAAGGCATAGACCAACGACTGACCAGTCTCCACACTGTTGAGTGGAATGGTCTGTGCAGCTCGTCGGGCGTATGAGGACGGGCTGAAGTTCTTCGACATAAAGTCGCGAGCCTGCTGGGCAGCTTGCTGGCGATCTACACTTGCTGCATGCATGGTGCATAAGACCAGCACAGCCATTGCTATGGATAACAGGTATTTCTTCATATCAGCAATCGTTCTGGTTATAGTATTAGTTGCTCTTCATCATCGTCCTGACGGTGCTGATGATATAGTTCTTGTCGCTGGAGGTGTAATGTGAGTCATAGGTGAGGTGACCACTGTGTACACCATTGCGCACGACATACTTCTTGACGTAGGGGTCGTCAGCAGCAGGGTCTGGAATAGCGGCACCCGTCCAGGGATCGTTGGAGCCATAGATGAAGAGCATGCGGCACTTCTTGTCGTTGCGGTTGTTCTTGACAAAACTCAGGAAGTTGTTCATCAGGGTACCACCATCATACGTCACGCCGAATTGCTTTATGTAATATGTTATACTCTGCCAACCATTGAATACTTTCACATCTTTCTCCGTGATGAGTTCCTTGTCCAACAGCCACTGCCAGTCGTCCAGGAAATAGCCCAACTCCTTGGCAGCATGAATACGATAAATCATATCCAGCACCTTGTCTGACACCACTTTTGCAGGCGCATCCTCTGCTGGATCCTCATCGTCCCAGTAGTCTTCCTCGCCGTCATTGTCTTCATACTCGTCGTAGGTGTCGTCCTCGTAGTCATAGTATTCCTCGTCCTTCTCTATCTCATACAGCTCGCGCAGTGCCTTCAGATTCTTATTGAAGTTCTTCTTGCCCAACGAGGCAAACAGGTAGTATTTCTTAGCAGAACTCTTCGAAGCGGGGATGACGTCAGACCATTCTTCAACGGGATGGTAGGCAAACTTCTGGAACATACTCCTCATAAAGCGACGGGTCATCAAACGGGTAATCGTCTTCGTGGTATATTTCTGTACTCTCTGGTTGTCAGCAAACTCTTCTTTATACAAACTTGCCACCTCTTCCTGCATCTCCGGATTATCAAGATAAGCCTCCAGGGCCTTCCAGCTCTGTTCCTGAGCCTCTGTTCCTTTAGCACACTGTTGGCTGACATAGCGGCCTATGCCTGGAGATTCCAGTTCCGTACAGAAGGGGGCACAGAAGGGTACATAGACATCAACCTCGTTGGGATAGTAGTAGGCATAGAGTGCCGTCAATATACCGTTCTTGCTGACACCACTGCTCACCCACTTACCGTTAAAAGCCTTGGTAGCTTTCAGCGTCGTCACAATGTCATGCAGGTCGGCAGTAGACTGTGCTGCCGTATTATAATCCCAATAGCTGGTTTGTTTATAGTCCTCCTGGGAGTTGCCTATCTCCGAACGCTTGTAGTAACGGTGCTCTACCTCCAGGTAGTTGCCCCCGAATATCCTTGACAGGTCAATCTGGCGGAAGTATTTACGCTCTGTAATGGAGTAGCCCTGCGTATGAAGCACAGTGATGCTGTCCGGGTGTTCATAGTGGAGTACGCAGTACTGCTTGAAATTACCCGCAGCAGGATTCTTGTGATCCAAGGGTTGGGTAAAATAGAAATATAAGGCACTTTTCCCATCCGTGTCTATCGTGTCCTTGATGATTGTCACGCGATCACACTTGGCAAGGATATCCTTAGCCGTCTGAACGTTCTGGCCAGGCTGTCCCGATTGTCCATCAGATACCGGATCGTCTTTACTACACGAGGTTAACACAAGTCCGCCTACGGCGATAATGGCATAAAGCCAATGAAGTCTTTTATTCATATTCTTATAGTTTTAGTATTATTTTGTTTGCACAAACACACAGTTTAGATACTTCTATTTTGCAAAGATACAAACTTTATTTGAAAACGCCATAACTTTTTCGTAAAATCATTCACCATGAATAATATTTTCCAATCTGGCACAACCTGTCAGGCGAGTGCTCGTCGTATCTCGATGAGAGAAACGTCGTTTCGCGAACAGTAACTCGTCGTTTCTCGATGAGAGATATGCCTAGTTGCTATCAGAGATAAGTCTAGTTACTGTTAGCGAGAAGCCTTGTTACTAAAAAGACAAAATTCGTAATAGGTTTCACATTCCACCCTTATGCCCTCAAATGCCTATCTACAGGCCGTTTGCGATGGGTGGAACCTTCACGAAGGAACCAAGGTGGGACCTGGGTGGAACCTCTGGAAAGGTTCCACCTCCCTGAATCCCTTTATTTATCGGCGTTTGAGGCCTCTTGGGTGGAATGTGGAACCCTTTCACGATTTCTGTCGTTAGCAGCTCAATATCGCTCGTCGCCCGCTTGCTTATCACTCATTGGTCTCGCGCTTATTGCTCGTACCTCACGCGCTTACTTCTCGAGACCGACGAGAATACTTCTCGTGCCTTGCGAGAATAGTTCTCGTGCCTTGCGAGAATAGTTCGGATGCTCCTAACTGATAGTCCGAAGCAACCGGGCTGGCAGTTTGGTTGCTTCGGACTTGAGACAATGTCCCCCAAAATGTTTGCTCAAAATATTTGTACTACTCAAAAGAAATGACTACCTTTGCAAGTCGAAAACAAAAATGTATAAAAAACGTATGAAAATCACTGCTCTGTTATGCACTCTGCTGTTGTCACTGACAGCCTCAGCAGAGAGCATCGAACCGAATTTGAAATGGGGGAAACCTACTCAGGAAGAACTAACCATGACCGAATATGCTGCCGACAAGGATGCCGATGCCATAGAATTGTTCCGCCATGTGAATGTGTACTATGAATTCATCAATGGCGACTTCCGTGTCAATAACGTTGTGAAGTGTCGTCTGAAAGTACTGAAAGCCGAAGGTAAGCGCGTGGCTGATGTCAACATCGTTACTAGGGGAAGTGAAACGAACAGTCTGCTTCATGAGTATGTGAGAGGACTTAAGGCCGTTGCTTATAATCTGGAGGATGGCAAGGTTGTTAAGACGAAGATGGAGAGTTCGATGATTCATGAGGAACAGCTTGACAAAACCGACAAACTGCTGAAGTTCAGCGTTCCACAGGTTCGTGTGGGTACGGTCATTGAATACGAATATCGTTTGGAGAGTGACTTCTTCTATGAGTTGCGCGACTGGTATGCCCAGAAGGATATTCCCGTGCTCTATACCAAGTACTCGTTATCAATACCAGAATGGTTTAGTTTCCATATTGAGGAGACGGGTATGAACCATCTGGAAAAGAAAGAGGATAGCGGTTCGCTGACCATTGGTGACGAAATTCTTGTCACTCAAGAGCAGATTTTCATTGGTCGCAACCTCCCAGCATTGAAAGATGACGACTATGTGTGGCGTGCAGAGGACTATGGTAATAAGGTGACCCACGAGCTGCAAGGTATCTACATTCCTGGTGCGGTACACAAAAGCTACACGTCGAAATGGGAAGATATTGATGAGACATTAGCCAAGGACGACGAGTTTGGCGGACGCATCAAACGCAGCAGTCAGCTAAAAGACGAAGTGATAGCTGCCGGCATACCACAGATAGCCGACACCAGAGAGCGTGTTGAGGCCACTTGGAAACTATTGCATAAACGTGTCAGATGGAATGGTGACTATGCTTTCTGGGCCAAGTCAGGCAGCAAGATACTGAAAGAAGGTACAGGTACAAATGCTGATATCAACTTCCTGTTTATCAATATGCTACACGATGCTGGCATCGAGGCGAATCCCATTGCGCTCCGACTGCGTGATCGTGGTCGCCTGCCTATGAGTCATGCCAGTCTGAAATATTTATCGACATTTGTCGTGGGTATCACACTGAACGACTCGACGATGGTATATTTCGACAGCTCGGCAGAAGACGGCTATCTGAATGTGTTGCCTGCACGCTTGTCAGTAGATCGTGCCCGACTCATCAGAAAAGGCAAACCTGGCATATGGGTCAATCTGCAACAGGCAGCACAAGCTACAGAACGTACCTTCATTCAAGCTACGTTAGATACTGATGGCACTATTAATGGTACCATATCAAATGCCTTGGTTGGCGAGGCAGCGGCCTCTCTGCGCAAGAAATGGCGCACGACCAAGGACAGCACAGAACTTATCCACCAGATACAGGAAAGAAACAATATTGAGATTACAGACTATCAGTTACAGGGACGTCAGGACTTCTCAACCAACCTGCGCGAAACCATTAAGTTCACCATGCAGTGTTCGTCAACAGGCGACATCATTTACTTGAATCCTCTGCTTATAGCTCCCTTCAATAAATGCCCTTTCACGGCAGAGACTCGCAACCTGCCCGTTGAGTTGCCATACAAACAACGCGAGACCACTAACGTTGTGCTGACGTTGCCCGATGGCTGGCAAATAGAGGAGACGTTGAAACCCATAGTACTGAAGTTCGATGGCATTACAGCTAGCATTATAAGCAGACAGAACAATAATCAGTTGTCTGTCGTTTACAAGTTAGATATTCAGCGTACATTCTTCACTCCACAACAGTATCAAGACCTGAAGGCCTTCATGGAAAAACTGGTAGAAAGTTGCAAGAACATTATTACCATTAAGAAGGTAGCATAATATGAAAAAGTTCCTGCTGTTATTCGTCATTTTCCATTTATCAGTCATCACTTCTATGGCTCAAAAGGCCGTCATAGAAGAGTATACCATAGATATCTATTGCGAAAGTGCCACACATGCAGTGCAGCATTTTCGTGAAGTTACCACCATTTCCAACGAGCAAGGAGCGCCATTGGCCTCGTTTGTCTGTTCGTGCAGCAAGAACGACAAATTGACTAGTTTCAAGGGCATAGTTACCGATGCCACAGGTCGTGTTATCCGCAAGCTGAAGGAGAGCGAGTTGCAAAAGACTGAATATTCGCCTTATCTGGCCATCGATGACTATAAGATGTTCTTGAACTACACACCACCTGTTTACCCTATTACCATCAGTTATGAGTGGACCATCGACAGTCACGACAACCTGATAGAGTTTCCCGCTTTTTGTCCACAGGACGACTATGACATCAGCGTGAAGAAAGCCACCTACCGTCTACAGGCGCCCAAGAGTATGAATATTCGTTACGCCCTTCAGCATATTAATAATAAGGTAGAAGTCAGCGACGGTTCATCTTCCGACCAACTGTTTACCCTTGAGGTTAACGACCTTCCAGCACTCAAGAAAGAGTCTTTTACTCTTTCTCTGTCTGAAAGAATGCCATTGGCACGTTTTGCACCTACCGACTTTAGCTATTATGGCAGACATGGAAATCTGCATTCATGGAAAGATTACGGATTATGGGAGTATAGCCTTATCCGTGGTCTCGATCTACTGCCTCAGAATGTTTGTCAGGAACTGCACCAGTTGACGGATGGACTACAAACCCCTCGTGAGAAAGTTGCAGCATTGTATAAACGATTGGAGAAAACGACTCGCTATGTCGCTGTTCTTCTGGGTATTGGTGGTCAGCGTCCTGCACCAGCTGCCAATGTCTGTAAGAGTGGCTATGGCGACTGTAAGGGCCTATCAAACTATATGCGTGCTATGCTCAAAGAGGTGGGTATAGCCTCCAACTATACCACCATCAGCACTGTCAATCGTAATCTACTGCCCAACTTCGCCAGTGCGGGTCAGATGAACCACGTTATCCTACAGGTGCCACTTGAGAATGATACCCTCTGGTTGGAATGTACCAATCCTGAATTGCCAATGGGCTATGTCCACGATGGCATCGCCGGGCATAATGCTATAGAGATTAACGAGCAGGGGGGACGACTGGTGCGCCTGCCAGTCTATGCTGATAGTACTAACCTTATGCATAGTACCCTTGACATCCGAATCGATGCACAAGGTGCTGCCGATATGACCATCCGACAGGAGACATTCAACCAGCAATATGAGGACCGCTTACCATTGTTAAAGATGGACGAGAAGGATCGCGAGAAGGCTTTACAGCGCATCGCTCACATTCCACAGGCAGACATCAAACACATGGAAGTCAGAGCCAGTGAGTCTGAACCAAAGATGAGACTCGAAGCAGATGTTAAAAGTAATCGCTATGCCACACAAACTGGTCAGCGTCTTTTTGTACCTATCTGTCCCTTGCATCGCGGCTATACCATTCCCAATGGTACAGCAGAGCGTCAGGAAGACTTATGGTTGGAAAGAGGTTATTTAGATGTCGATGACATCACACTGACTATCCCCGAAAGTTATGTCGTAGAGGCTCGCCCCAAAGACGTAAATATCGAATACCCCTTTGCCACCTTCTCTTTCTCCCTGCAAGTTGAAGATAATACTATCCACATCCGCAATCGCCTGCTTCGCCACTCAGGTTTTTACGATAAGGCACTATTCTCACAACTCTCAGCGTTCTATCGTACCATCAGTAACACCTATAAACAGAAAATAGTATTAAAGAAAGAAAAATAATGAGTTTGAATAAAAAAACGGTCAAAAAGTTCAAGCAACTCCTCGACATGCCATTACCTTGACATAAAGAGAAACGTCGTTTCTCGAACAGTAACTCGTCGTTTCTCGATGAGAGAAAGGTCGTTTCTCTCTTAGAGATAAGCCTTGTCGCTATCTGGCGTTCCTGATTTTGCTTGACTGTCTGTTTTTACCCTCACATACTCACATGACAAGCCTCAAACCCTTATACACAGGGCGTTTGAGGGATGTGAGGGAGAACGAAAGTCCCTCACGTTACCCTCACATTTTGGGTCACATTCACTCACATTACATAGTGACAGAACGGATACGCTTACCTGGCGTGAGTGCTCGAAGAGAAAAAGTGAGGGAGACGTGAGGGAGAATGAAAGTCCCTCACGTGCCCTCAGCCCTTTACACATCGGCATTTGAGAGGGGTCATGTGAATATGTGAGGGACATTTTCGAATTCCTTGATTTTTCGCGTCACAAGGTCAATCTACATTACAAATAAGACTACAAGTAGTCAACCTACATCACAAATAAGCCTAAGACTCAGTCCGACTAATGCAAACTCCTGGTCCGAAGCCTTCAGACTCCCAGTCCGACAGGACGGACAAATCTCTTTTGCAACTCGTCGTTTCTCGATGAGCGTATAGCCTTGCAAGAATAGTTCGGATGCTCCTAACTGATAGTCCGAAGCAACCGGGCTGACAGTTAGGTTGCTTCGGACTTCAGACAATGATTTAACTATCATTATTGGATGAGTCAGAAAGTTTTTCTAGTTGCTCATTTCTTGAGCAGCTTTTGTCATTTTATTTGTAATTTTAATATATCTAGACCATTGAGATGAAGACATTACACCTTGGGCATTTTGCATCTTCTCGTTAAACTCTTGTGCTTTTTCCAATAACGCAGGGTATTCTGATAATGCATCCATGTCACCCTTTGATGCTTTCTTAAGATAAGAAATGTATTTGTCAACATATTCTTCATAAGATTCTAATAGTTCGTCCCAGTCTTCCGAACTAGTTGAAGACATTTCATCTCCATCTGAATCATCGTCTGAATCTAAATTATCTTCTTCTAAATCATCGTCTGAATCTAAATTATCGTCTGTGTCATCATCAAAAGAAGTCCTATCGCTTTGATTTTCTTTTTTGATCTTATTTTTAATATTCTTTAGACTTGCAAATGGCATGAAAGCATAACGATCCGAAGAGACTTTTTCTTGTAACTTATTCGTGTATTTTTTATATGCAGCCTCAATCTGTTTGATATCAGACTTACTGAGATCTCCTTTTTCAGCTTTTTCTAAGAACTCAGGATCAGCCTCTACAATGTCGCACAGATTGTCCATCAAGTCCGAATGAATTTGAACACACTCGTCATCATCACTTGCTTCATCCATTTGACTAGTAGCATCTTCATAAGCATCCACTATTTTTTGAGCCGTTGAATTTCCACATGACGTTAACAGTATTGTCATCATTACAATACAACAAAAAATACATTTTCTCATAATTGTTTTCATTATATAAAAGCCTACTCTTCTAAGGATTTTCGGCACACTCCTTTTGATTTGCAATAATTAATAAAGGTCAAAACATTAGCAATAATTCCAAGTTTTTCTTTTTGGTTGCATCTTGAATCATAAAGAGATCGATTAACCACCAAATGTAGGCACCACCACAAGTTAAGAGTTTTCCGACTCCCAACCCGACATCACCAATATAGAATCTGTCAACTCCTAAAGGACCTACAATCACGGATAATATTAATGCCATTGTAGGATCTTTGAACTGCGCCATACGAATTGAAGCGACACTATGGTCCATACTTAGCAATTTGTTTTTTGCCATTTCCATAGACTCAATAGGAAGACGATTTCCGTAAAGAGCCAATAATTGATTTGCTTGATTTATATCCATATGTTACAAGTTAAAAATGTTTCTAATGACTAACCACATCAAAAAAGTTACTATATAGAAATCTACAACATGTTTATTTTCTATTATACTTTTAAGTTTACCTCGGAAACTGTTTTGAGGCAACAACCACACCAAGAGGAAAGATGCTGCATAAGGACCTGAATAAAGAAGATAATAGTTATAATGTATCGCTTCTTTTATCTCCCCATGCATTAGAGCATAAATAGCTCTTTGTATACCACATCCTGGACAGTTTAGCCCTGTTATCAGTTTGAAAGGACATTTTGGCATAAACCAATATTGAGTGGGATTGAGATTGTATAAGAGAATCCCACCTAATACTACAAGAAATATGACAAATGTCATTTTTTTCATTTATCCATGTAAAGCCATAATTCCGCCCAAGACCGCAATACCACCAAAGAAAAGAAGATAAATTATCCAGATTATTAAACTTGAGAAAATTCCCCAATAGCTCCATTTCTTTGCCTCATTGGCAGCCATTATAGCTGCAGTATATTGCTTCCCTATATAGAGAGAGTCTACACTGTTTGCCTTAATTATTGCAACAATTCCCAATGGAAGGCAACAACAAATTGTTGTAAAAATCGCCAAAGCCATATGGTTGTCTGGCTTCATCACAAAAGAATCCTGTGCTTGTTCTTGATTCTCCATAACTGTTCTAGTCGGCCACAAGTTAAGACTATATGAAGTGGGCCTATTTACATCATAAGTCTCATTATTATATATTATGTATATTTCGCTCAGAGTATAAATGATTACTTCCAATTAATATAAGCAATCGTAACTTTATGAACTATAATCACTCGCTTTTTATACATATAGTTTTACTATTGGATAGGCAAAAATGAAATTACATATAAAGTAACCATTTGACTAATTTCCCTTGGTCATCAAAATAAAAATCACCATACTTTTTATCATTTCTCAGTTGATAATGATAATCACCAAAATAGTTATAAACTTTCTTTTGGTCTAGCCAAAGAAGGGAGTAAACTTTTAACTTCCCACTATTTCCATTAAACTTGAACTGGCTAAGACCAAGCTCTTTGGTTTTAGTTTCTATTTCGGCACGTGTCATACCTTTTTTGATATCACTGATGGTGTATGTATCAGAACCCGTGTTTATCGTAACTACCCACTTTCCTTTCATTGTTGATAAAGCGCCACAAGCAGTATTATTACCTCTTACTACGGCTAAATGTCCCATTCCGCTGTCATACGCAGGAGCTACATGTAGGTTTGTTCCAGACCAAGAATATGAATAAACTTCTCCATCACCAATATCAAATGTTATAATAACTGTATTTCCTTCATTCCCGAAATTAACGATTTCAAATGTAACTTTACATTTGGATTCATCTAATGGAAAATTCTTCCCATTTAGGATAGCACCAAATAAAGGTTTTGTTACCTTATAATTCGTATCAATAAACCTACCACCTTTTGTCATTTTCATTGCATTATCGATGGTCGCATCTGTTTGAGCATAATTGTTTAGCGGTAACATAAGAGTAATTACTACAAGTACCAACTGGGGAAAAAACTTTTTCATTTTATTTACGTTTTAATTGCCTACTCTTCTAAGGATTTTCGGCACGCTCCTTTTATATTTTGTTATCAGTTAAAAGAATTGTTTAATCTCACTTTCGGTAATATTCGACCCTTCATTTCCCTTACAATATCTTACAATATTGTTAGGAGTAAGATAACCTCCTTGGGCACACTTCAGACAGAATAGATTGGAATAAGACTCCATGTCAGGAATTCTCTTAATCCATTTTCCTTTCTCTCTCATAATAATAATCATTTTATCTTCTTTCATCGCCTGTGCAATAAGATTGTCAGTAAATGTATAAGAAGGAAGATTGCAAGGGAAGTCGAACCCAGAAGAAGAATGATATGGGAAGTATTCTACAAAGAATAAATTCGGACGACGGTTAAGAATTGTTTCTAATTTACGAGTTCTTTTTTTTAGCCACTCTATACCATCATGAACTTTTCCACATTTGTTTTTAATATTCTCTGCCCAAAAACAGGTTGTTTGCTTAAGTTCAAGATTCTCTTTTGTAGCCTTTTCAAAATCGACATCACCAATAAAACACTTATCAGGTACGCCTGGATTCTTGTTGAGGCAATATACTTTGCTGTTTACATTTCCAGAATAAGGATCAGGCAGGCAATGTTGAAAACTGAGACCAACCGATTTATACTTTTTCTCAAAAGCTTCTACAGATCCGTATTTCTCAACAATGTATGGTTTATCAACATCGGCAATCGTGTTATTCCATGAAATGTTTAACCAAGGATTGTTCATGTTACTATGTTTTTAAGTTAATAGGTATTCATTTACGTACAAAGAGTGTGAGCCTTCTCGACATCCTTAGTCTGAAGGTCCTGGAATACCCGTATAAGTAAGAATGAAATCAGCTCACACCTGCAGGTATATATGTGAGCCAACTCCATAGCGGAGAGGGCAGTATATATGCTACTGCAGGAGAAACAGCTTTCAGACTTCTCACCCTTATACTTCGAATTTTCCAGGTTCTCAGACGGGTCAAAGCTTAATCGCTCTCCTCGATGTAGTCGTCTATTTCTATACGACACCGCAAATATAAGCAATATTTCTGAAAGTTGCAACATTGTGAGCCGATTTTTTTTACAATTATCGCAAAATTAGCATATAAACAGTATTACCGCAAGTCCTTTTTTGTCCTTTTCGCTATGATACTTGCAGAATTGATGAATTATTCGTAACTTCGCAGCATGAAAAAGAATTTGCTAAAACAGGAAGTAGAAAGGACGCTAGGCCATTCATTGACAGTGGCTCATGACTTTGAGCAACTAAGCCACCTATTATTAACGCATACGCGCGAGAGATTGTCGCCAACGACACTGAAACGCTTTTGGGGATACCTGAAAAATGAGGAGGTACAGACACGCTCCCACACACTGGATGTTTTGGCACGTTTTGTGGGATATAAAAACTATTCTGACTTCTGTACACAGTCAGACCGCTTGTCCGAAGTACAGAGTGGTATCAAAGCAGAGGAGAGAATTGATACAGAAAGTATAAGACGCGGGCAACGACTTGTTATAACTTGGCGACCTGACCGAAGAATAATTGTCAGACATACGGGCAATAGTCAGTTTGAGATTATTGAGGCAGAAAATACAAAATTGAGTATTGGAGATACATTCCGTTGCCACCTAATGATACAACACGAACCGCTCTATCTTGACGAAGTGATACATATAGGACAACCTCCAATGGTCTATGTCGCAGGACAAAAAGATGGTGTGGTCATTGAGGTATGTGATGGATTCATTTAAAAGGTAATTCCAACATTCGTTTTTCCCAAGGGATACGATAACGCATCCTGATATATTGCTTCAATTCCGGCTCTTCATAAGAGTTTTCCAATTCATCAAGAATTCTAAACATTGGAATCGTGATATTAGTCTGACAACATACAGTATCTAACATTTCCTCTATACCATAAGCTTGTGCTCTCTGGTCTATCTCTTTCTTTTTAGCCTCAATAGAATTGAAAGTTTTCTGTCCAATAGGTTGTATTGTCTTCTGCTGCCCGTTAATCTGGAGTTGAAGAGAGTCAATTTTTGCCTGCTCAGAAACGAGGTCCGCATTACGCTCTGCTCTAAAGAGCTTTAATGAATCACTGACTGTTTTCAACCCCTGTTGCGCGCGGGAAACATTCAAAAGATAGAATCCGGCAATCAAAGCCACAAGACAAAGAATGACAAATAATCGTCGTGGCCATTGCCAGCACCGATGCATGTTTCTTTGAATGGTTGCGATATTGGCGTATCGATGTTTCTTAGGAGCGCAACACTTCCTAATAACGATGCACGAGAACCTTCCTACACGAAGTTCTCGCAGGATGCGACCTAATGAATAGATATCAGATGGCCCATCGGGAGCCATATAGCCTTCTGTTCCCACTGAAGCTTTCAAAACAGTATGGCTGTTGGTATCGGAAAGTCCAAAGTCAATAAGTTTCAGATGAAGGCCATCATGAGTAAGCATGATATTTGAGGGTTTCAAGTCACGATGTTGCGTTTGCCGACTCTGAATATAAGTCAATGCTTCAAAAAGCATATCTGCCACATGTTGTCGTTCCTTTAATGAATGCTTAACAGATGTCAGCCATTCTTTTAATGTCAGTCCATCAATCCATTCCATCACGATACATAGTCCTAAATTCTCTACCTCCTCAAAGGAGAAGACTGATACTACCATTGGATGCTGCATTTGGCTGATTATCTCATACTCCTTATGCAAAAGAATTTGATAAACAGTATCGTTTCTATATGGTTCTTTCAGTCCTTTTAACATCCACCATCGACCATAACGCTTTGCCCGTACCAACAAATTATATCCTCTGTTTGGTATGGTCCTAAATTCCGTAAAGCTGTCGGTCGTCAGAATGTCATCTGGTCTGATAAACCCAGATACAGGTTCTTCATCGTTATCTACTGCCATTAGGGTATCGCTCTGCTATTAGTAATATTTGCAAAGTTACTGATTATTTTGCACAAAACAAAGAAAAATGAAAAAAAGTTTGGATATGGCTTGGATATACCAACGATATAGCTAGGATATAGCTACGAGATGCCTCAGTAAAAAGGTGGTGCAATTCCGAATTTCTGCACAAAACGAAGATTTCCACTCAAAAATTTGGAATTTACAAAAATACTTCCTATCTTTGCATCGTCAGAATGTATGTTCTGGCTATCCGGGTAAGTTTCCTGAGAGGGCAAGCCGCATACGTCACTACCCAATTTATAAAGCCGTACATCAATGTGCGGCTTTGATTTTATCTGAAACTATTCATCATCATTTTCAAAAATCCTTTGCTGCTTGCAATGTTTCGCTTGATGGAAATCTCCTTGCCACCACTGTAAATCAACACTTCTTGTACAGCGGCAGACATTTCAAAATAGCGTTTAATTTCCAGTGTCAGACGTCGGATATTATAGTCCGTCTGCATATTGAGAAGCACTCTCTCTGTCTGGCCAATAGACTCTGCAAGTCGATTGCCCACAGAGTTTTTGCCAGTGATGGTCTTTAAGTCGAATAGTTTCAAAACTCTTTTACGCACAAATATGAAGTCAGCGGTGCGAATACCTTTAGGATTGGGCAGCAGATATACACGATAACCATGCTCTACGGCCTTGCGCGCAGCCTTAATCAGGTTGTCGTAGTCGTCACTTTGGTTGCTGATGGCACTATAAATTCCCGTCTCGCCCTCAATAGGGAAAAATTCTCCAGAGTTGATAATAAGTTTTAGTTGATCAATAAACCGAGCGCCTTTCAGATAGTGCAAGGCCTGCAGTTCAATTGCAAAACCTCTCCAAGGACTCTCCTCTGCCATCAGCACAGAGCCGTCCTCTTCGTCAAAGGCCTCAAATGCAATTTCGTTTTCTTCAAATATAGTTAAATCCATACGAAATGCAAAGTTACTGATTATTTTGTACAAAACGAAGAAAAAGGAGCAAAAAAAGCAACGTCACTTTCCCTGATCTGAAAAATCAGAGAAAGTGACGCATTGTTTAATATAAAAACGTAAAGGTTAGGTCATTCCCACTCGATGGTTGCTGGTGGTTTAGACGAGATGTCGTAGCAGACGCGGTTGACACCACGAACCTTGTTGATGATCTCGTTAGAGACCTTCGCCAGGAAGTCGTAGGGCAGATGAGGTTTTGGGGGGAATAGATGGTTGGAATCCCATTGATTAGTATAAAATCCTTAAAAAAATTGGAGAAAAGAAGAATACATTGTATCTTTGCAACAAACTACGCGAACATGAAGAAATTTATCCTATTAATTGGTATGGCCTGGAGTGCGTTGCTTGCCTTGGCTGTAGAAAACTATCCGTATCGCAGCGACTACCTATGGCTGACAATTCCTAATCATGCTGACTGGCTTTATAAGGTCGGTGAGAAGGCGAAGGTCGAAGTTACCTTCTGTAAGTATGGCATCCCTCAGGATGCAGAGGTAGTTTACGAAATTGGCCCTGACGAGATGCCTGCCACAGCAAAAGGCAGTGTAAAACTGAAAAATGGGCGTGCCGTGATAGATATGGGAACCATGACGCAGCCTGGTTTTCTCGACTTGAGACTGACAGCCAGCATTGGTGACACAAAATATCGTCACCATGTAAAGGTTGGCTTTTCCCCTGAACTGTTAAAGCCTTACACAAAGAATCCAGCTGATTTCGACACTTTCTGGAGGGCAAATTTAGAGGAAGCAAGAAAGACGCCAGTCGCTGTCAGTTGCAGAAAGGTGGACAAATATTCCACCGATAACTTCGACTGCTACCTATTGAAAATCAAGACCGACAGCCATCACAGCGTCTATGGCTACCTAACAAAGCCGAAGGCCAACGGTAAATGCCCTGTGGTGCTCTGTCCGCCAGGTGCTGGCATCAAGACCATCAAGGAACCCATGCGCCAGACCCACTATGCGAAAAACGGTTTCATCCGACTTGAGATGGAAATCCATGGTCTGAATCCCGAGATGACCGACGAGCAGTTCCAGGAAATCTCTACGGCCTTCTCTGGTGAGAACGGCTATGTAGAGAATGCGCTCGACGACAGAGACAACTACTATATGAAACACGTTTATACGGGTTGTGTGCGGGCACTTGACTATCTCTGCTCACTGCCAGAGTGGGACGGTAAGAATGTCTTCGTACAAGGTGGCAGTCAAGGTGGAGCACTCTCGCTGATAACGGCAGCCCTCGATCGTCGTGTGACGGCCTGTGTCGCCAATCATCCAGCCTTGAGCGATGTGGCAGGCTATTTGGATGGGCGTGCCGGCGGCTGGCCACACATGAACCGCATGCACAAGATGCTAACGCCCCAGAAAGTAGAGACGCTGCAGTATTATGATGTCGTGAATTTTGCCCGCCGCATTACCTGTCCCGTCTATCTGACGTGGGGCTACAACGACGATGTTTGCCCGCCTACCACGAGCTACATCGTGTGGAACCTCATCACAGCTCCCAAAGAGTCGCTGATTACCCCAGTGAATGAACATTGGACTTCCAACGAAACAAACTATAACCAAATGCTTTGGCTGAAGAAACAAATCAAATAGAGGAATGATGAAAAGAATTTGCTTGTTTGTCTGCGCCATCTGTGCGCTGAACATCATCAACGCCCAGCAGCGTGAGAAGTATGAGTTCATGCGCAACCTGCCGGTCGTATGAGAACCTTTTCCATCCATAAAGCAACGTCACTTTCCCTGACCTAAAAAAAACAGAGAAAGTGACGCATTGTTTAATATAAAAACGTAAAGGTTAGGTCATTCCCACTCGATGGTTGCTGGTGGTTTTGACGAGATGTCGTAGCAGACGCGGTTGACACCACGAACCTTGTTGATGATCTCGTTAGAGACCTTCGCCAAGAAGTCGTAGGGCAAATGAGCCCAGTCGGCAGTCATGGCGTCGGTAGAGGTGACAGCACGCAGGGCAACAGGATTCTCGTAGGTGCGCTCGTCGCCCATGACACCTACCGAACGAACGGTAGAGAGGAGGATGGCGCCAGCCTGCCACACCTTATTATATAATGTCTCACCATCGGTATCGACATATTCGCGGAGTCCACGGATGTAGATGTCGTCGGCATCCTGCAGGATACGCACCTTCTCGCGGGTGATGTCGCCCAAAATGCGGACAGCAAGGCCCGGACCGGGGAAGGGGTGACGGGTGATGAGGTGTTCGGGCATCTCCAGCTGACGGCCTACGCGACGTACCTCGTCCTTGAACAGCCACTTCAGGGGTTCGCAGAGCTGCAGGTGCATCTCCTTAGGCAGACCGCCCACGTTGTGGTGACTCTTGATGACCTTACCGGTGATATTCAGCGACTCGATGCGATCGGGATAGATGGTACCCTGAGCGAGCCACTTGGCATCGGTAATCTTCTTGGCCTCAGCATTGAACACTTCGACGAAGTCGCGACCAATAATCTTACGCTTCTGTTCAGGTTCGGTAACGCCAGCAAGGTCGGCAAAGAACTTCTCGCTGGCATCGACGCCAATGACGTTCAAGCCCAGCACCTTGTAGTCGTCCATGACCTGCTGGAACTCGTTCTTACGCAGCATACCGTGGTCGACGAAGATACAGGTCAGGCGATTGCCGATGGCCTTGTTGAGCAGTACGGCAGCAACAGAACTGTCAACACCGCCCGAGAGTCCGAGGATGACGCGGTCGTTGCCCAACTGCTCTTTCAGCTCAGCGACGGTAGTATCGACAAACGAGGCAGCACTCCACTCCTGCTTGCTTCCACAGATGTTGACCACGAAGTTCTTAAGCAACTGCTTACCCTGCAATGAATGGTACACCTCAGGATGGAACTGAACGGCCCAAATGGGTTGTTTGGTAGAAGCAAAGGCTGCGTTGGTAACATCAGCTGTAGAACCAATCACCTTGAAGTCGCTAGGAATGGCGGTGATGGTGTCACCATGCGACATCCAGACCTGCGAATGCTGGTCGAAGCCTTCGAACAGCGGATTGGTAGTGTCAACTGTCTCCAGGTTGGCGCGACCATACTCACGCGAGTCGGCTTTCTCGACCTTGCCACCCAGGGTGTGGGAGATGAACTGTGCACCATAGCAGATGCCCAGGACAGGCACCTTGCCAACAAACTGCGAGAGATCAACCTTAAACGCCTCGGGGTCGTGGACCGAATAGGGCGAACCACTGAGGATGACACCAATGACGTCGGCATCGTCGTCCTTGGGGTACTTGTTGTAAGGCAAAATCTCACAGAAGGTGTCCAGTTCACGCACACGACGACCAATGAGTTGCGTGGTCTGAGAACCGAAATCTAAAATGATAATCTTTTGCATATACTTGAAATAAATGATATTGTTGTTTTTTCTTGGAAACGAATTTTCGTAATTATTCGTAATTAATCCGTAATATTTATTATGACCAAATTATGGTTTATTAGGGCAATTCGTTTCAAAAAAGGCATCGGCTTCGTGGAGTGTGTCAAGTTTGCCAACATCCATGAGTTGAAGGTCTGGTTTGACGAGACCAACGATGGGTGCACGATGGCAGACGGAGAGGTAGAAGTCGATGATGGGGAAACGCTCGGGGAAGCGCTCCATGAGAGGGAACAGACGAGGGGAGAAACTATGGATGCCAGAGAAGGCAAACATATTCAGTTCTTCACCATGTTGCGACAGACCAGTACGACGCACATACTCGTAGGGCGACTTGATTTCGCCTGTCTCGATGTTTTTCCAACCCATCAGGTGCATGGCATTGTCGAACAGGAGGTAGCGCTTGGTCTTGCGCTGGCTGACCAACAACACGGCATCCTCATCAGGCTGGTGCTGACGGGCAAACCAGTCGTAGTTGACATTGTCGAGGATATCGACATTGTGGATGAGGATGGGCTGGTCGTCACGAAACAACCCCTGGGCCTTCTTCAGTCCCCCACCCGTCTCCAGCAACTGGTCCGTCTCGTCGCTGAAATGTACCAGCGGCGCATAGTCCTGTTCCTTGACGAAATCGATGATTTGTTGTGCGAAATGGTGGATATTCACGACGAAACGATCGTAACCCTGTTCCATCAACCGTCGGATGTTGATGTCGAGCAAAGGCCGTCCACTAACAGGCACTAATGCCTTTGGCATTGTGTCGGTGAGGGGCTTTAAACGGGTGCCAAGCCCTGCGGCCAGAATCATTGCTTGTCTCATAAGCCTCGTTTTGGGCTACAAAGTTACAAAGAAGAATGCGAAAAACAAAACAAAAAACATTTAATTTGTAGAAAAAACACTTGTTTTTTTGAAAACTTATTCGTAACTTTGCGCCCGATAACCAACTTTGCTTCCCTGAAGCACGACTAACTGACACGGAATGAAACGTTTCTACCTATTATTAACTATATTGGCAACAGCCGTCAGCACCCAAGCTCAGACTTTGATTATCAATGAGCTGATGCAGTCGAATATTGACTGTATCATGGACGACCTGAACGACTTTCCCGATTCATGGGTAGAACTGTATAATCCCACAGATGCATCTATCAATCTGAAGAACTACAAGATAGGTACTAAGGACAAGGCCAACAAAGCATGGTCGTTGCCCAACAAAACCATTGCTGCCAAGGGCTATGTGGTCATCTATTGCGACAAGGCCGGTGAGGATGAGGGCGTATCAGCCCTGCACACAAATTTCCGTCTGGAGTCGGACAAGGACGGCAAGCTCTATCTGTTTAAGGGGAGCGATATCGTGGACCAGTTGGAGGGCATGGCCAAGCAGCCCGCTCCCAACATTGCCTACGGACGCAAAAGCGACGGCGCTGACGAGTGGGGCTATCAGGCCAGACCGACACCTGGTGCCAGCAACTGCGGTACCGTCTATCAGAAAGTACTGGGCGAGCCCGTCTTCAGCACGAAAGGTCGCGTAAAAATTGCCTCAGGCAGTAACACCCGACTGACGCTGTCGCTGCCCGAGGGTGCTCCTGAAGGTACAAAGATTCGCTATACGCTCGATGGCAGCGAGCCTACGGAGAACAGTCAGGAATATACTAGTGCTCTCTTCTTTAACAGCACCAAGATTGTTCGTGCCAAGCTGTTCTGCGAGGGTTACCTGTCGCCCCGTTCTACTTGCCACTCGTACATTTTCTTCCCCTCAAACCGCAAGCTGACGTTGTCGGTAGTGAGCATCATGACAGACAACAAATATCTGAACGATGCGAAGATAGGCATCTATGTGGACGGCAGCTACAACAGCAAGCAGAAGAATTACGAATACAACTGGCGACGCCCAATGAACATTGAGATCTTTGAGACATCGGACCAGGAGAGCGTCATCAACCAGTTAGGTGAGATGCGCGTGACGGGTGGTGCCACACGCGGAAATATGAGGAAGTCGCTAGGTATCTATGCTCATAAGCGTTTTGGCGAGAAGCGCCTCAACTACGAGTTCTTCCCTGACCAGAAGCCTGGCATGACGGACTTCAAGAGCATCATGCTGCGCAATGCCGGCAACGACTTCGACTACCTCTTCATGCGTGACGCCATCATTCAGCGCACGATGGCACAGCATGTGGATCTGGACTGGCAGGCCTGGCGACCCGTCATCGTCTATATCAATGGTGAGTACACGGGAATGCTGAACATTCGCGAGCGTTCGAACGAGGATAATATCTACACCAACTATGAAGGGTTGGAAGATATCGACATGATTGAGAACGACGAAGAGTTAAAAGAGGGCACAATAGACAACTTCAATGCCTTCAAGGCTTTCTATAATGAATCAGGACACACGCTGGCAGAATATGCTGAGTGGATGGACTGGGAGGAGTATATCAACCTGATGATAGAGAATATCTACTTCAACAACCAGGACTTCCCAGGCAACAACAATGTCATCTGGCGTCCGCAGGCTGAGGGTGGCAAGTGGCGCTGGATAACCAAGGATACCGACTTCGGACTGGGACTCTATGGTTCGGCAGCAGACTACAACACCATCAAATGGCTCTACGACAACAAGTATGACTATGACAGGAACTGGGCCAACAAGCCTGAGCACACCATTCTGTTCCGTCATCTGATGGAGGATATCGACTTCAAAACCGAGTTCCTAAGCAGGGCAGCCATCTATATGGGCGACTTCCTGAATGAAAAAGGTACGCGCGAAGTGTGGGACGCGATGTACAACATGATTAAGACCGAGTATCCCTACCATCGTGAACTCGTCAATCGCTGGTGGCCCAACTATGACAATGAACTTAGTACAGCCCGCAAATGGCTGAACAAGCGTACCGACAACGTCTATAAGCAGCTGGCAGACTACTACAACTGGGGAACACCCAGAGCGCTGACCATCAACAAGCAGAAGGAGAGCGACATCAAGATAACCGTCAACGGCATTACACTATGTAATAAGGTGTTCGATGGCAAATACTATGCTGGCAAGACACTGACCATCAGCGCCCAAGGCACAGAGGACAACGAGGTTACCGGCTGGAAAATTACTGGAGCACAATCAAAAGAGGTGCAGGGCAATGAGATAACCTTGCAAATGCCGAACGGCAATATTGCCATAGAGCCAATCTTCGAGGATGCCTCTGGCATCAACGAGTTTGCCAATAGCCGACAGCCAAAAGCCAATGACCAATTATACGACCTGATGGGTAATAAGGTGACGAGTCCTCAGTCTGGCAGGATATACATTCAGAACGGAAAGAAGATAATCATTAAATAACAACAATAAACGCTTCGGATGAAGCCGACTAACTAACATGAAGATGAAACGTTTTTACTTAATCTTAACCATCCTGGCCACTGCTTTGAACACACAGGCGCAGGACTTAGTAATCAACGAACTGATGCAGTCGAACGTGGAGTGCATCATGGACGATATCAAGGAGTTTCCCGACTCTTGGGTAGAGCTCTACAACCCCACAGATGCCGCCATCAATCTGAAGGATTACAAAATCAGCAACAAGAACAAGGCCGCTAAAGCTTGGCAATTGCCCAATCAGGTAGTACCTGCCAAGGGTTATGCCATCATCTACTGTGACAAGGAAGAGAAAGACCTGCACACCAACTTCCGTCTGGAGTCTGGCAAGGACGGAAACCTCTATCTTTTTAAGGGGGACAACGTTGTTGACAAGCTGGAGAAAATGGCCAAGATGCCTGCTCCCGATGTGGCCTATGGACGTAAGACCGATGGTGCTGACGAGTGGGGCTATCAGCTGACATCAACACCAGGCAAGGCTAATACTGGTGACATCTGTGATGCTAAGCACATTCTCGGAACCCCTGTATTCAGTGAGCAGGGACATGTCACTACCAGCAGCGCTACCATCAAACTGGAACTGAGTCTGCCAGAAGGAGCTCCTGAAGGTGCCATCATCCGCTACACCAAGGACGGTAGCGAACCCACGGCCACCAGCACGAAGTACACAAGTGCCATCAGCATCTCCAAGACAACAGCCATTCGTGCCAAGGTATTCTGCGACGGCTGGCTGTCGCCCATGAGCTCAGCACAGTCATACATCTTCCACCCAAGAGAGATGACGAACCCCATCTTCTCCATCCAGACCAACGACAAATACCTGAACGATACTGAGATAGGTCTTTTCGCCAACAACAACAGTAAGGAAGATAAGAAGACCCACGACTGGCGTCGTCCGATGAACATCGAGTTCTTCCCTGTAGCAGGCGAAGAGAGTGCCTTCAACCTGTTGGGTGAGTTCCGCATCCAGGGTGGTCAGTCGCGAGGCAATGCCCTGAAGTCGCTGGCACTCTATGCCAACAAGCGCTTCGACCCTGACCACAAGCAGTTTGTCTATGAGTTCTTCCCCGACCAGAAACCTGGCGTGACAAAGTTCAAGTCTTTCTCCCTGCGCGATGGTGGTAACGACTTCGGTGACCTGTACTTCCGCGATGCCATTATCCAGCGCACCATGGCCAGTCATACCGACATGGACTGGCAGGCCTGCCGTACTGCCGTACTCTATCTGAATGGCGAATACATGGGTATGCTGAACATCCGCGAGCGTTCGAACGCAGACAATGTCTATAGCAACTATAATGGTCTGGAGGATGTTGACATGGTGGAAATCAGCCATGAACAGGTGAATGGTGTCGATAAATTTATTGAGGAAATAAAGGAAGGTACCGGCGATTTCTACGAGGCCTTCAAGGCATTCTATAGCGAGAAGGGCCACACCAAGGCTGAATACGAAGAGTGGATGGACGTCAACGAGTATCTGAGCATCATGGCAATGAACCTGTTCTATGGTAATATCGACTTCCCTGGCAACAATTTCGTACTGTGGCGTCCGAACGATGACAATACAGAATCCGGCCTGCCCAAGAAATTCCGCTTCATCGTGAAGGATACCGACTTCGGACTGGGTCTCTATGGTCGTCAGAACAGCTATAACACCATCGACCTGCTCTACAACCCCAGCAGTCATAGTGGTGACAACTGGGCATTCACGGAACCTGCCACACGACTCATCAAGAACATGCTGGAGAACGAAGACCTGAGGAATATGTTCATCGACAAGTGCTGCATCTTCATGGGTGACTTCATGAACGGCAAAGGCACTGGCGAGACCATCGACCTCATCAAAGAGGAAGCTATGGAGGAATTCGTAGCCCACCGCGACAAGTACAATCCCGGTTGGGGCTGGTGGCCAGCAGACAATCGTGGCGACATCGAGAACAAGTTCAACAACGCCAAGAGTTGGGCAGAAGGTCGTCCTGAGAACTTCTATAAACACATCAGCAATCAATGGAATCTGGGTACGCCCAGAGCGCTGACCATCAACAAGACCAACAAGAGTGATGTGGAGATTACCTTCAACGACATCAAACTGTCTAACAATGTGTTCGATGGTAAATATTTCAAGAATCGCACCATCACACTCAGTGCCACTGCCAATGAAGAGGGCAAGATGGTCTCTGGTTGGAAGGTCACTGGAAGCGTCAACAAGGAGGTTCAGGGCAGTGAGCTGACCCTGCAGATGCCCGATGGCTCCCTCACCATCAATCCCATCGTCGGCATTGGTTCTGGCATCGAAGAAATTGCCAATAGCCAGTTAATGGCCAATGACCAATTCTACGACCTGAAGGGTAACAAGGTAACTCATCCTACCAAGGGTCTTTATATCCGAAACGGCAGGAAGGTCGTGATAAAATAAGAAATGAGCTAGAAATACATTTCAATTACCCAGCGCTTGGAAGCGTCTGGGTAATTTTTTGTTCCCGATGACAGATGCGCACCTCGATGCCGAACTTCTCGTGGATATGCTCAGCAAGGTGTTGTGCACTATAGACAGAACGATGCTGACCACCCGTACAACCAAAGCAGAACATCAGATTGGTGAAACCGCGCTGGATATAACGGCGCACATGGGCATCGGCCAGTTTATAAACGCTGTCGAGGAATGTCAGTATCTCACCGTCATCCTCCAAGAAACGGATGACTGGTTCATCAAGACCTGTCAACTGCTTATACGGCTCATAACGGCCAGGGTTATGCGTTGAACGGCAGTCGAAAACATAACCACCACCATTGCCCGCCTCGTCTTCAGGAATACCCTTGGTATAAGAGAAACTGAAGACACGTACCACCAACGGACCCTGGGCATCGTACTTAGAGAACGTTGCCGGACCATCCTGCGGGTGGGGCTTGTAGGGGTTGAGGTCTGTCGTCTTGTAACCGTCGGCACGACTAACCGTCGTCTGCACCTGCTGGAAGCGAGGCATCTCCGTTAACTTGCGCAGAATATCAGTCAGATACGGATAGGGGAAGTTACGCTCGTCGAGCAATTCACGGATATTCTGCATAGCAGGCGGAATAGACTCGATGAAGTGCAGCTTACGCTCGAAATAGCCACGGAAACCGTAGGCGCCCAGCACCTGCAGTTGGCGGAACAGTACGAAGAGTGACAAGCGGTCGACAAAATGGTGGGGCGACGGCACCTCCGTCAACTGTTTCATGGCATTATAATACTCATAGACCAACTCGCGACGTACCTTATAAGGATACTTAGCACTGGCCTGCCAGAGGAACGATGCCAGATCGTAGTAGTAAGGACCCTTACGACCACCCTGGAAATCGATGAAGTATGGCTTGGGACTATTCGTTGTTCCCTCTTGGTTGTTGACCAGCATCACGTTGCGGGCCTGGAAGTCGCGATAGAGGAATCCCTGCGCATCGTCGGCATTCGTCAGGTCCTTGGCCAGCAGGCGGAAGTCAGCCTCCAGCTTCAACTCATGGAAGTCAATCTCCGTAGCCTTCAGGAAGCAATATTTGAAATAGTTGAGGTCGAAGAGCACAGAGTCGCTATCGAAAGCGGGCTGGGGATAGCAGTTGGCAAAGTCAAGACCATCGGCACCCACCAGCTGAATCTTAGGCAACTCGCGGATGGTACGGCGCAACAGTTCCTGCTCCTTCAGCGTATAACGGCCACCAGCCTCACGACCACCACGAATGGCATCGAACAGCGACATAGAGCCCAGATCGGTCTGAATGTAGCGCAACTCGTCGTCGCTGACAGCGAGAATAGTGGGAACAGGCAGCTTACAATCCGTAAAATGATTAGCCAGATAGACAAAGGCGTGGTTTTCGTCACGACTGGTACCCACACAACCTATGACGCTCTTGCCCTCCGAAGAAGTCATGCGATAATACTCACGATTACTGCCACCAGCTGTCAACTGCTGTACGTTCTGGGGTTCAGCCCCACTCCATTTCTTGTAAAGTTCAACTAATTTCTGCATATTGTTGGCAAAGGTACGAATAAGTGAGAACAATACAAAACAAAAAGGCCATTTTTTGTTTTTATTGTCGAACGAAAGTACTTTCGACGAAGTCAAAGGTACGAATAAGCGAGGAAAATACCAAATAATTTGAGTATTTTCGAGCGAGAGTACCTATACATGCGATTCATACACCTCACCTTCAGGTCGTTCCTGACGTTCCTTTCACCCGTTCCGACGTCATTTTGCGGTCGTTCCGATGATACTTTACACCCCTAAAGTATCATCGGAACGAGTCGTAGATGACGTCGGAAGCACCCGAAGATGACGTTGGAACGGATGCAAGATGACGTCGCTGTAACGCTCTGAATGAAATAATGTAGGAAAGACTTGCATTTCGCTTAAAAATTTTGTATCTTTGCGCATTAGTAACAGAAAGAGTAAGAACAATGAGTGACGAAGTGACGGATGACAGATGGTTTTGCAAAATCCCACGCGTACCGCGCACGCGCACGTGTGTATTATTAAGTTCTCGCGGTACGCGTGAAGTTTTATAAATTTAAGTGTCATCCGTCACTCGTCACTAAACATATAATAGCTAATTCTCGTAAGTATGAGTTAAGGGACTTCTTTTTTTCGGGAATGAATTGAATGGTCTCTATTTAGTTGTATGTCACTCACTGTCCCTTGACATAAAAAAAGTAGATAGATTTGACTTGAGGATTTCTCCATCGTATATATTTTAGAAGGTTTAACTCGACGAAGTGAACAAAGAATAAAATGGAGCAGATAGACAACGAAATACTCACACGATGTCAGCGCGGCGACAAGACCGCGTTCAAATGGGTGGTAAAAAGGTATCAGCAGATGCTGTTTTCGTTGTCGCTGAAAATGTTGGGCGATGAAGAAGAGGCGAAGGATGTGGTGCAGGAAACCTTTATACGAGTGTGGCAGAACTTCAGAAACTATGACCCGAAGAGGTCGTTCACTACCTGGCTCTACACGATAGCAACAAGACAATGTATCGATCGGATGAAAGCCACCAAGTTTGTCTGTCCGATGCCTGATGACGAGCGTGTCCTACATTGTTTTGCCTCTGACAACGACAGTCAACGAACGTTGGAGAATAGCGAATGGATATCTATTGTCAGGCTGTTGGCTGAAGGGCTGAGCGAGAAGCAACGGCTTGTGTTCACACTCTGCCAACTGGAAGGGCTTTCCTCGCAGGAAGCTGAGCAGATAACAGGAATGGATGCCCGACAAGTGAAAAGCAATCTCTATGTGGCTCGCCAGACTATACGTAAACGACTAAAAGACTTAGGATATGAAGAAGATTGACGACATACTCAATAGTTTACAGCAACAAAGGCCCGTCATCAGCGACCCTGATGAACTGACGAACCGCATCATCGACAGCCTGCCAGACTTGGATTGCCCAAAGGCCAAGCCTCCTAAGCGGATCCGGATTTACATAGCCACTGTCGTCGCCATCGCTGCCTGCATCATGCTGCTTGTCATGCTGACGACGAATATGGATACCAGAGAAAATGAAAAGCCGATAGCACAGAACGATTTAGTCCGACGGGAGCGGACTCCAAGTCCGACGGGAGCGGACTCCAAGTCCGACGGGAGCGGACTGAACACGGACAGTAAAGCAGATACAGCCGACTTTAGTGGAGAGCTGTCAGCCAAAGAGGCAAAATACAAGGCTAATAGAATAGACATAAAATTAGTTGTACGGCATCATCAGACTGTGAGGTTAGAGGATGCAGCCGCAACAGCTGACAGCCTCGACTACTATATCAACAAGATAGAACGTGAACTGGCCCTAGTTGAGGACAGCCTTTATATAGAACGTATTCATAAAGTGATGCATGCTGATGAGCGACTGCAGCGCATTGTCAACAACTACATCCTGAATGAGTTGCATAAAGATGTCCAGTCCCACGAGGCCGCAATTATGAACCCTGTAATAAATAATGATGATGAAGAATAGAACGATTGTTATGGTGATATTCCTGATACTGGCTGTGTCAGCCCAGGCTCAGGTGAGCGATGCCGTTCGTAATATCCATGATAAGCTGCAGGCTTTCGTTGCCTCCGGCGAGTATAACGTTGACAAAGGACGGGTCGTCAACAGCGACGAAGTTTCGGGCAGTAAGACTATTGCCTACAGTTTCAGTATGGTGTTTGGCATGGACGGCGACAACTCGACTATCCTGTTTCCGCACCTGAAAGAACTGGAACAGACCTTGCGTAGTGAAGCGATGCATGCCAAGGAAATCTACATACATGATGCAAAAGAAGGAGATCCATTGATACCTGGCATACAATGGTCATCAGGGAATGCCAATGGTTACGTAAGCGGAAAGTATGTATTTGGAAAGAAACAGAACATCCGGCTACTGTCCTTCGACATGACAAACGGCTATCGCTATGCCCTTCTATTGTTGTGGGAACAGCAGATAAAGCAGGACAAGCAGATAGGGAATACATGGCTGATGAATGGTACCATCTTTGAGATTCATGCCAAGAAGCTCGGGCACATGCCTTTCATCCGGCCTTATTCTGAGCGAAAGGAGCAGGAACTGACAGCAACCATCAGGTACGCTCCAGATTCATCAGCTCCTCAGACATACGAGGAATTGCTGGCCAAGGTCAGGCAAACCTGTCAGATATACCAGCGTGAGACAACAGAAGGAAAGACGGCTGCCGTAGTTATTCTTCACAAGATGTGTGACGGCTATCCCAACACCCTGACTCGTGAACAGTACAACACGCTGATTAACATCCTTCATCCTTTCACCGAGTCTGCCGTCGGACAGAAACACAAGGAAATGTTTGGCTATACCTGCTATACGCTCTACAAGAAGAGCGAGCACTATCAGGATGAGGGCGGCGAAGTGAAGAGTCGGCCTGCCATGATCGTGTCATCCTCTGTTACCACCTCACAACTAAAGAAACTTGTAACCCACAATGGACTGGTGGTGAATGAATCGTCAGACCTGCAACTGGTTGACTGTCAGATTAGTGGCACTGCCCCTGACGATGCCGACAGCATCAGTGTCCGTCGTAGTGTGTCGCATTCTGAGGTGTTTGGAAAATTTCCTGTTAAAAACGGTCGCTTCTCTTTTACTTGTCAGTTGCCTAAAGATGAGGTATGCTACCTCTTGCTGGACAATCGTTCTATGACCTACTTTTGGGTCGATGGCCAACCCGTCAAGGCAGACCTGAAGCATGGTTCCGTCAAAAGTTCAAAAGCATCGCAACAGCGTAACAACTTCGTGAATGAGACAGAAGCAGAACGAGTGCGTATGCTGAAGATAAAGGACCGTGCTGAATTGGATGCTGCCATCAACAGACAATGTGAGCGCTATCGACAAGTCATCTTCTCTGGCAAGGACGACCTGCTGAGAACTTACGCCCTCTACAAGTTCTATTCCGAACTGACCTACGACGAGCTGAAGCCCTTTGTAAACAACAAATTCCGTTACGCCAACCATCTGCTGATGGCTCCTGTCAAAGAATACGTGGCTGGTTTGGAGAAACGTCTTCCTGGTAAACATTATGAGAACGTGCTGCTTGTGGACACACTGGGTAACTATCATGAACTGAAAGAGTATGTGGGCAAAGGATATGTAGTGCTACACTTCTGGGAGAGCTGGCACCGCGACCAGTTCGACATCCTGCCACAGTTGCGCATACTCTATGAGAAGTATCACAAGACAAAAAATGTCGAAATCATCAGTCTGGCTACTGATGCCATCAATAACCCTAACAGCAAATGGACTGAACGTTTGAAAGAGGAGCAACTCCCCTGGCCACAACTGGCAACGAAAGCGGCTTGGAATTTATATGGCATCTGCTCATGGCCAGAGACAATAGTCATTGATCCTGATGGTACCATCATAGCCAGTCCTCGGAACGTCAAAGAACTCGAAAATGTTCTTGAGACATTAAACCCAAATCGGTCATTAGACTGATTTGGGTTAAAGGAGCTGCGCCGTCTGGCAGACAACTAATTAGCCTCTTATCAAGCTCTTGAGGAACCTGTCCCTTTGATTGATTCCCTTGTGGGGAATTCCTGGAATATTCAATAGTTGTCCAATATCTGTTGGAGTTTCTCGCGCTGTCGTTCCTTCTTCGACTTGCGCTTGGGGAAGATTTTCTTTACGGCAAGAGCTATCAAGGACAAAGGGTTGACACCTACGGTCATAGCGCCGCCAGCCTGCTCCTTGCGTTGCTGTTCAAGAAAATGGCTGTGATAGGCGAGCCGCATATCCTGGCGCAGCTTGGGCGTCATGATAACCACTCCTATCTTATTAGAGCGAATAGAAACCAGTTTGTCTGGAGAGACACGCTCTATGCGGGGCGGCATAGGGCGCAGCACAGAACTGTCGCGCTGTTCAGGCTTCATGGGTTCGTTGCGCAACCATTCCTCATAGTCTGATGCCGGACTCTTGATGGAGTCTGGCACGCTGACCTCTTTCTTATCATTAGAAACCTGTGCCTTGGCCATCACGGCCAAGACAGACAGGCATATTATCAAAATGAAGAATCTAATCATTTACGGTTGAATAGGATTGATGCCGCAAAGATAAGGATTCTTTATTAAAGAGTGTATGAAAAATAGTTTATAAAATCTTAGTAATTAATAAATTAAGATTTTCTTAAACTTTGTTTTGTTAACAATTATTGCAAGGTAAGTCCCATCAGTCCAACAACAACATCATTGGATTGTGGAATAATGTCGAGCGCTATAACCTTCTTCTCAGGGTCTAACGACATGCACAACATCTGGGCAGCGCCACCAGGAATCATCAAGTCGCTAGTACCCTTGATACCCATCACCTTGCTAAGATTGCGACTGACAATACCCGTATCAAAGCTAACCCTATAGGGGCGCGGCTGGAGGACCTTGAAGGAATAGTCGTTGACGAAATAGTCTTGTTCGATGGGACACCAGTTGTCGGGGTTCACAAGCCGCAAAGTGTCAGCAGTACCATCTTCATAGCGTGCCACCAGTACGCCATTGACCATACGACTCTCACGGGTAGAGGTAGTTCCAGCCAGCAATAGCCACATCCTTGAGGCACGATCCTTCAGGGGAATGCTGACCTTATCAGGATAGCGGTCGGACAGCGATGCACAGACGATGTTCGGTCCTTGGGCAGGCGTCTGGAACGGAACGCCCATCATCAGATACTCCTCTTTGACAATTTGTTTGCGGAAGAAGGTATCAACCACTTCTGGACTGATATCAGTAACGGAGGCATTATAGCAGTCCTTCAGCGCCACTTTCCGGAACTTCAAGTTGAAGGTAGGTTCCTCAGTACCTTCTGGTGTTGGTGGTATCTCCTCGTAAGAGCTATACATATATACCTCAGGCATCTTCAACGGCGCCTCAACACTGATGACCTGATGCTCGTCAGTAGTACCCTCAATATCACGATACTCACCTTTACCCAAGTTGATGCGCAACACTATCTGCTGAGCCTCACTGAAATGCTGGGTAATATCATAGGTAAGCAGGTTACCCTGACGACGGAAACGGTAAGTGACATAGGGAGTACTGATAGAAGCACTGTCCCACATCTCAGGGAATCCCGGATGGATGATACAACGACGACTAAAGGCATCAGGACGGATACCAAAGAGTCCTTCCGTGAGTGTGCGTGCCGCAACGCTGATACAGTCAGCCATATCACGGCCTTGTTCACCACTTACCACATCATACTTGCTAGTCTGTCCGAAGTTACCTGGCGACGGACCGTCAAACTGCTGATCGAGGACGTTAGCCTTCAACAATCGGAAACCTTCTTCATTACGGCCTGCCTTGAAACAAGCCAGCGCTGCACGTAGTACAGCAGTGGGATTGACATTGTTCATATCCCATGTATAGGGCATCCAGTTGCTGGTAGCCAGCGTAGAGAGCTGGGGTGTCACAGGAATATGCGGAATCTCCCGATCCATATACTTTGTTGCCTGATAAGCTTGTTCAGGGGTACAGGCATCATAGTCTATAGGCGTATAGATGGACCACAAAGCGGGGGTATCGTGCAGACGCTGCAAGCCCTCCTTATCCTTGAACTCTGCCCAACAACCTTTATCCGGCATCCATAGTTGTGAGGAAAGTTGCGCATAGATCTCGTCGGCTTTGGCATAATAAGGAGCACCATTGCGCTGAATCAGGGCAGCCATACGTGCTGCCATTGAATTAAGCCAGTAGCTCTTGGCCAATATCGGTGTGGACAATTGCGTATCGTCTATCGACTGGATATAACTCTCCAGCGACGGCCACAGACGCTGCATATCATCACGATCAGCATCATAGCGAAAGTGCCAGAGTTTTTCTTCAACTGATATGTTCTTAACCTTATCCTGTACCACCGACAAGGCGCTACCCAACGGATTGATATACTTATCAGGTGTATTGATCGTGATTTCGGAGGCAAGCTCCTTCATATCACTCTCCATGCGTTCGAAGACCTCTTCACCCTGACGAACAGTCATAAACGAGAAGGTGAGATCATTACAACTGAGATAGGTCTCCTCCGCAATCTTGACAGAGGCCTGCTGATAGGGAAGTTCCAACTGAACGGATCCGTCAAAGTTGGCCACACGCAGTCGCCAGACAATACGGTTTTGCTGTTGACTCACTACTGCCTTGATGCGCACCACTGCCTTCTTTCCCCAGGCAGGATGCTTCACCTCATAGCTACGCATACCGTCCTGATAGCGCGACAAGCAGTAATCTGCCTTCTCCAGGTCAACACCATTGACACGGAAGGAGAGCTGACGATACTCCTTGTTCTGCAACACCACAAAATAAGGACGGTCACTGGTCTGCAGGACGTAATCGGCAGTTGGTCCATAGAGGGTACGCGTCAGTCGATTATCACCATTCACACAGACGAAAGCACGTCCGTTTGGGCGATAATTGTAGCTGTGTATCGTATTCCAACAGCACGCCAATAATAACAGCAGAGCCAGTATTTTGTTCATACTTGTTGCAAAGATACGAAGAAGCGAGGAAAATGCCAAAGTTTTTTGCACCTTTTTTCATCTTGGCATCATAAAAAAAAAGGAACCGACTGTCATCACGACAATCGGTTTCAAAACAAACTACTTAAAAACTAATCTACTAAAACAAATCAAAAAAATATCTCTTTTATAAAATAAATTCTATCTTCTTGTCGTCGCTTTTAACTATTTCGACGCTGCAAAGGTAGAAACTTTTCCATTACTCTGCAAATATAATAGGTGTAAAATTAACTATTTCTTGACATAAATCAAGCGGATACCAGTCACCATAGACTAATATCCGCTTTTTTGATAAGTATGGTTTACAAAATCTGTCTCTTACATCATGCCACCCATGCCTGGAGCACCACCCATTGGCATAGCGGGTTCCTTCTCAGGTTTGTCGCAGATGAGGCACTCGGTGGTGAGGAACATGCCTGCGATAGAAGCGGCATTCTCCAAAGCTACACGAGCCACCTTGGCAGGGTCGATAACACCAGCCTCGCGGAGGTCCTCGTACTTGTCGAGACGAGCATTATAACCGAAGTCACCCTTGCCCTCACGAACCTTCTGTACGACAACGGCACCCTCCTCGCCAGCGTTGCTGACAATCTGACGCAGAGGCTCCTCGATAGCACGGCAGATGATGTTGATACCAGTCTGCTCGTCGGCATTGTCGCCCTTCACGTCAGCCAAAGCCTGCTGAGCGCGGATGTAGGTGGTACCACCACCAGCAACAACACCCTCCTCGATAGCTGCACGAGTAGCGCAGAGAGCATCGTCAACGCGATCCTTCTTCTCCTTCATCTCAACCTCGCTGTTAGCACCAACGTAGAGCACTGCTACGCCACCAGCCAACTTTGCCAGACGCTCCTGCAGCTTCTCCTTGTCGTAAGAAGAGGTAGTGAGTTCGATTTCCTTCTTAATCTGAGCGATACGATCCTGGATGGCCTGCTTGTCGCCAGCACCATTCACGATGGTGGTGTTGTCCTTAGAAACAGTCACCTTGTCGCAAGTACCCAGCATCTCGAGGGTAGCCTGCTCCAGTTTCAGGCCCTTCTCCTCGCTGATAACGACACCACCAGTCAGAGTAGCGATATCCTCGAGCATAGCCTTACGACGGTCGCCAAAGCCAGGAGCCTTGACAGCGCAGATCTTCAAGCCACCACGCAGACGGTTGACAACCAGTGTAGTCAGAGCCTCAGAGTCAACATCCTCAGCGATCACCAGCAAGGGGCGTCCGCTCTCAGCAGCAGGCTGCAGGATGGGCAGGAAGTCCTTGATGTTAGAGATCTTCTTATCGTAGATGAGGATGTAAGGATTCTCCATGACACACTCCATCTTCTCACTGTCGGTTACGAAATAGCCAGAGAGATAGCCACGATCGAACTGCATACCCTCGACAACACCAATGTGGGTGTCGCGGCTCTTACTCTCCTCGATGGTGATAACGCCATCCTTAGAAACCTTGCGGAAGGCCTCAGCCAGCAGCTTACCGATCTCCTCGTCGTTGTTGGCAGAAACGGTAGCCACCTGCTCAATCTTGTCGTAGTTGTCGTCCACGCGCTCAGCGTTCTTCTGGATGAAGTCAACAACGTTCTTCACAGCCTTGTCGATACCACGCTTCAGGTCCATAGGATTAGCACCAGCGGTAACATTCTTCAGACCCTCAGTAACGATAGCCTGGGTGAGGATGGTAGCTGTGGTAGTACCATCACCAGCATCGTCGCCCGTCTTAGAAGCAACGCTCTTCACGAGCTGAGCACCTGTATTCTCGAACTTGTCCTCCAACTCGATTTCCTTAGCAACGGTCACACCGTCCTTGGTAATCTGGGGAGCACCAAACTTCTTCTCAATGACAACGTTACGACCCTTAGGACCGAGCGTTACCTTTACTGCGTTTGCCAACTGGTCGACGCCCTGCTTCATAGCGTCACGAGCGTCAATATTGAATTTAATATCTTTTGCCATAATTGTTTTTCCTTTCTTTGTTATTACGTTATAACGTTATTTCGTTATTACGATTTATTTCTCAATGACTGCTAAAACGTCAGACTGACGCATCATGAGATACTTCTCACCCTCAAACTCCAGTTCTGTGCCACTGTACTTGCCATACAACACTTCGTCGCCAGCCTTCAGCACCATCTCTTCGTCCTTGGTGCCCTGACCAACGGCCTTGATAGTTCCGTGCAGGGGTTTCTCTTTTGCGGTGTCAGGAATGATAATACCGCCAATCTTCTCTTCAGCCGGTGCAGGCACTACCAGCACGCGGTCTCCTAATGGTTTGATGTTCATAATACCTTATTTATTTTAATTAAACTTTTATGTTTTCTGCTCGTTGTTCTGCCAAAACCGTGCCAAATCTGCAAGACTGACACATTGGCAGAAACTTTTTCTGTTATTTATTCCCATTCTTTCATTTTTTTGTCCTTTTATTTTTGGAGTTATCATTTTTTTTGTACCTTTGCAGAATTGAAGAGAATAGTAACAACTAATCAAACAAAGATATGAAAGACTTTCTTAAGTATGTTTTTGCAACCATTACCGGTATCATTCTGTTGACCATCGTGATGGCCATTCTCGGCGCCATCTCATTGGTAGGCCTGGCAGCATCAAGTGCCAGCACGACAAAAGTTGAAGAAAACTCTGTATTCACGCTGATGCTCTCCGGCCAAGTGGAGGAGCGCACACAGGAGAACCCCTTGGCATCGCTGACAGGAGATGTTGGCGAGACGCTCGGACTGGACGACATCCTCAACGCCATCAAGAAGGCTAAGGACAACGAAGACATCAAAGGCATCTATATCGAGGCTGGAGCCTTCAGTAGTGGTACACCTGCATCGGCACATGCCATTCGCGAAGCGCTACTGGATTTCAAGAAGAGTGGCAAGTGGATTGTGGCTTATGGCGACTCTTATACCCAGAATACCTATTATATATGTAGTGCTGCCGACAAGCTATTCCTGAACCCAGAGGGTATGGTCGATTGGCACGGCTTAGGCGGTGAGATGTACTACGTCAAGGACCTGTTGGCCAAGTTTGGTGTTAAGTTCACGGCTGTGAAGGTCGGCAAATATAAGAGTGCTGTAGAGATGATGACTGCTGACCAGATGAGCAACTACGATCGCGAACAGACAGAAGCTTATCTGAACGGCATCTGGAAGGTGATGTTGAGCGACGTATCTAAGAGTCGTAAGATTTCCGTCGATTCGCTGAACGCCTATGCTGACCGCTATGTAGCACTCAGCCAGCAGAAAGAACTGGTACGCATGAAACTCGTCGACAAACTAATGTACACAGACGAGGTAAAGGGCGAAATCAAGAAACTCCTGAAGATTGACAAGGACGAGCATATCAACCAGTTGACACTGGGTGACATGGGGAACGTTGCCGACAAGAAGAAAGAAGGCGAGAAGATCGCCGTTTACTACGCTTTTGGTGAAATCGTTGATTCTCAGACAGGAAGCATGCTGACACAAGACCACGCCATCGTAGCCAATGACGTCTGCAAGGACTTGGAAGACTTGATGAACGACGATGATGTGAAGGCTGTCGTACTGCGTGTCAACTCTCCTGGTGGCTCAGCATACGCTTCTGAACAGATTTGGCGTGCTGTCACCAACCTGAAAGCTAAGAAGCCCGTAGTGGTTTCGATGGGTGGCTATGCTGCCAGCGGTGGTTACTACATCAGCTGTAATGCCAACTATATCTACTCAGAGCCTACCACCCTGACAGGTTCTATTGGTATCTTTGGTATGTTCCCCGATGTAAGCCAGTTGCTGACAGAGAAGCTGGGTGTGAAGTTCAGCGAGGTAAAGACCAACAAACATGCCAACTTCGGCGCTATGTCACGTTCCTTGAATGCCGAGGAGTTAGCTCTGCTCGACCAGTATATCGGACGCGGCTATGAGTTGTTCCGCAAGCGTGTGGCCGATGGTCGCAAGTTGCCCGTTGAACAGGTTGAGGAGATTGCCCAGGGTCATGTGTGGGTCGGCAACGACGCGCTGAAGATTAAGCTGGTTGATGCCATTGGTTCTCTGGACGATGCCGTCAAGAAGGCTGCCCAACTTGCCAAAGTCAAGGAGTATCACACCAGCAGCTATCCTGACGAGCCCAGTTGGTGGGAGAGTCTGACTGCCAGCATGGATAACGGCAACTATCTGGATGAGCAGATGCGCGAAACGCTGGGTGAATACTACGCCCCCTTCACCTATCTGAAGAACATCGACAAGCAGTCGGCTATCCAGGCTCGCCTGCCCTATTTCCTGGAGATTAAATAAAATCGAAACATCGTAATAACGTTATATCGTAATAACGTTATACCGTAATAACGTAATAGCGAAATAACGACAAGAAACGCATGGAAGGCGATTTCATTAAAATCAACAAATGGCTGCTGCCACTGAGCTGGCTCTACGGCATGGCTGTGAATCTTCGGAACACGATGTTCAGCATCGGTTTGCTGAAGACTCGCAGTTTCGACGTGCCAGTCATCGCTGTGGGCAACATCACCGTTGGTGGAAGTGGCAAAACGCCCCATGTGGAATACCTCATCCGCCTGTTGAAAGACACTTTCCATACCGCCGTTCTCAGTAGAGGATACAAGCGCAAGAGCAAAGGTTTCGTACAGGCCAAGGCTACATCCACGATGCCAGAGATTGGCGACGAGCCTTTCCAGATGAAGCAGAAATATCCGGATGTCATTGTTGCTGTTGACAAGAACCGCTGTCACGGCATAGACACACTGGTGGAGAACAACAAGGACATCGACGTCATCCTGTTGGACGATGCCTTCCAGCACCGTTATGTCAAACCCGGCATCAACATCCTGCTGGTCGACTACCACCGACTGATTATCTACGACACGCTGTTGCCTGCTGGCAGACTGCGCGAGCCACTAAGCGGCAAGGACCGTGCCGACATCGTCATCGTCACCAAGTGTCCGAAGGACCTAAAACCCATGGAGTATCGTGTCATCACCAAGGCCATGAATCTCTATCCCTACCAGCGACTGTTCTTCACGTCCATCGACTATGGTGAACTGTTGCCGGTATTCCAAGAGACCCAAGCCCCTCCGGACCTTCATGAATTGAAGGACCATCATGCCCTTCTGCTCACCGGCATTGCCTCGCCCCAGCAGATGACGCACGACCTGGAGCCTCTGATACCGCAACTGACCCCACTTGCCTTTGGCGACCACCATGTTTTCACGCCCAAGGACGTGGAACTGATCAATAGCACCTACGCTACCCTCCCCTCTCCCAAACTGATTATCACGACAGAGAAGGATGTTACCCGTCTTCGTCTGGTTGACGGTCTCAGCGAGGAGGTGCGCCAACATCTCTATGCATTACCTATTACCGTCTGCTTCCTCCAAAAACAGACACAATTGTTTAACCAACAAATTATAGACTATGTACACAAAAATTCAAGAAACAGCATCCTGGTTAAAAGAAAGGATGACCACAAGCCCCACGACAGCAATCATTCTGGGGACAGGCCTCGGACAATTAGCTTCCGAGATAACTGACAAACTCGAGATTCCTTACGGCGACATCCCCAACTTCCCTGTATCTACCGTTGAGGGACACGCTGGTGCACTCATCTTCGGTAAACTCGGTGGTGTGGACATCATGGCTATGCAAGGCCGTTTCCACTACTATGAGGGATATAATATGAAAGAGGTAACCTTCCCCGTTCGCGTTATGTACGAGCTGGGCATCAAGACCCTCTTCGTCAGCAATGCTGCCGGTGGTATGAATCCTGCCTTCAAGATTGGTGACCTGATGGTTATCACCGACCATATCAACTTCTTCCCAGAGCATCCGCTGCGTGGCAAGAACTTCCCCACGGGTCCTCGTTTCCCGGATATGCACGAGGCCTATGACCACGAACTCATCAACCTAGCCACCCAGATTGCCAAGGAGAAGAAGATTCGTCTGGTCTATGGTGTCTATATCGGCGTTACAGGTCCTACGTTCGAGACTCCCGCAGAGTATCGCATGTATCGCACCCTGGGTGGCGACACCGTTGGTATGTCTACCGTACCTGAGGTTATCGTAGCCCACCATTGTGGCATCCGCACCTTCGGCATCAGCGTAGTCACCGACCTGGGCGGCTTCGACAATCCTGTAGAGGTCAGCCACGAGGAGGTTCAGGAGGCTGCCGACAAGGCTCAGCCACTGATGACCGAGATCATGCGCGAAATGATTAAGAGAACAGCATAATAAATGGAAATAGCAAAATTAGGAGAATTTGGTTTGATAGACCGCTTGACAAAGGATATCAAACCCAACAACGAATCAACAAAGTACGGCGTAGGCGATGACTGCGCCGTACTTCACTATCCCGACAGCGAGGTACTCGTCACTACCGACATGCTTATGGAGGGCGTGCACTTCGACCTGACCTATATCGACCTGCAGCACCTGGGTTGGAAGTCGGCAATGGTTAACATCAGCGACATCTTCGCCATGAACGGCACACCACGTCAGATGACCGTCTCATTGGCACTCAGCAAGCGTTTCAGCGTAGAGGACATAGAGCAGTTCTATTCCGGACTGCGCATGGCCTGCGACAAGTGGGGCGTCGATGTCATTGGTGGCGACACCACCTCTTCTTATACGGGTCTGGCCATCAGCATCACCTGCATCGGTGAGGCTCGCAAGGAGGATATCATCTATCGCAACGGCGCCAAAGAGACCGACCTCGTCTGCGTCTCTGGCGACCTCGGTGCCGCCTATATGGGTCTGCAACTCTTGGAACGCGAGAAAGCCGTCTACTACCAGATGGTGGAAGAGGCGAAGAAAAAGAGTGCGTCCAGCGGTTCACCCGCCAGCATCCCCGACTTTCAGCCCGACTTCGCTGGTAAGGAGTACCTGTTGCAGCGCCAACTGAAGACGGAGGCTCGTGGCGACATTATCAATAAGTTACGCGAGGCTGGCATCCGTCCTACCGCCATGATGGACATCAGCGACGGATTGTCAAGCGAACTCATGCACATCTGCAAGCAGAGCAAAGTGGGTTGCCGCATCTTCGAAAAGCAGATACCCATTGACTATCAGACTGCTGTCATGGCCGAGGAGCTGAACATGAACGTTACCACCTGCGCCCTCAATGGCGGCGAGGACTACGAGTTGCTGTTCACTGTGCCTATAGGCGACCACGAGAAGATTCAGGACATGGAGGATGTGAAGCTGATTGGTCACATCACCAACCAGAGCCTCGGACACATCCTTGTCACCCGCGATGACCAGGAGTTCGAGCTCAAAGCCCAAGGGTGGAATCCGCTATAACATGATTATTCTGACACCTCAAACTGGCTGGGCATTTGTCCGGTCAGTTTGATAAAAGCACAGCGAACATACCCATTGACTGGGATCCACAAGAATAAAAGGTTGTCGCATTTTGTACCCTTACAGCGGGAAGCGTGGATTATACAGTCCTCCCGTCCCCATAGGCTTGATGCCGCTATCGAATGTCGTCCAGTTCTTAAGCGTAAAAATCCTATGCAGGCGGTCACAGTAGTAGCTCAGCGTGATAACCTCGGTGGAGCTGTTGCCTGCAATGGTCAGTGCAAAACCGCCATGAGCAGTATCAGCATAGGCCACTCCACGTACTTCATCGCCAACAATGGCGCAGAGCATGTCCTGACTGCTTGAATAGACTTTCAGCTCTGACTGCAGGTTAAGGAACACCGACATAGATTGTTCGTAGTGCATGTAGTCTGGTGACTGCCATGTAGGGCGTGCGTCATCACCTGGCGTAATGACACTTTCAGCGGGTGTGTTCGAATCGTTGTCTGAGGAGCAGCCCCACACCGTCAGTGTGAAGGCTGCTATGATGCAAATAATTTTCTTCATCGTTTTATGATTTCAATTTTACCATTGTGAATATAGAATCCCTTTCGTTGGGGCTGTTTCTCTAACAGGTGTCCGTCCAGCGTGTACCAGTGACCGTCCGTGTAGTTGTCAATATTGGTAAAGCGGATGACAGTAGGTTCAGCAGGTGAACCAACCATCGCATCGGCAGTATAGTTCATACCATTCTTGACAGCTGCTATGGTTTTTCCGTCACGCTCTATGCAGAACACCAGAGGTGCTGTATCGGCACTGCCAATATTCATATAGAACGAACCGTCAGACTGACTCTCTGCCATGCCGCACAACTGACCGTCAACATAGGCCATGAGGCGATCGCCTGCCTGCAGTTCTACACCTTCGGTCTTTGCCACCATCGTCATCGTTGTAGCCGTACGGTTATCAAACAGAGGTGCCATATTGGGCGTATCTCCAGCACCCGCATAACGATTGTCATTATAGTAGAGCGGATTCATGAAACTTACCGGTTTGGCATCTTTGCGTTTCAGCATATAGCCCTTACCTTGTTCCATATAAAGCAGTGAGCCCTTCCAAATGAGCTGTCCGCTACCGTTCTTGCTAAGTATGGCAAAGGCGTCCTGCGATTTCAGCACGTCACCTTCACTGCCCAGCATAGTGTATTCGCTCATTGCCTGAGAGATGGGCAGATTGATGGGCGACTGGTAACCGATACGGTTCCACCCCTGCTTCACATCGATAGAACAATACGAGTAGGCACCACGAATACAGACCTTCTTAGGACTGTTGGAATAGACGCGGTACATGATTCTCGGATCTAAGTCAATCAGTTGGTCTTCCTTGTCCCATTTATAGTGCCAGGTGTTATCAGCCTCCCAGCAGTAGATGACGTTGGCTTTTCCCTGACTTACCACCTCAATGGCATCGCCCTCTTCCCACTTAGCGGCTCCGTTGAGCAGACTGCCAACAGTAATAGAGTCTTCAAGAGCCACCTTGACTGATACCCAGTTCCAGCCTTCGGCCAAGTCAATGGTCTGCACCTCATCGAGTATGTTCTTGAGTAAGACTGGCTGGGCACTGCTACCCAATATTGAGTCCGCATAGAACTTGATGTCCTGATTGTCTTGCGTGTAAAGGATATGGGTCTTACCCGTAGAAGCATCATAGAAGCGGAAGTTGAGCGGTGTATTCTCTTTCGGATTGCCATAGACCGTAAGATAAGTCAGCGCATCGTTGGCATTGGCAGTCTGGTCAACCTCCACATGAGCCACACCCATTACCTCTTGTGAGGGACCGAATGCCGACAGCATGTCGCGACGGTCAGTAGAGACACGCTTGTCAATGGTGACGCGGGCAACGATGTGCATCAGTCCGTTTTGGTTTTTCAGCTCATTACTTACCGCCCAGTCGGGTTCCTCGCCCGTCACGGTGACAGTCACTGGCAGCGGTTCATTCATGTCGCTCTCGCTGATGAGTGACACCACTTCATTATAAGTTCCTATATTCATATAGGGTGACGCCTCAAAGGTAATGGTCTCCTCATCTTGCGCGCTAATGGTGCCTTGTGTCTTCGAGGCACTCAGCCAGAAGGGCAGGTCATGCAGTTCATAGGACTGCTGTTGTCCGCTCAGGTTCTGTACAGTCACCGTGAAGGCATCCCCCACCCCATAATCGATGGTACGGTTGACGCGCTTCACATTCCAGCGAAGCGGATTTCGGTACACATAGAGGTTCATCGTGAGCGGACTGGCCATCGTGTTTCCGTTCAGGTCAGGCACATCACGCACAGTCACATAGACGTTACTCTTCTCTATCTGGAAGTCAGGCACGTCAAGGTTAATCAGCAGGTCATTATTGTTGGCCACATAGCTGAAGCGCACATTGTCCAATTTGCGAGTACTCGTCATGGGTGCATACTGTCTGCGATCCACATGAGCCTCAACCACCGACTGTACTATGAGGGTGTCGTTGCGCTGTGCTATCACGTTGCCCTGAGCATCCTTATAACGCTTCAGGCTGATACCCGTAGGCATGAGTCGTTGTGTGCCGTCATCCTGCAGTTCAGAACGTCCGAAGTCAAGATAGGCCATAAGCGCCGTCTCCTTACCTGTCGGTGTCTGTGTGGCATAAGTCTGGAGCAAGTTCAGTGGCAGCACGCTCTCAAACATAGCCACCTCATCGATATTACCCTTGAGCACGCGTTCACAGGTGGTAGAGCTGGTATAGGTAGCACCCAAAGCCAAGTTATTACCCATTATTCCACCCAGTGTATCGACAGCGAACGACTTCACCAGATTCTTGTCAATGTAGACATTACCCACATTACGGCTCCGCGACACGGTCATGGCATAGTGATGCCAACTGTTGTCGTTAACGATACTGTTGGTCTTAATTTCACGGTTACCTGAGCGGAACACTACCTCGCCCTCTTGCAGACCGATGTTGAAGTGGTTACGTGCATCAACTTCCGTCGTAGCCTCGCCATTAGCCATGAGTGTAGCTTCCTCATCGTCGGTGCGGAACCAGAACATCAGCGTGTAATCCTGATAGTCGGTACGACTGAAACGATCGGGCTGCAAGCGTACGCCCTCGGTGCCGTCCAGTGCTATCGAAATACCATCCGGACGCTTCCATACGTGGTCGGTGAGTTCCAGGTCGTTGGCACCAACTGCACGGTCGTAGGTATAGCTGCCCGTGCCCTCGTTCATCGGATAGTTGTCCAGCAGACCATACTCATAGCCTGTCAGCGTCTTTTGGGCATATTCTCCCAGTTCGGCAGCCGAGAGACTGCGGTTCCACAGACGGAACTCCAACATCTCGCCCTGATAGTTGCTAAACGTATCGTCGCCACCGCAACCTATCCATAGTGCATCATTAATCTGGTAGATGCCGGCAATACGCTTCTGCCCTACAAGACTGCTACCATCATAGAGTGACAGCAGCATCGAGTCAGTTTCCTGCTGCAGGCTATAGGCAACCTGACGAATGCCGTTGAAGGGAATAGGCTTCTGGCTGGTGACCTCCTCTCCGGCAATACGTGCAATGAGTCGGTGGTCAGGTGTCAGACCGAAGTTTGCGCCATTGTAGTAGCCGTTGTGCGAGAATACAATCATGTTCTCGTTCGTCTTGGCGGGGTTAAGCATCACATCCACGGTGAAGCTCTTACCAGTCAGATTACAGTTGGTCTTGGACATAGCCCATGTATTGCCAGTAAAGCCAAGCTGTGTTGACAGTGAGATGTCCTTGCTGACGGGTGTTCCCAATACCTCAAAGTTGTTAATCGTACTGAGGTAGTTACCGGCAATAGCCTCTGAGAACGATATCTTGATGTCGTCACCAATACCCAGTATGCCGTTCTGAGGTTCGGGAGTGCCGAAGGGTACTGGACGACGGGTGTCCTTAATTCCGCTCAGAATGGGCGACGCCGCTGTCAGGAAACCGTTACCATAACGGCAATACACAACTGCCCTCAGGTCGTAGCGCTGTTCTATCGGGTCTTTCTCACCGAAGAAGCGTGTCTGGATAGCACCGTTTGAAGGAATGCTGTCCACCACACCAGAGGCTTGAGCCATCAGTGTACGGTCATTATAGAACGAGCAGATGTTCACCCAGTCATTGTCGCCCTGCGTCGAGAGCTTGTATTGCAACTCAATATGGTCGAAGCCACGGTAGTTCACATCGAAACCCTCAATGCGTACAGGCAGGAAGTAAGCCTGCTGTTTCGCGTCGTAGCTGCTCTCGGTATTCACCACCCAGTTACCACCTGGGGCTGTTACCTTTACCTTACCGGCAGACGGTACGAAATGAGCAGAGATATACGTATTGTATGTACGTGGATCATCATCTGGGTCATAAAGGGTAATGGCTAGGTTCTCATAGTCGAAAGCCTCGCCGGGGTACACCTCTATCTGCTTGGTCAGCACCTCGTTGGGTGTGAGTGCCACCGTATAACCGTCACCATTCAGTACGTTGCCATCTACCATGATTTTCGCTCCCTTCTGGTTGTATTTGTTGTCAACGGCCAGTTTGAAATAAGGTGTCGTATTATCTGGCATCTCACTCTCATTAGCCAAATAGAGGGTAAAGCGGGCAGGCTCGTCGAAAGGCACATTGCTTACCGATGCCTGTTCCGTCCAGATGCGCAGTTTGTGTAACTCAATTGTCTTGGCATCAAGCACGGTACCAGGATTGTAGTACTTGGTCAGACGCTCATCCTCATAAGGCGAGGCAGTGGCACCGCCACGGGTCCTATAGACAAAGCTACTATATACTGGAGTCTGTAACTGGTCCATAAACGACGATGAGTTGGTAAAGCCGCTGGAAAGTACTTTGCCGTTGCGTATCTTATCCAAATAGTCCTTGGTAAGGCTATAGAAGATATTGTCAGCTGTATCTTCATTACTGATGTTGAGCAAACTGCTCTTAGTACGGTAAACATCCACATTCAGCATGCTCTTGGGTGTTACCGAGAGTTTGAAACCAACTTTCTTGCTCCACGACTCATTTATGCCGTTCTTATCGTTGAAGTTAGCCGACAGAATGGGCTTGAATTTCAGCTTGATGCTCGAGCCAACCACAGAGATATCGGCAACAGCAGAGCCAACATCATCAGATCCGACCGTATAAGGCTCGCTTCTCACATTGCCTGAAGAGAACACTTTTTCGAGCAAGTTACCAATAGGACCAAGCAACTGCGAGAATCCACCACCGAAGTTGTTCATGATGGGCCAGCGCAGATAACGCGTACGATCGCCGCTGAATGAGAAGTTTTCGGCATACTGAACGCTGGCAGCACCGTCAAAGTCATAGTTCTTTACCAGATCGGTAGCCGTGAGTTTCTCCTCTTCATTCTTCATGAGGAAACGAAGCCAGCAGGCAGCCTCATTATTCAGGGCAGCTATGCTGTCACGCATCGCAGACTTGCCTATTCCCGTCGGGTAGTATTGGGTGTAGGTGGGCTTGTCATTTGCGTCACTCAGTCCAAAGAGTTTATCGTTTTCATCGACATTGCTCACATACGAGCTGAAGCCTTGCTTGTTGGCCAGTGCCTGAGCATAGTCTGGTGTTGTTCCCTTGGGTAGGATGAGTGAGTTTCGGATACGCATTAGGTTGGGCAGAATCTCATTCTCTATATGGTATTGCGAATGAACGAAGGAAGAACTGACATTCATGCTTACACCCAACACCTCATCACGAATCAGATAGATAGGCTTGCCATTGGGGTCATGTCCTGTTGCCAATACCTTCATAGTGCCATTCTTCACAGTGACAGGCATTCCGCTTGAAGTATTGAAAGTACCGCCTTGATGGGTGGTCATGAGCTTATAGATATTCTCAGGTATCACACGTACGGCCACAGCATCCTGTAGAACGATATTGTCAGTCATACCGATGAAGAGGTCTGCCTTGGGACCAATCCACTTTTTGCCTGATGAAGTCTCGATACGCTCATTGAGGTCAATGGCGTAGCTATAGTTCCACGACCATCCGAAGTAGGTAGCCAGGGTAACTGAGAAGTTTTGCGTAGTCTTGACATTATTGATGTTGCCTGCCTCAGTACCTGTAACCCCTGCCATACCGATGACTCCAGTGTAATAGTTGGCTCCACTACCTGTTTCTTTGGAAATGTCAAAGCCTGCTGACGCATCAATGTTAGCCGAATAGCTATAGCTCAGCTTTGAGCCTTGTTCCATATAGGCCGAGCTGCCACCGCCTGGCGGGTCTCGCAGAATGTCAATTAGATGTGGAATACCTTTGACCACCATGCGATTGCCATTGCTCTTAGGTATGCTGGCCATTACATACCCCTTAATGGGTTGTACATCGAAATAGGTTCCATCGTAGAGTAGCGTAATGCTGACAGTCTTGACTGCCTTGTCGTCTTCGAGGGTAAAGGTCGTGTTCTGAGGAGTGAAGACGTATGAACCACCACCCAGACTATCAAGTTCGACCTTGTTCATGGTGGTACTGCTCACCAGTCCGTTGCTGAACGTCACTTCCCCACCCTTCAGTTTGACCACGTCAGCCTCACGACGGCTGTCGTTATTAAAGTAGTAACGCTCCACAGCCTGCAGAACCCATCCATAGGGCGAGCCTGCCATGAACACAGGATTGCCGAAGGAGTATCCTGCCTCACTGTCCCATAGCGACACCATCGTCTTGTTGCCGATGTTGTCCTGACTCTGATACTGCTTCACACCGTAATAGTTCTCACCCGTGGGATTGAACTGGATGACGTCAAGGCTAGGAACACTGTGGTAAATACGGCTATAAACTGCGGTATCGCCTTGTTGGTATGCGGTCAGGTCGAGCGTCTCACCAACCTTTCCTTCCTGGAAGAGCGTGCTGTAACCCGTTGCCGACACCTCGGTTACCTTATATTTCACTGGATATACCGAGAGCTGATACTCGCCAGACTTCTCGTCAGGGCAGATTGTAATGCTGCGGCGATTGCTGCGGACGCTCGTCGTGTCGGTACGTCCGTGCACTATCACATCCGTACGCTCCTTCTTGGTGGGGTCTAATGGGTCATAGGTAATATATGATGTGTTGTCGCCCTCTAGCATCAGTACAATTTTCAAGCTGTCACCGAGATTGTTCTTCGACAGCGACTGTCCCAGTGGCAGCTGACCCTGCTCATTACCACCCACCAAGCGGCCACGCAGCACAACGCGTGTCTGGTCCCAGAGGCGCACAGTGCTGACGTCCTTTGCCCAGTTGTAGTCGCGCAGGTCGCCCGTCTGTGAATCAGGATTCTGCAAATATCCGTCGTTCTTGAACTGATGGCCTTCCTTCACAGCCTGCACACGGTGTGTACCCTTAGGAATACTCAGCGAGAAGGATCCCTGGTTGTCGGTAACGATAGGCTGTTGGTTGGCATTGACCATTAACACACCATCGCGTCGGAACTGTACGCCAGGCACTGGTATGGTAGAACCTTCGTAATAGACGTTGCCACTATATATATAATAGGTATTAATGGTAAAAATGAAGTTGTTGCGCAGGTTCACTTCATCGTCGAAACTGACTGTCTGCGGCTCAAAGCTGCCCGCATCGCCCATCGAGGCCACACTGATGCGATAGCTGCCCGCCTGCTGATAAATCAGTCCGCTGAGTTCAAAGAAACCTGTCGAGTCTGTCACAGCTGTGGCTATAGTTGCACCCACAATGTTGCCTATCGGCTCAGCAGTCACGGTAAGACCACCCAGACCAGTACCATCGGCCAGACGCACATAGCCGCGTACCATACCCGTCGGTGCACACTGTCCGGTGACGGTCTGTCCACTGATTTTCAGTCCCTCACACTGCAGCACAGATTCTACGCGATAGTCATAGACGTGTTGCGGACGGGGTTTCTTGTCAATAAAGAACAATTGAGTAAGCCCGGTAGCCAGCGTGTCCCACGGTTCACTGTCGGATACTCCATGTTCACGACGCAGCACGCGGTAGAAGTCATTGTCACCGCCCGTGTTGCTCCACGACAGTTCCACAGTGCTCTGCTGCTGCTTGGCCACAAGGTTGACAATACTGTCGTTGTTCATGAACTTATAGACGACATCGGCTCCAGTCTCTTGCTTTACCAACTTCACCTCCAAACTGTCGGCACCGTTCTCACGGAAATGCAGTGGCGACGTGCCGCGCTTCATAACCAGGCGGAAGTCGTAATCCACGCACTTGCGCGTCAGTTGCAGCGTGTATTGACCTTTGTTGATGACGGCCGTGTCACCCGAAAGGTCGCGACACTCAGTAGCCACAATCTCTCCGGCATCGTTCTTCATGTCTATATACAGCAGCAGTTTAGCACGGGAATCCCAGACATCACGGCTCTTTTCGTCATAGACCGCCCAACCTCTTGTCATGAAAGAAACACCAAAGCCCGTGGTAATTGGGTCGTACATCGTACCCGACATATTAAATGACCATATAGTGTCTTTGTAGAGGAAGAAATTTCCCCCTCGTATGCCTTCAACGCCGTCGGACGCCAAGTCATCCAGGGCTTCAAGTAGCGGGGTACTTGTAAAAATAAAATTGTTTCTCGGAGCATCAGGTATCTGGCCGCCATAGCCCTTGACTATCTTGGTCAGATACGAATAGTCGGGATATACAAAATGGAAATCAGATGAGGGCACTACATATTTTAATTTACCAGAGCTGTGGTCTAAATAGTACTGCCTGTAGGTTTGGGTGGCATAGTCTGCTGACTTGATTTCGGATTTATTGGCAGTCCATACGATGAGAGGTTTCCCGCATACTACAACACCCCAGATGCCACCGCCATGATCCTTGGCACTTGATGCGTTTTCATAAACTTTTCCATCCTTACCCAGCACATCGCCCAGCTTTCCCAAAACAGACGTCCATGATATGTTGACACGATGCTGGAAGTTATCACCCCAGTCGGCAGCTTTCGCTACCTTTCCGGAGGTCATCTGCGTCAGGTAAAGGGGAGAAGTCTGCTGACAGAGCTTTCTGCCGGTATCCTTGCTCCATCCCCACATAGAGGTTGCCATACGGCGAATGCGGTAGTAAACTTCCCTGCCCTGATAACTGTTCAGGTAGTCTTCGTCCACATAAGAATACGCTTTCTCACCCGCTTCGTAACTAATCTGGCCGATTGTCATCCACCCGCTGTCGTCATCGTCACTGTTGCCTGAGAGGTTACGTTGTATCTCCCAGTAATCAGTCTCCACGATATCCTCCAACTCCGCGTTTTCCACCTTCCATGTAAGTGTCACCTGACCACTGTACTCCAAGGTTGCCGTAAAGTCAACGGCCTGATGCAGGGGCGGCATCTTGATGCGCTCCGACTCAATGTCCAGCGTGTTGCCATCATTGTCCACGATGTTGCATTTCAGGTATAAGTCCTTTAATGCTCTGTCAGCAGGCATATAAACATAGCCAGAGAGCGCCGTAGAGCTCAGCACCATACTCTTGTCCTCACCGCTGATACGGTCCGTATAATGGACAGCGATACTGTTGACTTTCCTGGCTGTAATGGAATAAGGCAGGATAATCTCGTTGACGTGTCCCTTTTCGAAGGCCAGCATCGGATCCATCAGCATCACGTTGACAGTGGGCGGTTCCGATGTGGCGAATTCACCCAGACTGATGTCCATTGGGTCTCCATTGCCGGTAGTCTCTGTCCACACTACGTTGGCACGCAGACGAATCTTCTTGCCCTGCCATTCATAGGGGACTTCCCAGTTCACCTTCATGGTCTTGTGGTCACCGTCCGACAGGTCGGCACCAAGCATGAATTTCGACCATTCGCCTGGTTTCAGCGTCCTGTTGTCATATTCACTGCCATAGTGTTCACGTATCACTATGAATGTACCGTAGTCTTCAGCCCAGGCCCACGACCTGTCACTCCACTCGTCGCCTTCGCTCTTCCACCAGAATATCTTCTTCGTTGAGCCGTCACAGGTAGCCTCGATATAACTATCGTCGGTTACATAGACATTGCCCGAGAGAGACCAGTAGTCGAAAGTCGGCAACGAAAATTGAATAGTTGCCTTGCCTGTCAGCATTGCCGTATAGTTCTGCTTGTCCTTAATGAAAGAAGCCGCCTCTGCCATCTGTGGCAATAGCAGAAATACGAGCGCCCAAAAAAGTTGAATTCTTTTAGTCATATTTGTTATTGTTTTTAGTTATCAATGCATCAGCTTATACAGCTATACGATTAGATGCTGCAAAGATACAAAATATAATTGGAACAAACAAACAAAAGTCACATTTGTTTTTGAGCATGTAGCACACGAGAATAGGGAGTTGTAGCCGCGAAGAGAACGAGTAGAATATGGTTTTCAAGACAAAATGAGAGGAAAATAAAAAAAAATTGGATAAAAGTTTGGCCGATTGTTTTTTTCTTCGTACCTTTGCACCCGCAATCAAGAGGATTGCCTAGAAAAATAATGATGGTGCCTTAGCTCAGTTGGTAGAGCATCGGACTGAAAATCCGTGTGTCCCCGGTTCGATTCCTGGAGGTACCACTCCTCCTTTCATTATGAACCCCTGTCTTAGAGATTTCTCTAGCAGGGGTTTTTCTATGAATAGAAGCAACTAAAACAACAAGATATGGGAATAGTTATTGGTATTGACGTTGGCATTTCGACCACAAAGATTGTAGGGCTGCGCGAAGGTCGCGTAGTGTCACCCATCCGCATCACTGCCGTTGACCAGATTACATCACTCTATGGTGCTTTCGGCAAGTATCTGCACGACAACAAGATTGAGTTGAAAGACGTAGAGCAGGTCATGGTGACGGGTGTGGGCTCAGCCTATATCGACGAGCCCATCTATGGCATACCCACCCAGAAGGTCGATGAATTCATTGCCGATGGTCTGGGCGCCCGCTTCGAGTCCGGCCTCAACAAGGCCATTGTCGTGTCCATGGGTACAGGTACCAGTTTTGTACAATGCGATGGCGACAACATCCGCCACATCGGAGGTATCGGCATCGGAGGCGGCACCCTGCAGGGACTGAGCCGCGTCATGCTGAACACCCGTGACCCCAAGCAAATTCAGAGTCTGGCCCTGCAGGGCGACATCCGCAATATCAACCTGCTGATTGGCGACATCTCTACCCACCCGCTGCCAGGACTGCCTATGGATGCCACAGCCTCACTATTCTCTAAGGCTCAGTATGATGCGCCCAAGGAGGATGTTGCGCTGGGTATCATCACCATGGTACTGCAGTCAATAGGCTCTGCATCCATCCTTGCCGCCCTCAATTCTGGCATCAAGGACTTTGTGCTCATCGGCAACTTGACGCTCCTGCCCCAGTGCAAGGATATCTATCCCATGCTGGAAAAGCTCTACAATGTCCATTTCCACATTCCCAAATATGCCGAGTTCTGCACTGCCATCGGTGCCGCACTCAGCTACAAACACTAAGAGTTTCTTCGACTTACATACCGTCACTTTCTCTGATTTTCAGGTCAGGGAAAGTGACGTTGTTTTCGGGTCGTTCCTGACGTTCCTTCCACCCGTTCCGCAGTCATCTACGACCCGAAGATGACTTACTTTACCCCCCTAAAGTGACGTCGGAACGGGTCGTAGATGCCATTGGAACAACCGCAAGATGACGTCGGAACGACCGTAAAGTGCCCCCGTTGTTGGAAGATAAAAGAACATCATTAAATTGTAAAATAGTTCCCTAAAAACTTGTGAGTTACAAAGAATATACCTATCTTTGCATTTGCATAATAAACTTTAACAAGAACAAAGCCGCATCAGGCAATATTGAGAATTTATGGAACTCGAAGAACTGATAAAAGACTGTTCACAGAAACAGAAGAAGGGAATGCACTTTATTGTGGCATCTATCGTGATATGGGCATTGATACTGGCATTGCACCTCACAGATTTGAACATAGAACTGAAAGACATCCTCACCTTCTGCTGTTCTGCTGTATTATTTCCCCTGGCCTGGATGCTATCGAAGGTTTTGAAGATTGACTTTGAAGGAAAAGGCAATCCGCTGTCGAAGGCTGGCATCCTGTTCAGCATCAACCAGATGCTTTACATTCTGATAGCCATGTGGGTGTTGTCAGCCATGCCTGAAAAGATGCTGATGGTCTATGCCATGATATTCGGTGCCCACCTGATGCCTTTCTCATGGCTTTATCAGTCAAAGAGTTATATGGTGCTCTCCATTATCATTCCGATTCTGTCGCTCATCATCGGACTGATGTATCCGCCATACGTATTGGCAGCCCTGATGATGATTATAGAAGCCATCTTCTCGACATGTCTGTATCTGGAGTGTAAGAAACTGGGCACATCATAAGTTTCAAACTTGTTATACGATATTCGGCAGTTCGCTGAATAAAACTAACCGTTCGTTGAAACCACTCAACGGACGGTTAAACATTTCATGCCTTTATTACGTCAAAGAAGCAAAGAACAACGAAAACAAAAAAACAAAAATAATAACAACTTAAAAAATTAAAGGTATGAAAAAGATTATCGTAACACTGGTTGCCATGATGGCAGTAACATTTAGTTTTGCAGAAACTAACAGTAACAAGGTTGACAGACGTTTTGACGTAAGTTGCAACATGGACCGCCTGGCTGAGGTGCTCGCACTGGACGAGGAGCAGACAGATGCCGTAGAGGCTATCCACAACAGTTTCAACACTGAGTTGCAGTCACTGGCCTCAGTAAGAGGACCCATCCAGAGACACCTGGTGCATCAGGCAGTAAGAAAGGACGCCAGCAAGATGAAGGACGTGCTGAACGAGAAGCAGTTTGGACTCTACATGCGCATCATGCTGAACACCCTGCGCAACAGACACCTGTAAACAATAAACGTTAAACAATAAACAATAACAAGCAAAAGCGGGAGAACCTAAGGTCCTCCCGCTTTACGTATTATTGCTCTTTACGGTGCTTGTCCATCTTGTGCAGGAAGAAGTTGAAGGCCTCCAGTCCCACCAACACCAAGATGGAGGCCGCTATTGCCAACACATACATACCACCACCACACGCCAAACCAATGGCAGCCGTGACCCACAAGCCGGCTGCTGTGGTCAGACCACTGACCATATTCTCCTGTTTGCGGAAGATGATGGTACCAGCGCCAATGAAACCGATACCGCTAACCACCTGGGCAGCCACACGCGACACATCCCAACGAGAGGTCATACCGTCCATAGTAACCTCGCCAAAGCCATAGGCCGACACTATCATAAACACGGCAGAACCCAGTGCAACGAGGAAATGGGTGCGGAAACCAGCCTCCTTGGCACGATACTCACGTTCAAGACCAATGATTCCGCCAAGCAGCGATGCGACGAAAATTCTTAGAATAAATTCGTACTCCATAGTTAAATGTTGTTTATTTGAGTGCAAAGATAATGTTTTTTTCGTATCTTTGCAAAGATTATAACCAAAAAACGACAAAAACATGTTTGGATTAGGAATGCAGGAAATCATCGTCATCGCACTGATTATCCTATTGCTGTTCGGAGGAAAGAAGATTCCTGAACTGATGAAAGGACTTGGCAAAGGTGTCAAGAGTTTCAAGGACGGCATGAAGGATGTTGACGAAAGTACGAAGGACGAAACGAAGAAGGACGAATAGTTGAGACAAATGGACGAAGGAACGAATGCCCTCACTTTCTGGGACCATCTGGATGTATTGCGCTCGTCGCTAATACGGATGGGCGTGGCGATAGTGATTTTGGCTATTGTTGCCTTCGCGATGAAGGACCTGCTGTTCAGCGTGGTGCTGGCACCAAGAAGTAGCGACTTCATAACCTACCAGTTGCTGGGCGTCGATGCCTTCCACATCAACCTGATGAATACCGGACTGACGGAGCAGTTCATGATACACATGCGGACGGCCATCTATGCAGGACTGTTGCTGGCTTCACCTTATATATTATATGAGTTGTTCCGCTTCGTGTCACCAGCACTCTACCAGAACGAGCGGCGCTATGCCGTCTGGATAGTGGGAGCGGCCTACCTGATGTTCCTCATGGGCACACTGGTGAACTATTTCGTGGTATTTCCGCTAACGGTTCGCTTCCTGGGCACCTATCAGGTGTCGCCCGACGTAGCCAACATGCTGACCCTGCAGTCGTATATCGACACCCTGCTGGGAATGAGTCTGGTCATGGGAGTGGTCTTTGAATTGCCGGTAGTCTGCGGACTGATGGGGCGCATGGGACTCATCAACAGCCACATGATGTCACAATTCCGCCGTCATGCCATCGTAGCGATCCTCGTCGTGGCAGCCATCATCACGCCAACGACTGATGTCTTTACCCTCTTCGTGGTGGCACTGCCCATCTATTTGCTCTATGAGTTGAGCATACAAATAGTCAAAGTAACTAACTGAAACTAAACAATACTTTATGCTAAGAAAAATCAGAATTGCACTGGCAACCGTGATGTTTATAGGCATCACGCTGTTGTTCCTCGACTTCACTGGCACCATGCACCACTGGGTGAGTTGGATGCCCAAGCTACAGTTCCTGGAGGCTGTATTAGCGCTGAATGTCGTGGTCATCGTGGCACTCCTCGTGCTGACGCTCGTCTTCGGACGCATCTACTGCTCGGTTATTTGTCCGTTAGGCATCATGCAGGACATCTTCGGATGGTTGGGCAAAAAGGCCAAGAAGAACCGCTACACGTATTCCAAACAGAAGCACGCCCTGCGCATCATCTTCTTTGTAATGATGCTGATTTCCATCGTGCTGGGAGGCGGTACCATTTTACAGTTGCTAGCCCCCTACTCTGCTTTCGGACGCATCTGCACCAACCTGTTGCAACCCGTATGGATGGCAGGCAACAACGTGCTGGCAGCCATTGCCGAGCAGTACGACAGCTATGCGTTCTACCACACGAACATCTGGATGCGTGCCCTGCCGAGCCTCATCATCAGCATCGTGACGCTGGTCATACTGGCTGTGCTAGCCTGGCGCAATGGTCGCACGTATTGCAACACCATCTGCCCCGTTGGCACGCTACTGAGTGTCTTCGCTAAGTTCTCGTGGCTGAAGATTCACTTCGATGTGGACAAGTGTAAGAACTGCTCACTGTGTACAAAGAACTGTAAGGCCGCCTGCATTGACTACAAGACGCACACTGTTGACCCCTTGCGCTGCGTGGTCTGTGGCGACTGCATAGACAGTTGCAAGTTTGGGGCGCTGAAGTATACTCATGGACAGAAAGCATCTACTCCCCTCTCTGACCAGAGAGGGGATGGGGGTGAGTCTGGTCGTCGCTCCTTCCTGCTCTCTTCCGCTTTGTTGGCTACTGCCGCTATGGCCCAGAACAAGGACAAGATCATGGATGGTGGACTGGCAGAGATAGAGGACAAGGTAGCCCCTGAGCGCCAGACACCCATCATGC
>CACYBB010000017.1 GCA_902772585.1 uncultured Bacteroidales bacterium | reverse complement strand
AGAGGTAAGAGTCAACCTATATAAGTTTTAATGTTTAACCGAGTCAACTAATCTTAGGGTTTAGACATAATGACAGTCAACCCAAATCAGGAAACGTCACGCGCAGTCACAAAATTCAGGGATTAGTCAGAGCGAGAAGTAGAGTTACTATCAGAGAAAAGGCTTCTCTCTCATCGAGAAACGATGAGTTACTGATGGTAAGATCACTCGTGCTCCGCTTGCTTCTTCCGCCTCGAGCGCGCCGTTTCCCGTTGGAAAATTAGAAAAAAAACATCAAAATGTTTGGAGGTATAATTTTTTATACCTATATTTGTACTCAAAAAGGAGTATATGCCGACATTATGGAAGCGATTAAGAATTTATGGTTTGAAGGGAACCGTATTTATGTGAAGACTACGGAGGGGCGACTGCTGAGTAGACCATTAGAAGCCTATCCTGAGTTGCAAGAGGCTTCTGCTGAACAACGCAGTGATTACAGCCTTGAGGACGATGGTATGGCTATCAGATGGGAGTCTATAGATGTTGATATGCATATTTCGAGTTTTTATGAGACTTCTGAGCCCAACACTGAGAATGAGGTAGCAGCTATGTTCCATCGTTTCCCATGGCTGAATGTTTCGGAGGTGGCCCGTTACCTAAATATTAACAAGAGTCTGTTGGCAAGATACATCTATGGCATCTCGAAGCCTAGCGCTAATAGGCTGCAAGAGATTCGTGAGGCTTTCCACTATTTCGGTCGCGAGTTACAAAGTGCATAAATGACTCATTTCCCCTCTGGCAAGTGCAAGTGACTAAGGTCTTTAATGGCGAGAAAACGATTTCAATTAATATTGAGAAATAAATCATAGGAGGACAAATATATGTGTAAGATTAAAGGAGTAACATTAGGTATCAAAGACTTGAACTTCACTTCACATCGTGGTAAGATGGTTGTGCGTCTGACTGATGGGCGAGAGGTGATAATTCCTGTTTCGTTCTTTCCTGATATTCAGCAGATGCCGGTTAAAGAACGAAACAAATGGATGGTGCTTGATGACCAGTATTTCACCTTTGAAAATATGACAAGGGTGTATTCTGTACTTGATTTATTAAAAGTAGCATAGTTGATGGTAGTTTCAACCCTGACAGGGGCTTGTCCCCTGTCAGAGGCCCCTGTCAGAAGAAACGAAATTAATGTGGGGTAATCCGTGATTTCTTTACGTTTAACCTCGATTCTATAACCGCACGGTAACCGGGAGGTAATCGGGAGGTAATCGGGAGGTACTCCGGAAGTAATCTCTCGCAGATTTGGACTAGTTGCTGACGGAGATAGCTTTTGCCGTAGCAGACTTTTTCTTCAAAAAGTTTTGAATATTCATAATTAGTTCGTATCTTTGCAGCGAGAAAACGTTTTATTGCATATGAAGAAGGCACAGATGATAGATCAGATAAAGCAGATGGCTGCAAGCGTATTACCTAAAGGTAGTACACTGTATCTATATGGCTCACGTGCTCGTGGCGATTCTCATGAAGACTCTGATTGGGACCTTTTGCTACTATTAGATAAAAGAACAATAGAACGTGAGGATTTTGACCGTTATTCTTATCCTTTTGTGCTTTTAGGTTGGGATTTAGGGGAAGATATACGCCCCCATACATATACTAAGAATGAGTGGTATAATGGACCACACGCAATGTTCTTTTATAATGTAGAAGAAGATAAGGAGGTACTTTATGAGTCTTAGTGAAAGCGAACGCAAGATTATTGTCAACCGCGAGTTGGAAAAATCTGACAGAACATTTGCAGATGTGTTATTCTGTGCTAATGAAGGTAAATGGGAAGCGGCTGCAAATAGATTGTATTATGCACTTTTTCATGCGATGTCAGCACTCCTTATTAGTGATGGCTTCCCAGTGAAAACACATCGTGGAATTATGGCAATGTTTGGTGAGCACTATGTAAGAACAGAGATCTTCTCAAAGAAGGACGGTGCACTGCTTTCTGAGTTAGTTATTATGCGTGATAATGCAGATTATAATTGCTTTTACGAAACTAATGAAGAGAAACTGAAACCTTATATCGACCCAACAAAATCATTGATAGACAAAATTGCTGCTTATATCTCTTCTAAGACCTGATAGGGGAGTGTTTTGACGTTTCCTAATAACATATACCGTTACCCTATTGAATGCCGTTCCAAAACTCAGCCATCATGGTGGCAAAAACCCCGCCCTTCGGGCTGAAAAACCGATATTACCTCGACCGAAGGTCAACTTTTTTAGTGGAGCGCAGCGTAACGGGGTTTTTCCTCTGAGGATGTCTTATGTTGCGAAGCAATGTGTGCTGATGTCGTGGCTGGTGCGTGAGCTTGCCTCACAGGCACAAAGCCATGGCAGCGGCAGAGAAGCTCGGAGAGCTAAGACAGCGAAAGAGGGGTTTTTGAGGTTTTTGTTAATATCTGAAACTTAAATTAATTAAATTCGTGGATATAATTAAGGGCAATTAGGCTAATTCGTTTCTAAAATTATTACGGTTTATTCTCTGTAAGCAGAGTGTGGCGGTGCGAATTACGGTTTATTATGGCAATTCGTTTCCTAACCTGAAGGTGTAGAGTGTGGCTTCGCAATCCGGGTGATCCACTTTTTGCGTCATTTCCTTTGTTAATTCCTTTCTTTTTGGTGAAATAATGAAAAAAACATCAAAATGTTTGGAGGTTATAAAATAATTACCTATATTTGCAGTATAAAACAAATATAATAATTAGATTATGCCAGAGATATTGAGAATGTTTGGAATGGAATGAATATTTTGGAGGGAGTGTGAATAATGAAGATTTCTAAGATTTGGTTTGCAGACGACCGCATTTACGGTCTGACAGACGATGGACGTGAACTATGGCAGTCACTTCTCTATTACAAGAGATTGCGTAATGCCACAGACGAGGAGCGTGCCAACTATGAGATGGATGATGAGGGGATACACTGGTATGACCTTGATGAAGATGTCAGCTTTGAGAGTTTTGAGTATGATGACCCAGAGCCGACGGGAATCTCGCGTATCTTTCTGTCTCATCCCGAGTTGAATGCTTCCGCGGTAGGTCGTCGTCTTGGCATCAGCCAGAGTTTAATGGCTCAATATATCAATGGTACTAAAAAGCCTTCGAAAGAGCGGGAGCGTCTTATCATGGATGAGATTCTCCTTATCAGTCAGGAATTGCAAAGAATTTGTGCATAGAAGAAATTGGAAACACCAACTTCTTCCTGTTGATAGCAATTTATCTAACTTTTTTTCGTGTCTACTGAAATGGTACATTTAGCGGAGTTTTGGTTGATAATTTTTGCATTTTAGCGGAGTTTTGAATATTCATAATTAGTTCGTATCTTTGCAGCGAGAAAAGAATAAGAAAAAACAATTAAAACTAATTAAATATGGAATTGATTTATTTTTTAGCCTGTGTGGGAGTTATAGCTATTATAGGTATCATATGGAATCTAATAGGAATGAAGCATGATACTTTTAGCTCGTCAATGTAAGTGTTTGACAGGGCTGGTTCCTGTTAAGTTAAATTCCTAAACTAACTGAGGGCGCAAACGTAACTTTGCACCCTCAGTCTTTTCTATTTCCCATGATTGAAAGACCCTGTCAGACCCTGTCAGAAGGCTTAAGAACGAACAAAATGCCGCGACAAAATGCCGCGGAAAGATTTTTGTCTGTCGGTCTGAGCTACCTATTATATAGGTAGGTAGCTCAAACGACAAACGAGGATCCGCCAAAATTCGCTCAAATCATACAAATCAGTAATAGCAATGTCAGCTGCAGTCCGGTCCGTTCTAACTGCCGGTCCGGTTGCTTCGGACTCACACTTCCAGAAACTAATTCCAGTGTTTAGGTCTTAACAAAAACCAGAAAAACTCCATTAAAGAGATTGTACTCCTATCAGAGTACTAATGGTATCAGTGCCAATCTTCCTTACAAGCAAGCTTGCAGATAAGCTTTTCACCAATCCCGTTACCCTTTCAGGGAATCAATCTCTTTAATGGAAAAAATCCCGATTGTTGTCACAATCTAAAAAACAGTTGTTTTAACCTTAACGATAACTGTTTTTCCTTTGCGAAATTTGGAAGTTTGAAAAATATTACTTATCTTTGCAGCGAGAAACAAAGAAAGGAAAGATTATGGAACCCAAAGTAGGCGATAAGATGAAAGTAAGTCCACAATTGACAGCTCAGCCAGACTGGATTGATGGAGAGGTTATTGATGTTGAACATAACCCTTTTATGGGTGTTGTGATTTCAATTAAAGATAAACTTGGCCGAATCTTCTTCGGCCAGAGTCGTTTCTTTGTCGCTTTATAGTATCGAATATGTTTGCCATTGCATTCGATATGGATATCAAGGAACTCCGAAACTCTTACGGGGAACCTTATAATAATGCGTATTACGAGATAAAATTGCTTCTTCGACGATTTAGCTTTTATAATACTCAAGGAAGTGTATATCTGACAGACAAAGATGACATGGCCAATCTTTTTGCTGCTATTTATACATTGAAACGTATTGACTGGTTTAGATTATCGGTACGTGATATTCGAGCATTTAAGGTTGAGAACTGGTCTGACTTTACCCAGGTGGTCAAAGAATCTGAATAAGATATATTCTTTTATTTACCTTCCTGCATGTAAATCTGCATTTAACTCTATCGGCAAGTTTTATCTCCAGTGATGCTGCAAATTTACAACTTTTTGCCGATACCGGCAAGAAATACGATAAAAACTTTCTGCTATAGGTGAATTGTGCGTGCAAACGCCTTGAATTTACGCAGAATTTAAGGCGAATTCTACGTGCAAACTATTCCCTTTCAATTTTCTGGTTTCGGGCGCCTACGGTGAAGCGCTCACGCCCCCACATACTAATTCTCTCTCGTAGAGAGAATTACGTATGGGGCTTAGCCTTCACCTACGGCGAGATGTTTGTTTTTCGTTGGAAAATTTGGTGGTATCAGAAATGTTTTGTATCTTTGTAGGCTGAAAGTGATATAAAACAAATGATGAAAAGACTGTTATTAGCTGTGGCGGTAGCCATGATGTGGACGGCGGGAGCCCGTGCACAGATGCTTGCAGCGAATGTTGATGCGCTGTGGCTGGCCACCCTGACCCCCAATATCGGTGTTGAACTGGTGGTGGGTGAGCATAGTACGGTGGGTCTGCATAGTCTGTTCGCCTCCAAGCCGCTGGGCAAGGATATAAAGATGACCCTCCTGCAGCCAGAATACCGCTACTATTTCTCTGGACGTCCGATGTATCGAGAGTTTATCGGCGTTGGCGGCATTGCTGGTACTTACGACATCACCTGGTCTAGTAAGGTCTATGACGGTACGGCACTGGGCCTGGGCCTGACCTTCGGCTATGTGCTGCCCCTGAAGAAACGTCTGAACATTGACTTCCATGCAGGCTTTGGTTTTATTCACTATAAGCAGAAGGAATATTTCGTGGGCGACCAATACGATATAGACTATGTGTTTGATGGTGAACAGCGGGCGAATGCCAATGGTTACTATCTGTTGCCGACGAGAATAGGTGTGAGCGTAAGCTACATACTGTGGTAAACAATAACCAATAAACGTGAAACGACGAATATGAAGAAGCTGCTTGTACTGATATTGCTGATGACGGTGACGCTGGGCATGATGGCTCAGAACCCGGAGCCCGTGGTCATCAAGGGTAAAGTGACCGTTCACAACAAGGAAAACGGCAAGGACATCAACGAGCGTGTCCAGTATTCGCGTATTCTTACCAAGAAGGAGGCTCAGGAAGCCCATGCTGCCTTTGAACGCCTGACGGGTGACAAGGCTGCCAACGATATGAGCGTGGACCTGGACCAGGAGGCGAAGGTGAACCTGCTGAAGAAGAAGTACGGCTTCATTGATAAAAACAAGACTACCGCAAGAGGTAACTTTGAGATTAGCACTGCCACGACGATGTGTGTGCTGTTCCTGACTGGTCAGGAAAGCAAGATATCGGACGTCGTAGAGGTGGTTCCTGGCAAGACGGAGTATAACGTGGTCATCAACGTACAGCGACTGCAGGAAGTGTATGCCGAGGGTAAACTCGGTGAGCGCGAGGAGATTGGCGGTGGTACTGGTGACCCTGACGATGGCAATGAGTACTTCCGCGTGAAGATGAAACTGTTGCCAGGTGATGCCCGTCCTCAGGCCCGTATGATTATCCAGACCTATGCGGTGGACTGTCAGACCGACGATACACTGGCCTATTGTACACCATTGGTCTATGAGGGCGCTCAATACCATGAGTTGCAGGATAAACGCATGGGTTTTGACTACTTCAAGAACGATTCGCTGGGTAAGAGCTATCAGGCCAGCACACCCTTGGAGGAAGGCGAATATGTCAACATAGACACCACGCTGGTTTATAAGAAAACTGACAAGAATGCCAGTTTCCGCGGCCCCTTCAAGTATATCATCGAGGACTATCATCACGTCTATAAGGTCGGTGGCTATGCAGGTACCTGTCTGCGCTACCGTCCGTTTAAGTTCTTGGACTTCACACCGGCACTGGCAGAGATGGAACTGACGGAGGAGTTCAAAGAGGAGGCACAGTCGCAGATTGCCGACGAGAAGCGCGACTTGGCGTTGAGTTTCGAGGTGGGTAAGGCCGTGCTGAAGGAGGACTCGATGAATACCGTCAACATGAACAAGTTGGTTCAGGAACTGAACTCGTATGGTGACAAACTGCTCTCACCGGCTGTTCAGGGTATGGCATCGCCTGATGGTAACATGAAGAAAAACCAGGAACTGGCCCAGCAGCGTGCGCAACTGGCTGCATCGATGATTCAGCGAAGACTGCCTGCCGGTCAACGTGTGTCATCGACGAGTGGTGTGTACACCTGGAAAGACGTAGTGGAGCGTTTGGAGAAGAAAGGCAAGAAGGCTGAGGCTGAGCAGGTGCTCGCCATCACCAGCAAGACAGAGACTCCTGACCGCGAACTACGCCTGCTGGAGTTCTATGAGACCGAAATCGTACCCATTCTGGAAAGCATGCGTGTGATGAAGGCTTCGTATAAGTATATCCGTGAGAAGGTGCTGACCCCCCAGGAGGCTGTCGATGAGTTCCACCAGAATCTGGCACTGTACAAAGAGGGCAAGAAACGTTTCTCGAACGGTGACTACTGGAACATCTTCAATAACCTGACAGACACGGTAGAGATAGACTCGCTGACAATGATGTGCTATCGTGACATCACCAGAAATCCGGAGTATGCTACGGAGAACAAGATTGCCCCCTACGTCTGCAATCGCGTGGCACTCATCAACCTGAAGAAGGGTACGCCGAACGCCCGCATTCTGGAGCCGTTCATCGACCTGACCAAGCGTGGCGTGAATGCTAAGAAGGCCATCGACGACATGCTGACCATTACGGTAAACCGCCGTGAGGTGCTGCTGAATCAGGCAGTGACGTACTACCAGGAGTTGAAGATGGACTCGTGTAAGTACTTCATCAACTGGCTGAAGAAATATAACGCCAGCGACCCGGCACTGGAGAGTCTGGAGCGTATCATGAACCTGAAGTCGCTGCACTACAACAATTTCCGTAATGCCGAACAGGAACAGGAGTATGAGGCTGCCAAGAACTATGTGCTGAACATCAGCGACGAGAACAAGGCTATCCTCTATTCGGAAATTCCTGACTGGGGAAATACCAAAGGTGGTATGGACTATGTCGATATGATGCCTGACGAGAGTGCCAAGAAGTGGTACCTGAAGGGTATCCTGTGGGCACAGATAGCCTGGAAGGAACTGAGCACCAAACTGAAACTGGTGCCCAATATGGAGTTGGACTCCGAACGCGAAATCCGTGAACAACTGGAACCGAAGGAGGAAGAGGACAATAGTGGCAAGCCCGACTTGGGCGGTGGCTTCTTCCTGTTGACAGAAGACGAGGAGACTGACCTGATGGCAACGGACTATAACCGCTATGCACTCTATAACCAGCAGAAGGAGAAATACATGGAGGAGCACGACGGTCAGTTGCCCAAGATAGAGGTCAAGGTGAAGCCCAAGAATCCGGACGATGACATCGAGGTAGAAGGAATTCCTTTCTATCTGGCCTATTTCCAGCACTGCTTCGAACTGGAACCGCTGTTCAAACGCATGTACTTCAACGAGGCTCATGTGCCGGAGGATATGCGTAAGATATACAAGTACAAAAGGGCCAATGTCCCCGCATACGACAAACTGTTCAGACTGCTGCAAGCCTATGACGAGCGCAAGGCTCAGGAGCAACTGGAGAAGTTGAATGCCCCTGCCGAGGGTGAAAAGAATGAAAATGCTGATGAAAAGAAAGATACTGCTAATACTGCTGCTATGTAGCACGACGCTGGTCTTTGCTGCCAAGCACCTACCAATAGAACCCAGTCGCATGGATGTTGCTCCACGCGATACCACCGACTTTGGTGAGGATAATGACGACGTGGAGATTCCCCAACCGAAGAAGGATGATAAGAAGGCAGGTGCTGACACCCAAGAGGAACCAACGAAGCGTACGGGCTTCGATGCGATGGAGTATGTCCTGTCGCGCCGTTATCGTGCCAATGGCGAGGAGTTCGGCAAGCGTTGGGACGACCACCTCTTCCTGCAGGTGGGTTTGGGCGTGGAACAGATGGTTCCGCCTGCAGACAACTACCGTTTCAATACACTCAGTGCCGTTCATGTGGGTGTTGGCAAACAGTTTAACAGATACCATTCGGCCCGACTGACATTCCAAGGGGCTTGGGGCTACCAGCAGGCTAAGGACCGCTTGTTTACAAAATTTGGTCTGCGCCTGGACCACCTGTTCAGCCCGTCATCGTATTTCTATGGCTTTAAACCCTCGCGATTGATGGATATATCCACCATTCTGGGCGTGGGTGTGCAGTATAGCAAACTGAGTTTCAAGAACATCCTTTACGAGAAGGAACAGCAGAAGATCATCGATGCCTATGAGTCAACGGGCGACCCATCGGATGCTGAGGAGGCTGAGATTATCCGTCAGAATATGCCTAAAGACCAGAGCGGCGTGTCGTTCGAGGGACATCTCGGTGCCCAGTTGCGCTTCTTTACGGGTCCGCAGGGATATATCAATATTGAGCCATATATCGGACTGGCAACGGACAAGATGGACCTGAGCCAGAACCAGAACTGGCGCAAGATAGACGTGTTCTATGGCATCAACTTCAACTACACTTATTATATCCATAACAACCTGTCGCAGCGTGAGCGTAAATACTTCATCAAGCATCGTCAGGAGCACGACCAGGTGGATAATGACAGTAGTTATCTGCAGTCGTGGCAACAGCCATGGTTCATAGAGTATAGCAATGGTGTCAACTTCCTAGGAAACAGTCAGTTGGGAGCGGGAAGTTCCATGGGCTCGGATGTCACGCTGAGCATTGGTCGCTGGCTGTCGCCCGTCATCGGACTACGCCTGTCAGGGGCTGTTCACCAGACCACATGGCGCCAAAGCTTTATCCAGACCAGTGAACCTGATGAGACACCCGTCCGTGGCTATATCGCCAATATGCACAATATCTATACGGGTATTCGTCTGGAGGCGATGTTCAACCCCTTGGGCTTTATGAAGAACTTCAGTTGGGGTAATCCCTTCGGAGCCTATCTGCTGGGTGGTGTGGAATATGGTTGGGTGGACAAATATCAGACCGAACGCCTGAGCACACGCAGCGAGGCCTATACGCTGGGCGCCCATCTGTGGTATCAGCTAAGTGATGGTCTGCACGTCTTCGTGGAACCTCGCTTTATGCACTATGTTTATAAGTTGCCCTACACCAACAGAGACTGGAACAAGAACTTCACCGATAATGGTATGTCGGTAAGCATTGGTCTCCAGGTGGCTACGCGTTCGCACAAGTTCCGCTCTGCTGTTGACGAGGAGGAGGGTGGCTTCGAACCTCTGCGCAAGATTCGTGCGGGTATTGGTGGCGGCTTCTACTTTATTCATACCAAGGAGAACTTCGACGGTGATGGCGGCGTGGGACTGAATGCCAAAGCCTTTGCTGAGTATCACCTGACGCCTATCCATGCCGTCCGTGCGTCATTTGAGTTGACGAATATGAAGCACTCGAATATCTGTGAGTTCTATGATACCAATATAGAGAGTGCTACACCGGAGTTGGCTACCATTACCCGTACGGGTATGTGGAACCATAAGTTCAAGTTGGGACTCATCAACGTGGGTTATCAGTGTAACCTGAGTAACCTGTTCTGTGGCTATCCCTCGTGGCGCCGCTTCGATATGAGCGTGTTCCTTGGACCGACCCTGATTATGCCGCTGGGCGACAACTTCGTCCTGTCACCCACTGAGCTGCTGATGCAAGGCCATGAGGTGACAGAAAAAGACCCGTTGAAGACGGAGGGAGGCATTGGTGGTCACCTGGGCTTCAAACTGCGCTTTAAGATTATTCCCCATATCTCGGCTATTGTGGAACCGACATTCTATATGCTGGGTTCGGCAAAACTGCCCAGCATCGATTTCCTGACCGTGAAGTACTTGCAGACATGGAATGTCGGTGTGCAGTATGAGTTGTAGATGTAAGAAGTAAGAAGTAAGAAGTATGATGGAAGAAGTAAGAAGTAAGAGTTATGATGCGTAAGATATTATTCCTGATAATCAGTATGGTGGCTGTGCTTCCCATGAAGGCACAGGACGACGTGAAGGCTGCCGGTGCTGCTATCGACACCATTATCCGTGTGTTCCCGAACTATGAGATTGTGGATAAGTTCGTGGCCGACATCTTCAAGAAGAACGAGAAGAGTGCCTATCTGGCTGCACGAATCGGTAAGGCATACTATAACTATGTGATGGTGCCGGGGAATCCTACGCCTCAGTTCCACCGTCGTGACGTGGCCAAGGCTTTTGAATACTTGGAGAAGGCCATAGCCATCGATCCTAAATATCCTGATACGTATCTGGTGGCTAGCGATATCTTCTTTAATGAAGCAAAAATAGACACGGCGCTGATATGGCTCGACAAGGGTATTGCCGCTAATCCCACCGACTCGTCGCTATACATTGAGTCGGCAAAACTGTTGGCTTTTACCGATCCTGATGCTGCCGTGGAGAAGCTGATGACGCTGAAACAGCGCGACAGCACCTTCCAGGTGGACCTGCAACTGGGACGCCTGTACTATAAGCTTTATAGCGACCATGGTAAACTGCCGATGAAGGAAATGGCAGAAAGCTATGGCAAGGTGTATGACAGTCCTGATAGGGGAAAGATGAACCTTGGTGACCTGGGTGCTTATTCACTGGGCTTGCAATGGGCAGGCGACCTGGGTGAGGAGCGTTTTGCCAAATTATATGAGGCAACGGCGTATGGCTTGGAACGTTTTCCGAAAGATTTCGGTCTGCACCACTTCCACCTCCTGGGATGTATGAATACCCAGAAGTGGGATGAGGGTATCAAGACCATGGATGCCATGCAAGTGATGCCTGATAGCGTGAAGAAAATGACGGGTGATGACTACCTATGGTATGCCAGCTGTCTGGGTGGTGCCAAGCGTTATGACGATGCCATCTCAGTTTATGAGCGTGTTACAAATATGGATATAGCTACAGCGACTAATAAGACACAGGCTGAGAGCGCTATTGTGAGAACCATTAATACGCAGGTTACGGAACTCCGCCAGATGGGTGACTACGAAAAGGCTATTGCTATCGTGGAACCTGCACTGCAGAGATCGCGCGACAAGGGTAACCAAAATGACCAGTTGGTGTCATCTTATGCGAAGATTTATACAGACTGGTCGGTAGAGCTCAATGGTACGGAAAAACAGGATGCTATTGCGAAAGCAGTTCAGATATATGAGGACGGTGCAAAGTACTCAGAACTCAACAAAGGACTGTTCCTCTATTTCTGCTGTTCATATAGTGGAGCGTACCTTGACCCGAAATTCGAAAAAGGTGCGGGTCTGCCGTATGCTGAACAGCTCATAGCACTATTGGGAAATAAGGCAGATCTGAGTAATTCCGATAAAGCATATCTGGTACAGGCTTATCGCTATATGATGATGTATGAGTATCTGAATAAATTTGCGGTACAGAAGATCAAGAAATCAAAGGCAGTCGCATTGGACTATGCAGACAAGATTCTTGATGTGGACCCGACCAATGCCGATGCCCTTAATTTTGTCTCTAAGGTAAATTAAGCCGTTTTAATGACCAATACTTACCATACTGATAGTCACCACATGGGGCGCCGCAGTCTGCATAAGGACTATCGGTGGCCAGGCATTTATCATGTCACAATGACGGTGAGCGACAGGCGGCAGCAGCCGTTAGGACGGATTGTGGGGGATGTCAGCAAGGCTGACGGAGACCCTGACGCTCCGCGGGTGGAGCTGTCGGAAGTGGGACGGATGGTAGAACAGGAACTGCTGCAAAGCATAAAAGGCCACTATTCGATGGTGGAAGTGCAGGACTATGTCATTATGCCCGACCATGTGCATGCGATTATCGCTGTGAAAGCGGCAATAGTCAGCAAGAGTGGGCGGCAGACGCATCTGGGGCAGGTCATTTCCGGCTTTAAGAAGGGCTGCAGCCGCCGCTATTGGGAAATGACGGGACAGACAGCGGAATTGCAGTGGGGGAACCCCACTGCCGCAGGATCGCACCTCGAGCCCATCACTGCCGCAGGATCGCAACCAGCGCCCGCCGCTGCCGCAGGATCGCACCTCGAGTCCATCACTGCCGCAAGAACGCACCTCGAGCCCATCACTGCCGCAGGATCACAACCAGCACCCGCCGCTGATGAGCAGCGGGGGAACCCCATTGCCACAAGCAGCGCTGATGTCCAGCGGGCTGCGGGTTCCCCGCAGTCTTATGTGAAGATTCCTTCGCGCACCACTACTGGGAGGCAGCCGCTGTTCAGCGACGGCTATGTGGACGTGATGCCCATAGAGGAAGGACAACTGGAAACACAACGAGCCTATATCCACAATAATCCGCGCAACCGGCTGTTGCGTAGTAGGGAGCATTCCTCGCTGCATATACAACGAGGAGGTATTGATACCGCATTGCGAATTTCTGCATTGCAGGGCTATCTGCAGCGCGAGTGTGGAAGCCAATATGATGCAGACAGGTGGCAGATGATGAGTAGTCGTCTGCTACAACGTGAGGGTATGGTAGACTGCGACAGCTTTGGAGACCGTGACTTGTTGAAAGGGAAATTGTTGCCTGTGGTATGTCATCGCAAGGACCTCCGTGATTTTGGCAAGCAGAAAACGGCATGCCTTGAGGCTGCGAGACGAGGTGCCATTCTGGTTTCTGCCCATATCTCTAAAGGCGAACAAGAAATCATCAACGCTGTGATGGACGAAGAACTGCCAGTGGTAAGTGTTGATGATAATGGAATGGGAGAGCTTTACCATCCGTCGGAGCGACGGATGACGCTATGCGCAGAGAAGAAATTGCTGATAATGACACCATGGGTATATAAGTATCGTCCTGCTGAGGAAGATATTACCGTGGTGGAGTGTAAAACGATGAACTGTGTCGCACAGGCATTGTGTAGACAGAGGGATGATTGGTGGAAAAATACTTAAAATGAAAACAATGCGGGGAACCCGCATTGCACTGGAAAGGTGCAGTAAAGGAACCCGCATTGCGCTGGAATGAATATGATACAGAGACTATTGTTGATAGCTGGCCTGCTGATAGGACTGGCGGCAGGGGTGGAGGCACAGACACAGCGGCAGGTGGATTCGCTGCTGAACATTTGTAAGCCGTTGGCACAGACGGATATCAAGGCGGCTGAGGCTAAGCTGCTGGCATTTAAGCAGCAGTACTTCGGCTTTCCTGCTGAACTGTATATTGCACAACTGTATGATGCTGCTGACAAGAAGGGTACGGAGTACCGTGCCGAGGTGGCTCATGCTTACGACCAGATGTCGCTGTCGCTGATGTCCCGAGGGGATATGGAACTGTATATCCTGAGTCTGTTCTATAGCGGTCGTAATGATGCGTGTGTCGCCAAGGCCCGCGAAGCGTTGGGGTACTATCCGCAGAGCTTGCCACTGAACAGGTTCTATTTCCGTTCATTGGTGTCGCAAGGTCGCTACCGTGAGAGTCTGACGGCTTATGAGAACCTGACACATGCACAGCCTGCTGTATTGGAACACAGCGATACGGTACACTATAGTGTAGCTGTGACGGGATGGGTGCGCTACCTGTATCAGCAGGGAAAGTTTGAGGAGGCAGCCCGCTGGATGGAGCCGTTCGCCCAGCAGCGTCGTCAGCATGGACAGATGACCGATGATGTCACCATGCAGTTGGCGAATATCTATCTGGAATGGGCTAAGGAACTGCAGGGCGAAGAGAAGGAACGGATGTTGCTCAAGGCCGATGGTCTGTTGGCGCAACGTATCCCTGAGACAACGATGAACGACGACCTCTTTGCCTATATGCGGGTAGCGATGATACAATTCCAGTTAGACCCGGAGGCACAGAAGGGTACGGCGATTCCTGCCATCATGCAGATGGAAGAGGTGTTCCTGAAGAAACCACAGTTGGATGAGAAACACAAGGAACGCCTCGTGATGGGCTATCGCTACCTGATGAGTTACTACTTCATCGAAAAGGAAGACTATGCTCTGGCCGCGCAGTATGCCGAGAAGATACTACTCTATGAGCCTAAAAATGAAGGAGCCCTCCAAGTAAGAGAGCTCTATCAGAAGGTTAAAAACAAAGGGTAGGGGTCAGCCAAGGGAACCTTGGCTGCGCTGGATTTTCAGCCAAGGAAACCTTGGCTGCGCAAGGCCTCTAAAAGGCCTGCCGACATCGCTTCATTGTCTTTCTTCGTATAGCGGATGTCGGTGAAAATCTGAGCAAGCGTCTCTTTGTGGTTAATCTCACAGAAGTGGCGGTTCTCTTCCAGATTCTCCTTATTATTATAATAGGTGTCAATATCGGCACGACTATAGTCCTGGTAGGTCTCGCTGTGGACAAAACTCTCCATGGGCAGACGGTCAGAGAGACTGCCTTCCTCGGCAGGCCAGCCAACGGTAAGCGTGGCGACGGGCATAACGAGACGAGGCAACTGGAGGATGTCGATAATCTGCTGAGGCTGATAGACTGTGGTGCCGAGGTAGCAATAGCCAAGTCCTTCCTCGTCCATCAGGTTGCAGAGTGTCTGGGTATAGAGCAGGGCATCGATAGCGGCATTCTGGAACGACAGGAAATTGTCGTAGCCAGGTTGCGCCTTGCGCTCTTCGCACCAACGAGTGGTGCGGTGGAAGTCAGCACAGATGGTCAACACGACGGGAGCCTGAGTCACCATGGGTTGGTTGAAGTGGGCAGGGGCTAGCCGTTGTTTCATATCGGCATCGCGAGTGACAACAACAGAATAGAGCTGCAGATTGCCCATGGTCTGTGTGCGACTGGCCTCTGTCAGGAGGCGGTTGAGGAGCGCTTCGCTGACCTCTTTCTTGGAATATTGGCGGATGGAACGCCGTGTCAACAGATTTTTCATGATGCAAAGGTACATAATAATTCGTAATTCGTCATTCATAATTCATAATTATTATCATAAATTGGCGTGTAATTCATAATTATTTTGTAATTTTGCAGGCGATAAACGTTTATTGATTATTATGACAGAAACAAAAGTGACGCTGGTGGAGCGTGTGGCTCGTCGTATGGCAGCCGCTAGCCAGCACACGGAGAGCCCGTTGACAGAACAGCAGGCTCAGCAATTGTTGGATAAGATGTTTGGCGCACTGACGGCTGATGAAGAGCAGTTGGTGACGATGGCAGCTGACGCTGCTGTCAAGGAGGTCCTGCTGAACCAGCGCCCGGAGGTGACGGAGGTTCGTCCCAAGGAGTTGGAGTGTGACGTGGTGCGTTTCCAGAACAACAAGGACAAGTGGGTGGCTCTGGTGGGTCTGCTGAACGGCTATCCCTATGAGATATTCACGGGTCTGCAAGACGACGAGGAGGGCATCCTGCTGCCGAAGTCGGTAACCAAGGGTAAGATTATCAAGCAGGTCAATGCCGATGGCTCGAAGCGTTATGACTTCCAGTTTGAGAATACGCGTGGCTACAAGATTACGGTGGAGGGACTGTCGGAAAAGTTCAATCCGGAGTATTGGAACTATGCTAAGCTCATCAGCGGTGTGCTGCGCTACCGTATGCCTATCGAACACGTTATCAAGTTGGTATCTTCGCTGCAGCTGCAGTCGGAGAGCATCAATACATGGAAAAACGGCGTGGAGCGTGCCCTGAAGAAATATCTGGGTGACGGCACTGAGACGACAGATAATGAAGATAACGCAGAGCAGCATCCGACTGCATGACATGCGCTTCTATGCCTATCACGGCGTGATGGAGCAGGAACGACGCGTGGGAGGTGAATACCTGGTGTCACTCCAGGTGGAGACTGACCTCAGTCGTGCAGTCAATAGCGATTCTGTTGCTGATACCGTCAACTACGCGCAGCTCTACGAGGTGGTAAGATGCGAGATGGCCGAACCTTCGCAGTTGCTGGAACATGTGGCGGGTAGGATAGGGCAGCGCGTGCTGGATCACTTTCAGCAGGTGACGGCGCTAACTGTCCGCGTGATGAAATGTAATCCACCGATGGGCGCCGACTGTAAGGGGGCGAGCGTGGAGATGAGAATTGAGAAATAAGAGTTAATAGTTGAGAGATCATAGATTAGTGTGAGAAGACTATACCTATTTATATTAGTAGCATTCGTGGCAGTGGCTGGTGTCGCTGCCAATAAGCGTTTTACATTGGTTATTGATGCTGGACACGGTGGTCATGATGCTGGTGCGGTGGGTAAAATTACCAAGGAGAAAACCATCAACCTGAATGTGGCACTGGCCTTCGGCAGACTGGTGGAACAGCATTGTCCGGACGTGAAGGTGATTTACACCCGTAAGACCGATGTCTTCATTCCCCTCCATACCCGTGCCGATATCGCTAATAAGAACAAGGCCGACCTGTTTATCTCCATCCATACCAATGCATTGCCGAAGGGCCGTATCTCACGAGGTTTGGAGACCTATACGCTGGGTATGCACCGTGCTGCTGACAACCTCGCCGTCGCTAAGCGTGAGAATGAGGTAATCCTCTATGAGCAAGACTATAAGCAGCGTTACCAGGGCTTTGACCCCAACTCGTCGGAGAGCTATATCATGTTTGAGTTCATGCAAGACCATAACATGGCACAGAGCGTGGAACTCGCCAAGTTTGTGCAGCGTCGTACATGTGCTGCTGCCAATCGACAGAACAAAGGTGTGAAACAGGCTGGCTTCCTGGTGCTGAGAGAGACCTCGATGCCCAGTTGTCTGATAGAGCTGGGATTCATCTCGACACCTGATGAGGAACGCTACCTTGACTCTTCTGCTGGTGTCAGCCAGTTGGGGTATGGTATCTATCAGGCTTTTGTGGACTATAAGCGGAAATACGATACCAATGTCGGTGTTCCCTATAAGGCGGCGCCCCAACCGAAGGAAGAGGTGCAGATACCTTCAGTTGTTCCTGAACCTGCGAAGCAAGAGGTAAAGCCGGAGACGAAGAAGGAAAGCAAGAAGGAGAAGAAACGCAAGAAGAAGGAAGCGGAGGAGAAGGTTGATACGGTTGCCGTGGAAAAGCCTGCCGTTGTGGAGGCTCCTGTCGCTCCAGTGGAGAAACCCGCAGCAACTATCGAGAAACCTGTCACTGCTCCTGTAGAGAAACCCACTACTCCTGTAGAACAGCCAGCGGCCGCTCCTGTAGAGAAGCCCGTAGAGAAACCTGCGGCTCCTGCAGCACAGCCAGCGAAACCTGTTGCTGCTGCGTCTTCAGCCCCCGTCTTCAAGGTACAGATTCTCGCCAGCAGTTCGAAGTTGTCTCCTTCATCGCCCCAGTTCAAGGGACAGAAGGATATCGACAGCTATGAGGAAGGTGGCCTGTATAAGTTCACAGTAGGAGCCTCTACGGACTATAATGAGATATACCGACTGCGTAAGTCGCTGCTCGACAAATTCCCGCAGGCTTTCATCATTGCCTTTAAGAATGGTCAGAAGATGGATGTTCGTCAGGCGATAGAGGAGTTTAAGAATAGGAAGAAGTGAAAAATAAAAAAGGAGAGATATGAAATTTACAAAGGAAATCAAGATAGCACTGGTGTCGATATTCGGTATCGTCGTGCTGTTCTTTGGTCTGCAGTTTTTGAAGGGACTGAGTGTTTTCTCAAGCGACAATGCTATGTATGTGGCATTTTCGGATGCTACAGGTCTGGCAGTGTCGTCGCCCGTCTATGCCAACGGCTATCGTGTCGGTGTGGTGAAGTCCCTCGACTACGACTACGACCCTCATGGAAAGATTATTGCCGAGATTGGCCTGAACAAGCAGATGCGTGTGCCCGTGGGTTCGCGTGCTGAGTTGGCCAGTGACTTGCTGGGAAATATCAAGATCAATCTGGTGCTCTCTGACGACCCGATACACATGATTGGTGTAGGAGATACCATCAGTGGTGATATGGAACAGGGTATCATGAGTAAGGTAGGGGAGATGATGCCCGTCATCATGGATATCGCTCCCAAACTGGACAGCATCATGAGCAGTCTGAACCTGTTGCTGTCTGACCCTGCCCTGCGCAATACGCTGCATAACGTGGAGGGAATGACTGGTAACTTGAATGCGACCAGTCAGGAACTGAAAGCACTGTCGGCTTCGCTGAACCGTGAGGTGCCGACCATGATGCATAAAGCGAATGGCGTGTTGGACAATACCCAGCAGCTGACGCATAACCTGTCACAGATTGACGTGGCAGCGATGAATGCAAAGGTAAACCAGACACTGGCTAACGTGGAGCAGATGACCCAGCGCCTGAATAGCAACGAGGGTACCCTGGGACTGCTGATGCGTGACCAGACGCTGTATAACAACTTGACGGCTACAGCGGCAAGTGCTGACTCTCTGTTGACAGACTTGAAGGCTCATCCAAAGCGCTACGTACACTTCTCGATTTTTGGGAAAAAGGACAAGTAAAAAATATGTAATTTTTAATTTGTCTAAATAAAAAGAGTGCGTATAAGTTTTTTCTACCTCATCGTTGGAAGTGCTTGATATTTCATACATTTAGCGTTCCTTTTACACTATGCGTGCACATCGTTCTGGCGGTGTGCATGCTTGCGCTAAAACGCTGAATAACAAAGGGATACATATTTGCAAGTCTGTCGATGGATAAAAAGTCTTAAAAAATACTTAACGCTCGCAATATGAGCAATTTACGGATTTTGTTCTTGGAAGGTATAAAAAACAGGGATTTGCAAGATTGAAAAAAAATTGCGACCTTTGCATTCGAAAACAAAAAGTAACCAAAGACTACAATCGTCTTTTTGATTATAAAAATAAACAGTAACGCCGCATGGTAAATAATCCAAAGGCGCTTTGGGACAACTGCCTTAGTCTGATTAAGGACAACGTCACGGAGCAGCAATACAAGACATGGTTCGCGCCCATCGTATTCGAGAAATACGATGAGGAACGCCAGTCTGTGCTCGTACAGGTACCTAGTATGTACGTGTATGAGTATTTGGAGCAATACTATGTGAACTTGCTGAGCAAGGCGCTGACACGTTGTTTCGGACAGAAGGTCCAGTTGAACTATCGTGTCGTTACGGATAAGCAGCACCGCATCAATACGGTGGTAGAGGGTGAGGAGCCTACCAGTGTAGAACCTGCTCCACCCACCAATCGTGCTAATAAGGCGCCCACGACACTCGACGTCGTTGATCGTGACCTGAATCCGCAACTGGATATCCATAAGACCTTCCATAACTATATTGAAGGTGACAGCAACAAGTTGCCACGTACCGTGGGACTGTCTATTGCTGAGCATCCGGGAAAGTCGACATTCAATCCCTTCTTTGTCTATGGTCCGTCTGGCTGTGGTAAGACGCACCTGATTAACGCCATCGGCGTACATTGCAAAGAGATGTATCCGCAGAAGCGTGTGCTGTATGTATCAGCTCGTCTCTTCCAGGTACAGTTTACCGATGCCAGTCGAAAGAATACGGTCAATGACTTCATCAATTTCTACCAGAGCATTGATGTGCTGATTGTTGACGATGTACAGGAGTGGGCTACGGCTGAGAAGACGGTGACTACGTTCTTCCACATCTTCGACCACCTGTCACGCCTGGGTAAACAGATTATCTTGGCCAGCGATCGTCCACCAGTAGATTTGGGGTGGTTGCCTGAGCGTATGCTGACACGCTTCTCTTCCGGTCTGATTGCTGAGTTGGAGAAGCCCAATGTGCAGTTGTGTATTGATATTTTGAATGCCAAGTGTCGTCGTGATGGTTTGACGATTCCTGCTGACGTTATCCAGTTTATTGCTGAGACGGCCAATGGTTCCGTCCGTGACTTGGAGGGTGTTATCAACTCGCTGCTGACCTATTCTATTGTCTATAATACGAACGTAGATATGCGACTGGCTGAGCGTGTCGTCAAGCGTGCTGTGAAGATTGATAATAAACCGCTGACCGTCGATGATATCTTGGAGAAGGTCTGCAACCACTATCATGTCCAGCAACAGCATGTTTTCAGCAAGAGTCGTAAGCGTGACTTCGTGATGGTACGCCAGATTTCGATGTACCTCGCTCAGAAGTACACGAAGATGCCGGCATCACGCATTGGACAGCTCATTGGCGGTCGTGACCACTCGACAGTGATTCATAGCTGTTCGACCATTGAGCAGCGCCTAAAGGTCGATAAGGAATTCTCTGCCGAACTCACCAGCATTGAAAACTCCTTTAAACTGAAGAAATAAAAAAAGTAAGGAAACCTTCCTTACTTTTTTTGTTTCGTTATTTCGTTATTTCGTTATTTCGTTATTTCGTTATTACGTTATTACGTTATTACGTTATTACGTTATTTCGTTATTACGAAATCCAATCTTACAGATTGTTCTTCTCGATGTCCTTGAAGTACTTGTAAGTAGCAACCTTCAACTCATCGGTAGCAGGCTCGTCAGCAACGATGATGCCGTGCTGGTGCATCTGCAGGGCAGAGATGGTCCACTCGTGAGTAACAGCACCCTCGATGGCAGCCTTCAGGGCACGTGCCTTGTGATGACCATTGACGAGAATCATCACCTCCTTGGCATCCATAACGGTACCTACACCTACGGTGAGGGCGAGCTTGGGAACCTTGTTGACATCGTTGTCGAAGAAACGGCTGTTGGCAATGATGGTGTCGGTAGTCAGTGTCTTCACACGGGTACGGCTGGTCAGTGAGCTATAGGGCTCGTTGAAGGCGATGTGGCCATCAGGACCGATACCGCCGATGAACAGGTCGATACCACCTGCCTCCTTGATCATCTCCTCATAGTGTGCGCACTCAGCAGCCAGGTCCTTAGCATTGCCGTTGAGGATGTGGATGTTCTCTTTGGGGCAGTCGATGTGGTTGAACAGATTGCGAGCCATAAAAGAATGATAACTCTCTGGGTGCTCCTCGGGAAGACCGACATACTCGTCCATGTTGAACGTCAGCACGTTCTTGAACGATACACGTCCCTCCTTGTTGGCCTTTACTAAACAGGCATACATACCTTCGGGTGATGAACCTGTGGGCAGACCCAGTACGAATGGTTTCTCCTTGGTGGGCTGGAAGGCGTTGATACGCTCGATAACATGCTCGGCAGCCCATTGTGACATCTTTTGATAGTCGGGTTCAATAATTACTCTCATAAGCGAAAAATATTAAGTTTTTTGTCTTATCGACTGCAAAGGTAAGAAATTATTTATAAATAATAATGCATAATTCATAATTTTTTTTTAACTTTGCACCCAATATGTAATAATGAAGTAATGAAGGAATTTGTTATCTCTGAAGCCAAGGCTGAGACTGCTGTGCTGGTCGGACTGATTACCCAGCAGCAGGACGAGGCTAAGACGAAGGAATATCTCGACGAACTGGAGTTTCTAGCTGATACCGCTGGCGCTGTCACCGTGAAGCGTTTTACGCAGAAGGTGCAAGGTCCCAGTCAGGTGACGTATGTCGGCAAAGGTAAACTCGAAGAGATTCACCAATATATCAAGCAAAAGGAAGATGCTTACTACGATTGGCTGGATGCCGGATCGCCAGAACCTGAAGACGGTCAGGAGGCTCCTCAGCCCATCGGCATGGTCATCTTTGATGACGAACTGTCGGCCAAGCAGATGCGCAATATCGAGAATGAGTTGAAGGTGAAGATTCTTGACCGAACCTCATTGATTCTCGATATCTTTGCCATGCGTGCTCAGACCGCTGAGGCCAAGACACAGGTGGAATTGGCACAGTACCGTTATATGTTACCCCGTCTGCAGCGCTTGTGGACACACTTGGAACGTCAGGGTGGTGGCTCTGGAAGCGGTGGCGGAAAGGGTTCTGTTGGCTTGCGTGGTCCTGGTGAGACCCAGTTGGAAATGGACCAGCGCATCATCCGTCAGCGTATCTCGTTGTTAAAAGAACGTCTGGTGGAGATTGATAAGCAGAAGACCACCCAGCGTAAGAACCGTGGCCGTCTGATTCGTGTGGCTCTGGTGGGCTATACCAATGTGGGTAAGTCCACGATGATGAACCTGCTTTCGAAGAGTGATGTCTTTGCAGAGAACAAGCTCTTTGCCACACTGGATACTACCGTTCGTAAGATGACTATTGACAACCTGCCATTCCTGTTGGCAGATACTGTAGGTTTTATCCGTAAGCTACCCTCCGACCTGGTGGAGTCGTTCAAGTCAACACTCGACGAGGTGCGTGAAGCTGACCTGTTGGTTCATGTCGTCGATATCTCACACCCCGATTTCGAGGAACAAATCCATGTTGTGGAGGAAACCCTCAAGGAACTGGGCTGTGCCGAGAAACCCGCGATGCTGGTATTCAACAAGATTGATGCCTACTCATGGGTCGCGAAAGAGGCCGATGACCTGACACCGATGACCAAGGAGAACCTGACGCTCGATGACCTGAAGCAGACATGGATGGCTCGTACAGGAGAGAACCAGCACTATTTGGAGTGTCTGTTCATCTCTGCCAAGCAGAAGGAGAACATCGACATGCTACGTGAAATACTCTACAAGCGTGTTCGTGAGCTGCATGTTCAGAAATATCCGTACAATGACTTTTTATATACGATAGAAGATTGAACCAAACACAATAAATTTATGAGAGACTACAGATTTTTGACAGACGATGAGATTCGTGTACTGGAAAACAATAGCTGCTGGGCTGAGGACTGGCAGCGTGTACAGGTTGCAGAGGAGTTTTCTCCGTATAACTTCCATCGTGTTATTTTCTATGGTGACATCCGATTGGGTGTCTTCGAGAAACAGGTAGAGGTGTCGAAAGGTTTCGTAAAGCACTCCGGTATCAATGATGCCACCCTGCGAAACGTCACCGTAGGCGACAACTGCCTGATTGAAAAGGTGGGTAACTTCATCAACAACTATACTATTGGCAGCGACTGCTACATATCGAATATCTCTACGATGGAGACCACCGAGGGTGCTTCTTTCGGTGAGGGCCACCTTATCAGTGTGCTCAACGAGATGGGTGACGGCAATGTGGTACTCTTCCACGACCTGAACTCACAACTCGCCGCCTTTATGGTGAAGTATTTCAAGGACAAGCAGTTGAAAGACAGTCTAACACGTCTGATTAATGAGGAGATTCGCTTCACACAACCGGAGCGTGGCACTATTGGCAATGGCGTGAAGATTATCAACTCCAAGGAGATTACCAATACCGTCATCAAGGAAGATTGTGAGATCAATGGCGCAGCCCGCCTGAGCGACTGTACCATCCTTTCCTCGAAGGACGACTCGGTATATATTGGTACGGGTGTTATCTGCGAGAACAGCATCATCTCGAATGGCTGTTCGATTACCAACTCTGTAAAGATGCAAGACTGCTTCGTCGGTGAGGCCTGCCAGATTACGAATGGCTTCACGGCTGAGGCCAGCGTGTTCTTCGCCAACAGCTATATGGCTAATGGTGAGGCTTGTGCTGCTTTCTGCGGACCATTCTCTGCTTCACACCATAAGAGCTCGCTGTTGATTGGTGGTGAGTTCTCATTCTATAATGCCGGTTCGAACACCAACTTCTCGAACCATGCCTACAAGATGGGCCCCTTGCACTATGGAACGCTGGAGCGTGGTACGAAGACGGCTTCTGGTGCCTATGTGCTGATGCCAGCCAAGATAGGTGCGTTCTCCGTCTGCTTCGGTAAACTGATGAACCATCCCGACATGCGCTGTCTGCCCTTTGCCTACCTGCTGGCATACGGTGAGACGATGTATATCGTGCCTGGTCGTAACATTACGACGGTAGGCCTCTATCGTGATATCAAGAAGTGGCCGAAGCGCGACAAGCGTGCTGCCTCCAGTCGTAAGAGCATCATCAACTTCGACTGGTTGTCGCCTTTCACTGTCGGTGAGATTGTCGAGGGTAAGAAGATTCTGGAGAACCTGCGTCAGGCGGGTGGTAACAACGTCTCGTCCTACAACTTCCAGGAGTATATTATCAATGCGTCGTCGCTGAAGAAGGGTATCAAATACTACGATATAGCCCTGCGCATCTATATGGGTGCCGTGCTGAAGCGTGCCGTCAAGGGTGATTGGCTGGGTAAGCCTTTAGGCGAAATCGGTTTGGGACAGTGGAATGACCTCTCGGGTCTGCTGCTTCCTGCCAGTGAGGAGGAACGTCTGCTTAACGATATTAAGAACGGTACCGTTGAGAGCATCCGTGAGGTGTTAGACCGTTTCAACGACATCAACGAGCACTATCGCGAGTACCAGTGGACATGGACCTACCAGCTCATTCTTGACTATTATGGTCTTGATGAACTGAACGATGCTGCCATCCAGCGCATCCGTGAGGATTATGTCAAGGCTCGTCGTGCCTGGATTGCTGAAATCCGTAAGGATGCCGAGAAGGAGTTTGCTATGGGTGATGTCGAACAGGAAGTCTTTGATGACTTTATCTCTAAGCTCGACCACGAAATAGACTACGAAGATTAAAAGACTAAATGCCTATGAAGATTTCGTTGATTTGGAGAAACCTGATACCAGCAATTATCATACTGGGGGTTCTGATTTTTTCAGTGGTACGCATACGTCGTGCGGTACCTGATAATCCGCCAGTCGCTGTGGTCATCAAGAATGCCGACCTGAAACTCTATTGGAATCGGCAATATAATGATGGGGACGCCACAATTCTAAAATTGAAGGCTGGCGACAGTCTGCTGGTGTTGGGTTATGGCAAACCAATGAATCATGAGGCTTATTATTGGGTGGAGACAGCCGACGGTCAGCGTGGGTTTGTCTCACCTTTGGCTATTGATGAGCGCGCTGTCATCGTCAAAAGCAAAAATGAAGATACCAAGAAATATATCGGTGATACTGTCCGTGTGATTAGACAGGAAAAAGACTCCGAAACATCGTATGAGGTGAAAACATCCGATGGAACGGTCCTTCATGCGGTAAGGTCTGAATTCAGATTTCTCACAGACTTGGAGTTAGGTTACCCTGAACTCTACACGCCCATGGGGCCGCAATATATCTCGAAAGCGAAGTTTGAAGAACTCTGCCAAACGAAGACACCAGCAGAGTTGGAGGATTATTTTGATAAGAGCATGACCGTGCAGCGTGTTGACTCTGGCATGAGGATGTTCTTCAATGTGTCTGTGCTCGATACTGAAACAGGTATAAAGATGCGTCCAGATGTGTCTTTTACTAAGGCTGATGCTGCAGGTGTGAGTCTCATCCAGTATAAAGACAGTACAGACAAGAATGCATTCTTCTTGAAAACGATACCTCTCACTGGTGCTGTCGTTGACATCTTTCACTCATTCATCGACGAGAGCTACTATAGGTATGATCTTGACCTGAATGATCTGGAGGGGTGGAAGATTTTCCTTTCCTACGTACTCCTCTTTGTATTGGGCCTGTTCTGGTTGTGTGGCACCTGTTTCCTGTTGGGACATATCATCATGGCGCTGATACCACTGCGCTATCCATTTATATGGTTGGGCAATCATGCCGTCAGATGGGTTGTCGCCACTTTGTTAATTATATCCATCTACATTTGGACTGTGCTCATGTTGACATGGGGCGCATGGTGGTGGGCCTTCTTGCCTGTCATCGCCTTCATGGCCATCAGTTTTGAGGGTCGCTTTATGACGAAAATCATGGAACAGCGTTGCCCACAGTGTAAGTCGATGGACTCATACGTCCGTGTCGATATAACATTTGTGGATGAGGAGTATAAATGGTGTACGGAGCATGAGTACGATATGCTTGTATCCAGCCATACTGAAAGATGGCAAACCTGGACGGAGACTGTTTGGAAATATGGCGATGGCCATACCAGGACAGATAAGAGCAATGTAAAGAACCATGCGCGCACGACGGAAGTACATCAATATAAGGATTACAAGGTGCTCTATCTGGTTAAGCACTATCTGGATACTTATGAGTGTAAGACTTGTGGCGCTCAATATGAGAATCACAGATACGACCCCATAGAGCAGGACCGTGAGTTAATTGGTACTCATCAAGAAACAAGCGTTTCTGGTGGTTAATAATGAAAACTTTATTTAGAGAATATAGACTATGAAGACTAAAATTTTAATGCTTTTAGCTGTTGGCTGTGGCCTGTTGGCTACTTCTTGCAGCAAGTACAAGTACGAAGAGGTCAAAGGTGACCTGTCGAAGACACGTATCTATACACTTGACAACGGTCTGAAGGTGTACCTCAGCGTGAACGAGGAGAAACCTCGTCTGAATGCTTTCATCGCCGTTCGTACGGGTTCAAAGAACGACCCCGCTGAGACAACGGGTCTGGCTCACTACTTGGAGCACCTGATGTTTAAGGGTACTGATAAGTTTGGTGTTACCGATGCGAAAGCTGAGCAGCCATTGCTCGACGACATCGAACAGCGCTATGAGAAGTACCGTACACTGACAGATCCTGCTGAACGCCGTCAGGCCTATCACGAGATCGACTCTGTGTCGCAGTTGGCTGCAAAATACTTTATCCCCAACGAGTACGACAAGCTGCTGTCGGCCATTGGTGCAGAGGGTACCAATGCCTACACCTCGAATGACGTGACCTGCTATGTGGAGGATATTCCCAGCAACGAGATAGAAAACTGGGCGAAGATTCAGAGCGACCGTTTCCAGAACATGGTTATTCGTGGTTTCCATACTGAACTGGAGGCTGTCTATGAGGAGTATAACATCAGTCTGACACGCGACTCACGAAAGCTCTATGCCGCCATGATGGCTAAGTTGTTTCCTGGACATCCCTATGGCCTGCAGACAACCTTAGGTTCTCAGGAACACCTGAAGAATCCCAGCATTACCAATATCAAGAACTACTTCAAGAAATGGTATGTGCCCAACAATGTGGCTATCTGTATGGCAGGTGACTTTGATCCCGACGAGGTAATCGCTATCATTGACAAGTATTTCGGTCAGTGGAAACCTGGCGACGATGTCAGTCAGCCAGAGTTCCCTGCTCTGCCAGAACTGACGGCTCCTGTCGATACCACAGTAGTAGGTCCTGAGGCTGAGAGCCTCTGGCTTGGCTGGCGCTTCGAGAAAGGTGCATCGCTGCAGAGCGATACGCTGACAGTCATTGAACATATGCTGAACAACGGTACGGCAGGTCTGCTGGACCTGAACATCAATCAGCAGATGAAGATGCTCGATGCCGGTTGCTGGAGCAATCTGTTGCAAGACCACTCTATGCTCATCATGACGGGTAATCCCCGTGAGGGACAGAGCCTTGACGATGTCCGCCAGTTGCTGCTCGGTGAGGTGGAGAAACTGAAGAAGGGTGACTTCAGTGATGACCTTCTGCCCTCTGTCATCAATAATCTGAAGCTTCAGTACTATAACTCTCTGGAGAGTAATGACGAGCGCGTCTATATGTTTGTCGATGCGTTTATCAACGGTACTCCATGGGAACAGGCTGTGAAGTCGCAGGAGCGTATTGCTGGTATGACGAAGCAGCAGATAGTTGACTTTGCCAACCGCTATCTGAATGACAACTATGCTGTTGTCTATAAGCGTCAGGGTGTTGACCCCAACCAGAAGAAGATTGATAAGCCGGAGATTACGCCTATCCCCACCAATCGCGATACTGTCAGTCAGTTTGTGAAGGACATCCAGAATGCGAAGGTGAAACCTATTGAACCGAAGTTCGTTGACTTCCAGAAAGACCTCACCTTTGGTGATATGCCGATGGGCAAAGAGGGAGCAGTGAAACTTCCTTATATCTATGTCAAGAATGTGGAGAACGGTCGTTTCGCCCTCTCGTTCCGCTATGAGTTCGGCGAGGAGTCGGAGTTGAAGTATGCCTATGCTGCTGCCTATCTCGACTACTTGGGAACTGATAAGCTTACACCGCAGCAGGTGAAACAGCAGTTCTATAAGCTTGCTTGTAACTACAATATTTCTGTCAACGCTCGTAACATCACGGTGAATCTCAGTGGTCTGAGTGAGAATATGGCAGAGGCATTGACGTTGCTTGAAAATGTGTTGCAACATGCCAAGGTGGATACTGATGCCTGGCAGCAGTATATCGCCGTGCGTGAGAAACAGCGTGCTGACAATAAACTCAACCAGCAGTATAACTTCGCCTTCTTGGCAGAGTATGGACTTTACGGTCCCTACAATACTTATCGCAATGCTTTGACGGCACAGCAGTTGCAGGCTATCAATCCTCAGGAGTTGTTAGATTTACTGAAGCAGCTGAACCAGTATGAGCATACGGTACTCTACTATGGTCCGATGACAGAGCAGCAACTCTGTGAGACGGTGGGTAGTGGTCATGTTGTTCCTGCCAGTCTGAAGGCTGCTCCTGAAGGGAAGCACTACACCATGCAGCCTACTACTCAGAGTGAGGTACTCATTGCACCTTATGCTGCTAAGAACATCTATATGCGCTTGTACTTTGTTGGTGATGACAAGTTCAATCCCGATGAGGCTGCCATCAAGGAGGTGTTCAATGAGTATTATGGTGGTGCCATGTCCAGCATCGTCTTCCAGGAGATGCGTGAGAGCCGTGGTCTGGCATACAATGCTTATGCGTACTATGCTGACGCTTCGTACAAGGATGAACCGGAGTATGCGATGGTGCATATCATCACTCAGAATGATAAGATGATGGATTGCGTTCGTCAGTTCAATAACATCCTTGATACCATTCCACAGAGTGAGGCATCGTTTAAGGTTGCCAAGGATGCTGTCCAGAAGCGTATCGCCAGCGAGCGCACCACCAAGTACGGCCTTATCTCGAAATGGCTGTGGGCTAAGCAGCGCGGCATTGACTATGACGAGAATGAGCGTATCTACAAGGCATTGCCTGGCACTACGCTGGAGGATATCGTTAAATTTGAACAGAGTCGTATGGCTCATAAGACGTGGCGTTATGTCATCCTTGGTGATGAGAAGGAACTGGATATCCAGTCGTTGCAGCAGTATGGTCCAGTACGTCGCTTGACCACAGAAGAAATCTTCGGATATTAAACCACAGATTATAGATTTTATAGATTAAACAAATACAAGTATGGCTAAGACAGTTGAATTTAAGTATGCCCCAATGTTCCAGGTGGGCGAGGACAAGACGGAGTATCGTCTGTTGTCGAAGGAAGGCGTAACTACCGCCGAGTTTGAAGGTAAGCAGATAGTCAAGGTTACCAAGGAAGCACTTACACTGTTGGCCCAGCAGGCTTTCCACGATGTGGAGTTCATGCTGCGCCGCGAGCACAATGAGCAGGTAGCTAAGATCCTCACAGACCCTGAGGCATCTGAGAATGATAAGTATGTAGCACTGCAGTTCCTGCGCAATGCCGAGGTGGCTTGCAAGGGCATCCTGCCTTTCTGTCAGGACACTGGTACTGCCATCATCCATGGTGAGAAGGGACAGCAGATCTGGACTGGTTTCGAGGATGAAGAGGCTCTGAGCCTGGGTGTGTTTAACACCTTTACTCAGGACAACCTGCGCTACTCGCAGAATGCTCCTCTGAACATGTATGACGAGGTGAACACACGTTGCAACCTGCCTGCACAGATTGATATCGAGGCTACTGAGGGTGCTGAGTATAAGTTTGTGATGGTGGCTAAGGGCGGTGGCTCGGCCAACAAGACCTATTTCTACCCAATGACCAAGGCTACTATCCAGAACGAGGGTACACTCATCCCATTCCTGGTAGAGAAGATGAAGAGCCTTGGTACAGCTGCATGTCCTCCATACCACATCGCATTCGTAATTGGTGGTACATCGGCTGAGAAGAACCTGCTGACTGTTAAGCTGGCCAGCATCAAGTTCTACGATGGTCTGCCCACAACAGGTGATGAGACTGGTCGCGCATTCCGCGATATCGACCTGGAGCAGAAGCTGATAAAGGAGGCTCAGAAGATTGGTCTGGGTGCACAGTTTGGTGGTAAGTATCTGGCTCACGATATCCGTGTAATCCGTCTGCCACGTCATGGCGCCAGCTGTCCTATCGGTATGGGTGTAAGCTGCTCGGCCGACCGTAACATCAAGGCTAAGATCAATGCCGACGGTATCTGGCTGGAGAAGATGGATAGCAACCCAACAGAGCTTATCCCTGAGGAGCTGCGCAAGCCAGGCGAGGGTGGCAAGGGTATCGAGATTGACCTGAACGAGGGTATCGATGCTGTACGCAAGGAGCTGAGCAAGTATCCTGTAAGCACTCGTGTAAACCTGAAGGGAACTATCATCGTGGCTCGTGATATCGCTCACGCTAAGCTTAAGGCTCGTCTGGATGCTGGCGAGGGTATGCCTGACTACTTCAAGAAGTATCCAGTGCTGTATGCTGGACCAGCTAAGACTCCAGAGGGATATCCTTGTGGATCGATGGGACCAACCACAGCCAACCGTATGGACCCATACGTAGACGAGTTCCAGGCTAATGGTGCATCGCTGGTAATGATTGCCAAGGGTAACCGCTCAGACGTTGTGACTGAGGCTTGTAAGAAGCATGGTGGTTTCTATCTTGGAACTATCGGAGGTGTAGCTGCTGTTCTCTCAAAGAGCTCTATCAAGAGCATTGAGTGCGTGGAGTATCCAGAGCTGGGTATGGAGGCTGTATGGAAGATCGAGGTTGAGGACTTCCCAGCATTCATCCTGGTTGACGACAAGGGTAATGACTTCTTCAAGACCCTGAAGCCTTGGACACCATGCGCCAAATAAGTATCATATTGCTTACTGCCTTGTTCCCCCTGTGTCTTTGTGCACAGGAGGAACTGACGGTGGTGCGTGGCGACTGCATGCCAGCGCCTGCTGAACTCTCGTCAGTAAATCGTGCTGCTCAGACTCCACGTCGTCTGCCTGCTGTCAAGAACGTGTGGGATGCCAATAGAATCTATCGTCAGTTGGTGGTGCTCGTCAATTTCGAGGATACAGTATTTGTTTCCGAAGATCCGAAGGCTTACTATGAGCGTGTCTTCAACGAGGCTGGCTATAACGGGGGCGTTGGCGTAGGATGTGTGGCTGACTACTATCGCGACCAGTCGTATGGACTTTGCAACTTGCAATTCGACATCTTTGGCCCCTATACTGTGGCTCACAAGGCGCAGCCTATTGAGAATCCTACCGAAAAAACACGCAACTACGGTCAGGCTGCGCTCCGCGAGGCCTTGCTGCAAGTGGTCGAGGGTAATCAGGAAATGGATTTCTCCGTGTATGACTGGGATGGCGACGGCAAGGTAGAGCAGGTCATCTTTGTCTATGCTGGCTGGCCCGGTAATTCAGGTACGAAAACCTATGGACATATATGGCCTAATACCAGTGCCTTCTCCACGGTTACGGCAAAAGATGGTACTAAGATGTCTAACTACACTGCTTCCGGAGAGAAATGGCCTACGAAATCCGTGTATTATTGTGGCATCGGTACGATTTGTCATGAGTTTACGCACAGCCTTGGTCTGCCCGACATCTATCCTACAGCTAATAATTCTGCTTATTCCGTCTGTGATGAGTGGGACTTGATGGATGGTGGTAACTTCACCAACCTGGGATGGTGCCCGCCCAACCTCACTCCACAGGAGAAAATGCTGTTGGGATGGTTGACGCCCATCGACCTCACAGAACCTACTGTCATTACCGATTTGAAACCGTCGGCAGAGGGTGGGGAGGTCTATCGCATCATGCATTCCGACTCCGAATACCTGTTGCTGGAGAATCGTCAGCAGCGAGGATGGGACTTAGGTGCTCCAGGAAAGGGACTGGTTATCTATCATGTTGATTACGATGCCGCTGTCTGGTCAGGAAATAGGGTGAATAACGATCCCGATAGGCTTCGTTTTGATTTGGTGCATGCCGATAATATGGACTATTCCGAATGGGATTTTTATATTGATGAGAAAGGGTTGGGTAGGTATAAAAAAAATATTTACCTGAATAACCGCCACCTCAGCACATCGCCTTATCCATGGACTACCGACTCTACCGATTTCGTCAACAGCGAACTGACGGAGACCTCAGTGCCTGCACCTAAGATGCATGAGCCTAATCTTGATGGTGAAATGGAGTTGAACAAGCCCATCACCAATATCCAGATGTCGGAAGAGGGACTAGTCTCTTTCAATTTCATGGTGGATGCTCCTTCGGGCATTAAGGATATTCAGGTTTCAGGTTTCAAGGCTCAGGAATACTACGACCTCCAGGGGCGTTGTGTCAAGACTCCTCAGCGTGGTAACCTCTATATCGTACGCACACCACAAGGAACACGTAAACATCTTCTCCGATGACCATCCGTTGTCACATAATCTGTCTCGTACTGTTGCTGACTGCTTGTTTGCCGTCAGTAGCAGACGACAACATCCGTGTGAGCAATTGTCGTAGGGGAACGCCCCGTCCTCAGAGCATGATGCTGACTCGTGGCAATTCTAGTGGTCAAAGTCGACAGGCAGGTGGTGATTTCTATCATGGCGATCGTCATCAACTGACGGTACTGGTGGCATTCAACGACCGTACATTCGTTGGTGATGAGACTGCCACCATGCAGCAGTGGGACAAGATATTTAACGCTGAGAATCTGACGGAAGAACCTTTCAAGGGTTCCGTCCACGACTATTTCTTTGACCAAAGTTATGGTGATTTCAATCTTGTTTTCGACTTGGTATATGTGCAGGTCAGTGGCGATGCCAAGAAGTATGCCAGCACTTATTCGGATGATGAAAACTCGCAGTATCTGATTGAGGACATCGTGGATATACTGAAGACACTCGACATTGACTGGAGCAAATATGACTGGAATGGTGATGGCTTCATCAACCAGTTGCTTATCGTCTATGCTGGTCACGGCATGAATGACTCTACTGAGTCTGACTTGATATGGCCGCACCAATGGTGGATGAGTGAACACTTGAAGGATCGCCAAGAGGATGTCTATTGCGAGCCCATTCTCGTTTCTTCGGGTGACAAGGACTATCTGGTCGACTGCTACTGTGCCTTGAATGAGCTGACAAAAAATAACGATTACGGCTCGTTCGGTATCATCTGTCATGAATATACTCATTGCTTTGGATTTCCCGATTTCTATAATGCTAGAACGTCATATGTATATAGTTGGGACCTCATGGACTATGGCAACTATAATGGTGGCGGCTATCGGCCTGCAGGCTATTCTGCCCATGAGCGTTGGCTGATGGGGTGGCTGACACCCACGGAACTGACTGAGAATACTACCATCACCGACATGCCGCAGTTGGCAGAGCAGCCTGTTGCCTATCTTGTTCGTAACGATGGATGGGAGAATGAGTACTACTTTATAGAGAACCGCCAGCAGACGGGATGGGATACTGATATCCCTGGTCATGGCGTCGTGGTGTTCCATATTGACTATGACGCTTCTGTGTGGCCGAGTACATTGACTGCACCCAATAGCGAAACTTATAAGCGCTACACTATTTTCCCTGCCAACAACAGAACCTCCACCTATCAGAGTAGTGGCTGGGCCTATCCTTATCTGTCGAATAACCTGCTGACCAACGACTCTGAGCCTGCTGCTACGCTGAACCATGAGAATACCGATGGTCGTAAACTGATGAACAAGTCCATCACCAATATCGCCCTCACCAACGGCCTCGCCTCTTTTGACTTTGCAGGTTATACCCCCTCGGCCATCCGGACCTTTACCGCTGACCCTTCATCGCTCACTCCATGTTTTTACGACCTGCAAGGTCGCAGCGTCAACGGACAACCAAACAAGGGTGTTTATATTGTAAATGGTCGTAAGGTTGTGATTAAATAGTGGTAAAAAGTGTTATTTGTTTGGTGTTTTCCACACTTATTCGTACCTTTGCACGGAAAATCGAAATAGTAGAAGAAAAGATGAAGAAATATTCCTATATCATTGCCCTTCTGATGGCTGTTGTCGTGATGGCTGGTTGCGAGAAGTATGAGACTTACTCGGACATGAAGAAGAAGGAGCAGGATGCTATTGAGCGTTTTATCTCAGAGCAGGGTATTGAGGTGATTGACCAGACCACCTTCGAGGCACAAGGCAATACAACTATTCTGTCGAGCAATCAGTTTGTGAGATTCACCCGCAACGGTGTCTATATGCAGATTGTACGTGGAGGTTGCGGTAGTGTGCTGGAGGAGAACAAGGCAGTGAATATACTCTGTCGCTTTATGGAGAAGAATATCCAGACGGGCGAAGTGGTGGTGCGCAACGATGTGCATGCCTCGCTGTCGACGTTGGGTACAGGTATTGATGTGTCGCAGTACCTCGACAAGATGAGTGTGAAGCGTACGGGAACAACCATTACGGCATCGTTCCTTTCAGGTATGATGTACCGTTATCATGGCTCGGCATCAGTGCCTGGCGGTTGGCTCGTTCCACTGAATTACGTAAAGATTGGTCGTCCGGAAAATCCCGACGAGGAGACTGCTAAGGTGCGTCTGATTGTGCCCCACTCACAGGGCACTGCTGATGCCTCGTCGAGTGTGACACCATACTATTATGAGATAACATACCAAAGAGAAAGATAAAGAATCACTATGACACTGATTAAATCTATTTCCGGCATCCGCGGAACTATTGGCGGACGCACGGGGGATACCCTCAATCCACTGGATATCGTTAAGTTTACAACGGCATATGCAACCTTTATTCCCCGCAAGACGGGTAGGATAGTGGTTGGTCGTGATGGTCGCCTTTCTGGTCACATGGTTCGCGACGTCGTCTGTGGTACCCTCGTGGGCATGGGCTTCGACGTGCTGGATATCGGCTATGCTTCGACACCGACTACCGAGTTGGCTGTTCGTATGAATGGTGCCGATGGTGGTATCATCATCACCGCTTCGCACAACCCTCGTCAGTGGAATGCGCTGAAGCTGTTGAACAGTGAGGGTGAATTCCTGACAGCTGCTGATGGCGCTGAGGTGCTGGCTATTGCTGAGAAGGAAGATTTCCAATATGCTGAGGTAGATAACCTGGGACATGTCACCATCGATGACTCGTTCGATGACCGCCATGTACAGTCTGTCCTTGACCTGAAGTTGGTAGATGTGGAAGCTATTAAGAAGGCTGGCTTTAAGGTGTGTGTGGATAGTATCAATTCTGTTGGTGGACTCATCCTGCCCAAACTGCTTGACAAACTGGGTGTCAGCTATAAGTTCCTGAATGGTGAGGTGACGGGCGACTTTGCTCACAACCCAGAGCCACTGGAGAAGAACCTGCAGGGTATCATGGACGAGATGAAGACGGGCAAGTATGACCTGGGTATCGTCGTTGACCCCGATGTGGACCGTCTGGCCTTTATCTGCGAGGATGGCAAGATGTTTGGTGAGGAATACACGCTGGTCAGCGTGGCAGACTATGTACTGTCACAGACTGTTGGCAATACCGTTTCCAACCTCTCATCAACCCGTGCCCTGCGTGACGTCACGGAGAAACATGGTGGTAAGTATGCAGCTGCTGCCGTTGGTGAGGTGAATGTCACCACTAAGATGAAAGAGGTGAATGCTGTTATTGGTGGTGAGGGTAATGGTGGTGTCATCTATCCTGAGAGCCACTATGGTCGTGATGCTTTGGTAGGCATCGCTCTGTTCCTGACATCGTTGGCAAAGAAGGGCTGCACGGTCAGTGAACTCCGCAAGACCTTCCCAGAGTATCAGATTGCAAAGAACCGCATCGACCTGACTCCTGAAACGGATGTGGATGCTATCCTCGTGAAGGTCAAGGAGATGTTTGCTCAGGACAATTCTGCACAGGTTAACGACATTGATGGTGTGAAGATTGATTTTGCTGACCGCTGGGTACACCTGCGCAAGTCGAATACCGAACCCATCATCCGTGTCTATAGCGAGGCTCAGACCATGGAGATGGCTGACGAGCTGGGTAAGAAACTGATGCAGGTGGTCTATGACATGCAGAAATAATCGTTGAGACTATATAATAAAAATAGGTGAGAGCAATCTCACCTATTTCTTTTTGTTATCTTCTTAAGGATTACTTCTCGCGGTTCTCTGCGTCGATGGCCTTAATCTTCTCGCGAACCAGCTGCACCTCGTCCTTCAACTTCTGTACCTTGCGGTTCATCTCGTCGATGAGGCTGTTGCCCTTCTTGCTTGATGCATTGAGGAAACCGAGGTTGTTCTCGTAGGTCTGTACCTCCTGCTTCAGCTGCTCATACTGGCGCATCAGACGGGCACGCTCGTTGTCCAAAGCATTCTCACCACGCTCAGCAACCTGTTTGATGGTGTCCTTGAACTTCGACAGACGACGCTTGGCAACGCTGATGTTCAACTCCTTATAGAGTTTGTCGAGGACAGCGTGATATTCTTCATAGAGCTTGTCCTTCTCCTTGAAGGGTACGTGGCCAATGCCCTGATACTGCTCAACGAGTTGCTGTACCTTCTCCTGCAAACCTTCACCAGCCTCTTCAGCTGCAGCCTTCAGTTGTTCGATGATGCTACGTTTCTTCTCCAGGTTCTCACGCTCGTCACTACGGGTGTTGGCACCAGCAGCATTGCGGGCCTCGAAGAACTTGTTGCAAGCACCCAGGAACTCCTCCCATAGCTGGTCACCCAACTTCTTGGGAACCATACCGATGGTCTTCCACTCCTTCTGCAGGTTGATGAGCTTGTCGCCTGTTGATTTCCAGTCGGTAGAGTCTTGCAATGCCTTGGCCTTCTCGATGAGGGCACGCTTCTTGTCGGCATTCTCCTTGAAGGTATCCTTCAGACCACGGAAATGCTCTGCCTTACGACCAAAGAAGTCATCGCAGGCGGCACGGAAACGCTCGAAGATCTTTACGTTCATCTTCTGTGGTGCAAAACCAATGGTCTTCCATTCGGTCTGCAACTCGATAATCTCCTTGGTATGACGCTCCCAGTCACCACTGCCCTTGTTCTCCTCAGCAGCGATAGCCTCGACCTTCTCGCAGAGAGCGGTCTTCTTGGCGAGGTTGTCCTCCTCCTTGGCGCGCAGGTCTTCGAAGTGCTGCTGGTGGCGCTTGTTGATGACTGTCGAGGCAGCCTTGAAGCGATTCCATATCTCTTCACGCAACTCGCGGGCTACGGGACCTGTCTCGCGGTATTCCTGATGCAACTTCTGCAACTGGTGGAATGCACTGATAACGTCCTGTTCCTCAGCCAACTTCTCAGCAGCCTCACAGAGTTTGGTCTTAGCCTCCAGGTTCTTCTTGAAGTCATATTCGCGAGCCTCGCTGTTCAACTTCAGCAGGTCGTAGAACTGCTCTACATACAACTGGTAGTTACGCCAAAGCTCATTGGCACGCTCAGCGGGAACGTTCTTGATTTCTTTCCACTCGTCCTGCAGAGCCTTGAAGTCTTTGTATGACTTGTTGGCCTCCTCAGGCGAGGTTATCATCGTCTTAATCTTCTCGATGATGGCAAGTTTCTTCTCCAGGTTGTCCTGCTTCTCTTGCTCCTGCTCACGGAACAGCTTCTGGCGCTTCTCCTTGATAATACCCATCTCTGCCTTGAAAGCCTCCTCGTCGGGGTCGGGCGTAATCTGGTATTGCTCAGGGTCTCCACCGCCATCAATATATTCCTTGAGGGCTGCTTCGCGCTCGGCAATGTGTAACTTGTAGAAAACGGTCTTCAGGTAGTCCACCTCGTCTTTCTGGGGAGCCTCCTCTCCGTGAGCAATCTCACGGACACGCTCCAAGACTTCCTTCTTGGTGTCATACTGCTTACGCTCTGCTGCCTCAGTGACCTCTACAGTCTCTGCGACTTCTGCGTTTTCATTGTTTTCTACTACGTTTTGTTCAACGTTTTGTTCTGCAACCTGCTCTTCTACAAGAGCCTTTTCTTGAGAGTCCATCATCTAAAATACTTTTAGTTCATGTTTAGGATTAGAGTACACAAAAAAGGAATTCAAGGCTGCGAGCAAGCGAGAACAAAAGAAGCGCGCTTCTTTTGTCGAGCGCAAGCAGGCTCGCCAAGATTCTTGGCAAAATTAGTAAATAATTCTGAAACCACCTAATTTTTTCTGAAAAAAGTGACTTAAATGAGTCGTTTCCTCTTGAATACCAGCAATGACAGCACTGAAATGAGTACTGAAATGATGATAGCAACGATGAATCCGACAGGACTATTCTCCATACCATTGATGAGGTTCATGCCGAAGAACGAGGCTACCAGCGTGGGCAACATGAGGATGATGGTCACACTTGTCAGCGTACGCATGATGGTGTTCATGTTGTTGTTGATAATCGACTGGTAGGTATCCATTGTTGACTCCAAGATGTTCGAATAGATGCTCGTCGTCTCGCGGGCCTGTGTCATCTCGATGTTGACATCCTCGATGAGGTCAGCATCCAGTTCGTCAATCTGCAACTTGAACTTCAATTTCGATAGCAATACCTCGTTGCCACGGATAGAGGTGTTGAAATATGTCAGCGAGTCTTGCAGACGTGACAGACCAATCAGCGACTCGTTGTTCACCTCACGGTCCAGATTACGCTTGGCCTTGTCAATGAGCATGCTGATCTGCTTCAGTCGCTTCAGGTACCATACGGCACTCGACAGGAACAGACGGAAAATCATGTCCACATGATCGGTGAAGCCCACGCCGCGCTTCTGCTGGTAACTGACGAAATCAATCATCATGTTTGTCTCGTAGAAGCAGACAGTGATGGTGATGTCGCGCTTGTGGATGATACCCAGAGGAACGGTGGTATATGGCGTACGACTACGTACCTCCTTAACATAAGGGATACGCAGGATGATGAGCATCCAACCGTCATCGTATTCATAACGGGCACGCTCATCGGTATCGCTGATGTCCGACATGAAGTAGTCGGGAATATTGAATTTCTCCTCCAGCATCTGCTGGTCTTCCTCTGTTGGACACGTCACCTGTATCCAACAATTGGGCTGCCACTCCTTCAGCTGGCTGAGCCCACCTTGGGTATTCCAATAGGTCTTCATTGTGCTAATCCTTCAATTTATTGACAATTGATAGTTCTCAATGCGGCAAAGGGATTAGCGGCTTTACCGGCTATCCCCCGCCTTACTTGTTACAAGTATCCGCCGGGTAATCGTCCATAATTTCTGTTGTTTTATTTGTTTGACGCTGCAAAGGTAAAAAAAAAATGCAGATTCACCAAAGCAAATCTGCATTTTTTGAATATTTTACTTCTCAGGCACGTCCTCGAGGGTCTTCTTCAGCAACTCCCAGAAGGGTGCAACTGTCTCGATGAGGGCACGCTCGGTAGTGGTGTGTGGCGACTTCATCGTAGGACCGAGGCTGACAACGTCGAGCCAGGGATACTTGCCCAGGATGACGGAGCACTCCAGACCAGCATGGTCTACCTGGATGATACCGTCCTTGCCAAACAGCTCCTTATACTCTTTTAATAATAGGTGTAGGATTTCTGAGTCGGGGTTAGGATCCCAGCCACCATACGAACCTGCAGTCTCTACCTTCATGCCTGCCATCGAGAAGCAACTCTCCAGCATGGTTACCACGTAGTCCTTCATATCCTCACGACTACTACGTGCCAGAATCTTGATGCTGGCCTTGCCCTCACCGATATTGATGATAGCGAGATTCGACGAGGTCTCTACCACGCTGGGGTAGGCGGGGATGAAGCGGATAACGCCGTCGTGACAAGCGAAGATAGCATCCACCAGATTGTCCTGAATCTCTACGGGCACTTCCTTGACGGGAGTAGCCACCTCCTCTACGATGACTTCGATACCCTGTGGCTCGATGAGTTTGAACTCGTCATTGAAGGTCTCCTGCCAGTCGTTGGCAATCTCCTTCAGTGCAGCAATGTTCTCCTTGGGCAGTGTCAGCACAGCCTCGGCCTTGAAAGGAATGGCGTTGCGCATATTGCCACCATTCCAACTGGCCAAACGGGCCTCCGTCTCAGCAATGGCCTCGCGGACTACCTGTACCAGCAGTTTGTTGGCATTGCCGCGACCTTCGTTGATTTCCAGACCAGAGTGTCCACCACGCAGGTTCTTCACTGTTACCTTGACGGCAGCATCCTCAGCGTCCGTCTCCACCTCCTGGTAGTCGAGTGTAGCGGTAACGTCAATGCCACCAGCACTTCCGATGACAAACTTACCCCAGTGCTCTGAGTCGAGGTTCATCAGGATATCACCCTGCAACTCGCCCTCAGGCAGTTCGTTGGCACCAAACATACCCGTCTCTTCGTCACGTGTAATCAAGGCGTCGATGGGTCCGTGCTTCAAGGTTTTGTCCTCCATGATGGCCATGATGGCAGCTACGCCCAGACCATTGTCGGCACCCAGTGTGGTACCCTTAGCCTTCACCCACTCGCCGTCAATCCACGGCTCTATGGGGTCGGTCTCGAAGTTATGTGTGCTCTCTGGTGTCTTCTGTGGCACCATGTCCATGTGGGCCTGCAGGATGATACCCTTCTTGTTCTCCATGCCTGGGGTGGCGGGCTTGCGGAAGTGGATATTGCCTGCGGGATCTTTTACGGCATATACGCCAGCCTGCTTACCGAAGTCGAGCAGGAACTGTTGGATTTTCTCTAAGTGTCCACTGGGACGTGGTACCTGTGTCAGTGCGTAGAAATTCTTCCAGATGCACTGCGGATTCAAATTCTGAATTTCGTTCATTGTGTCTTAGTTTAAGGAATCTATTTGCAAAGGTACGAATAAGCGAGGACAATACAAAATAAAAATATGTTATTTTATTTTAATTGTCGAGCGAAAGTATCTTCGACGAAGTCAAAGGTACAAATTAGCACTGAGAATACAAAACAAAAAGGAAGATTTTTGCTTTTCTCAAAATTCTTTCGTATCTTTGCCATCAATATGAAGAAAGCAAGTTTAATCATATTGATGTTCTGCTGGATGCAGGTGCTATCAGCACAATTCCTTTGTAAGGGCGACACCATCGCCATCATCTCGCCTTCCAGTGCGACGGACACGATGACCATCAATGGGGGCATCGCTACGCTGGAGTCGTGGGGCTATCGCTGTGTGGTGGCTCCTCACGCACTGGCAGAATATCATGGCTTTGCAGGCACCATCGACGAACGCCTGTCCGATTTGCTCTGGGCGCTCCGTGAACCTTCCATTAAGGCTGTCATGTGTTCTCGTGGTGGCGATGGTGTGGCTCATCTGCTCTCACGCCTGTCACTCGACACCCTTCGCCAATATCCCAAGCCCATCATCGGCTTCAGCGATGTCACCGCCTTGCTCTGTGCTGAGGCTCGCGCAGGTGTGAAGGGCATCCACGGCTCCATGTGTCATGCACTAAAAACTTACGAGGGTACCGATACAGTCAGTCAGGCCCTTCGTCATATCCTTCAGGGCGACCTGCCGACCTATCGTGTGGCGCCCCATCCGTTGAATATCGAGGGTAGGGCAGAAGGCATCGTTGTGGGTGGCAATATGTCGGTATTCAACGACTTGGCAGGTTCCGATTTTGACCCGTTGCTCATGGATGATGTCATCCTGTTCATCGAGGATACAGGCGAGAGCATGACGAAAGTAGACCGCATGCTCCACAACATCGAGGTGCGTGGCCTCCAGCACCATCTCCGTGCCGTCATCGTAGGTCAGTTCACCAAATACAAGCACCCTGAGAACGGCTTCGACGATATGTATGCCATGCTCCACGAGTACCTCCAGCACTACGCCATCCCCGTCTGTTACGACTTCCCCGTGGGTCATGCCCACCTCCGCAACTTCCCCCTCATTACAGGCGCCAAAGCTACGCTGGAAATCACCAAGGATGGCGTAGTGCTACAATATTAGCCGGAGGTTTTATTTCACCTTCTTTACCAATGCTTCAGGATAACTGGGCATGGCACCGTTCTGTGTACAGACGTAAGCGCTGACCTCTACGGCTATGCGGTGCGCCTCCTCCATGGGTTTGCCGTTGAGGATAGCGGCACAGAAACTGCCCGTGAACGAGTCGCCAGCACCGACGGTATCGGCCACAGTGACCTTCGGCGTCTCTTGGAACGAGGTTAGACCAGGTGCAAAGACATACGAACCGTTGGTACCGCAGGTCAGCACCAGCATCTTCAGTTTATACTCTGTCAACATCTTCTCGCAGATGCCCCGCATGTCGAGGTCATCATAGCCATACATGCGCTTAATGACGACCAATTCCTCGTCGTTAATCTTCAGGATGTTGCAGCGCTTTAGCGACTCCTCGATGACATCCTTGCTGTAGAACTGCTGGCGCAGGTTGATATCGAAAATCTTCACGCAGTCTTCTGGTGTGTCGTCCAGAAATTGACGAATGGTAGCCCACGACACCACGTTGCGCTGAGCCAGCGAACCAAAGCAGACGGCACGACAACTCTTGGCAATCGTCGCTATCTCTGGGGTATAGGGAATGTTGTCCCATGCTACACCCTCCTTGATTTCATAAGCGGGAATTCCGTCACCAGAGAGCGTCACCTGCACCGTACCTGTGGGGTAGGGTACACGGGGCATCAGATAGTTCAACTTGTGCTCCTTCAGCGCTTCGATGGTCTCTTCAGCCAGATCGTCCTCCCCCAGTGCACTGATGGCCAGCGTCTGCAAGCCAAACTGTCCGGCATGATAAGCGAAGTTGGCAGGTGCACCACCCAGTTTCTTTCCTTCGGGAAGCACATCCCACAGTGCCTCACCCAGTCCTACTACATAACGTTTGTTAGCCATAATATTTAATCTTTAATATTTAATCTTTAATGTTTCACTTGTGGAATATAAGTAAAGAGATAGATGACACCAATGGCCATGACGGCAACGGCACCGGCCTGTCCCATGGCATCGCTCATGAATCCCATGATGAGTGGGAAGATGGTTCCACCAAATAGTCCCATAATCATCAGACCAGAAACTTCGTTCTGCTTGTCAGGCACAGAGAGCAGTGCCTCAGAGAAGGCCATCGAGAAGATGTTCGAGTTGCCATAGCCCACCAGTGCGATTGCGGTATAGAGCACCATCTTCGACTGTCCACCAAACATCAACGCCATCGAGGCAGCCATCAGACAGACGCTGATGATGAAGAACCAGCGGGTCTTCATGATACGCAGGAAGAAAGACCCCGTCAGGGCACCGATTGTACGGAAGATAAAGTAGAGCGAAGTGGCAAAGGCTGCCTCGTTGAGCGACATACCCACACGTTCCATCAGCAGTTTCGGGGCGGTGGTATTGGTACCTACATCGATACCCACATGACACATAATGCCAAAGAACGACAGCAGTACGATGGGTTTGCCCAACAGACGGATACAGTCCATAAACGACGACGAACGGCCTCCGCTCATCTCCTCCTGGATAGGTGTCACCCACAGCAGCAAGGTAGCCAATACACCTACCACAAAGTAGACGATAAACAGTACACGCCAGTCGTAGCCGAACGATGGCATGGCTGCTGTGGCACCCCACATGGCCAGATAGGGAGCCAGGAACGAGGCGATAGCCTTGACAAACTGTCCGAAGGTCAGCGTCGAGGCCAGATTCTTGTCGCCAATAATGAGCATGGCCAACGGATTGATGCTGGTCTGCATGAACGCATTGCCAATACCCAATAGTGAGAAAGCAATGAGCATCATGGTGAACGAGTTGCCCAACAGCGGGATGAATAGTGATACCACTGTCACTACGAGCGATAGCAATACCGTATTTTTACGTCCTATCTTGTTCATCAGCATACCTGTGGGTACGCTGAAGATAAGGAACCAGAAGAACACCAGCGAGGGGAAGATGTTGGCTACAGAGTCTGTCAGACCTAAGTCTTCCTTCACATAGTTGGAGGCAATGCCCACCAAGTCCACGAAGCCCATGCAGAAGAAGCAGAGCATCACGGGAATCAGGTAAATAGATTTGTTTTGATTACCCATAATATTTAATGTTTCATGTTTCATGTTTAATCTTTAATCTCATAGATTGTCGCTTTTCCGCCCTTTACCTTCAGCGTATTATACGGCTCCGACGGGAATACAAGGTTGGTCATCGCCATCTTGCCCTCTGCGTCGAACACCTCAATGCTACAGCGGTCAATGAAGATGCGTAGCTGCTTGACGGTGCCAAATGTTGGGGCTACAGTCATGGCAGGGAAGGCTTCGCTGAAGCTCACGTCGCCACTCTTCACACGTTCCATGGTGAATGTCTGTTGCTGACCGTCGTATTTCATCGTCACCTGCTCGCCCTTGGTATTGCTGAGCACGATCTCCGTCTGGTTCTTCGTATCGATGATCATCTCACAAGCCTCCGTGGGATTCTTCACCTTCGCACCGCGCAGGGCCAGCATCTCCTCTGAGGGTACTACACTGACGTAGGTCTCTTCGCCATGGCGGAATAGGCCCAGGTCGCGAGGTATTGAGTTGGCTGAGCGGAACTGCTTGGTGGGCACCTGGTTGGCATACTGCCAGTTCGACATCCACGCCAGCACCGTGTGGCGATTGTTGGGTGCGTTGTAGAACGATACCGTAGCATAGTGGTCCTTGCCGTAGTCCAGCCACTTTGTCACCTTCGGCATCGACTCACAGATAAACTTTTTGCCGTCAAACTGTCCTACGAAGTATTGTGTAGCACTGCCGCCAAACGGACCGCCAGGGTTGATGTTACATATCAGCACCCAATTTTTAATGTTTAATTTTTCATCTTTAATCTCAAAGAGGTCCGGACACTCCCACACACCACCGTGGTTGCCGTATTCCTTGCCGAACGAACTCTCGTATTTCCAGTCTTTCAAGTCTTTCGATGAATAGATGCGCATCTCCTGACCAGCAGCCAGTATGAGGTTCCATGCCTTGATATCCTCGTTCCAGAATGGACGTGGGTCGCGGAAGTCAGCAACATCGCTGGTTGTCAGCACGGGGTTGCCCGCATACTTCTTGAACGTCTTGCCGCCGTCCTTCGATATGGCTATCGACTGCGTCTGGTGATGTCCTGCCGATGTGTACATCGCAATGACCTCATCACCACGTGTCACGCACGAACCACTGAAGATAGTTCCCAGCCAGTCGGCCTCGATAGCCATGGGCTGTGCCTCCCAGTGCACCAAATCCTTCGACGTAGAGTGTCCCCATGTCATGTTCTCCCACTGACTTCCGTATGGGTTCCACTGGTAGTACAGGTGCCACACACCGTCCTTGTAGAACATACCATTCGGATCATTCATCCACCCATATACGGGCGTGTGGTGATAGATAGGGCGGAAGCGCTCGCGGTTCGTCGTGTCGAATGTGTCCGAGTACTTCATCTCGCGCCAGCATACGAACTCGCCCACGGCACCCTTCTGTCTGCGGTCTCCATGGAACGTGATATCCAGCAGGTCGGCACCCTTCAACTCGTAAGGTACAAAGTAGTCTACGCGGTCAATGGCCAGCTTCACGTTCAGACGTTGCACCATGTTGTTTCCTTCACCCACCACCGCGATGCCGGCAATGTCCTCACTCTCTTGCACGGGCAACAGGATATACCGCTGTCCCCCCTTCACCTTTACCATGGCGTGACTGTCACCCAATACGATGGGCTTGATCTGGGCCTGCATCAGTCCCAGGGTCGTCACTGCCAGGAGTGTCAATAAGCATCTTTTCATCATACTTCTTGGTTTTAGTTATCAAAATTTTCTGTTGCAAAGTTAGCATATTCCCCCTAAATTCTCTATAACTTATGATACAAAGACTAGAAAAAAACGTTCATTGAAACATTTTTATGCCACAATGAACGCTTTTTCTGTTCAAGTTATAACAAACTAATCTGCAATTATTCTAATATAGGAACCATAACAATATGATTTAACTGTTTCTGGGTGCAAAGACAATAAAAACGTTGCGCACAACCAACACTTTTTCAAAAAAAAGTTGTTCAGAAACTACAGATGCCACAGGGACAGATGCCACAGTGACTAATATTAAAAAGCGCTTGACGCCAGTGAAGGGAAGGTATTTCAGCGACAATAAAAAAATCGCCCACAGTCTGTGTAGACTGCGGGCGACACACTAACTCAATAACTAACTAACAATCTTTTTCATCAAAAAAAACTACTAACCAAACCTAACTATTTTACAATAACTTTCTTTCCATTGACGATATACAGGCCCTGGGTGGGCTGAGCAACACGCTGACCAGCGAGGTTGAAGTATTGGCTGTTGGCAGCTTGCTCTTGGCTCTTTGCAACGGCAGCAATGCCAGTAGCACCATCCTTGACGAGCACGACGGCTGTAAAGTTGAAAGCTTCGCCAGCCTCCTTGTTGCACTGAATCATAAGGCGGTCAACATCAGCAAGGGCTGCTGCCATATCGATATTCTCTACATTGAGCTCTGCATACTCGGTGGTTATAGTCATCGTGGTCTGATCGCCCAGCTTGCCACCTTCGCCCCACTTGGTCAGAACATTGATGACGTAGTCGGTACGGTTGGCCTCAGAATAGAAGCGGATAGCCTTGACCTTGCTCCAGTCGACGCCGGCGAAGCAGTTCTTTGTAATCTCCAGCGTGCTCCATTCGTCCATCCAGAAGAAACCGCTCCATGCGGTGTTCTCATCAATATTATCCTTGCCATCACCATACCATATCTTGGTAGCGGTGAACTCGGCACCGCAGACTTCAAGGCCATACTCCTTCAGGGATGCAAGCATTGCAGGGGTAGCGAAGACCTCAACACTGCTCTGGTCGGAGTAAATGTGATGTTCAAAGCGTGTGCCTGGGAGCATTCCTGCGTTGCTGTGCAGCTCGATAACCTTGTCTGTAGCGTCCTTAAACTCAATGACGAGTTTGTCGCCAACCTTCATATCTGTAAACTTACCCTTTTCGATTTGCAGGGTATTATCCCAGTTAACAGCGTGCTCTCCTTCCCAAACGTCGGTTGCTGAAGCGATAACTGTGGTTGCCATGAGGCACATGAGTAAAAATACTTTTTTCATAAGCGTTGTTGTTTTAGAGTTAATATTGTTTTTTGTTGGTGCAAAGTTATACCATCTGTCCATTATATACTATAAGGTATGTTACATTGAATAAAAAAAATCGTTCAATGTAACATTTTTCAGTTACAATGAACGATTATTCATAATTGTACGTTTCATGCATGAGGATTTAGAAGTCACTTTGTTCCTCATTGTCATTCTTCATCCAAGAGGAAGTCGTCTTCTCGTGAGTTGAAGCTGCCCGTGAAAGTACCTTCTTCTACCTGTACTTCAACAGAGCTGGCTAACATCTGGCGGGTCGCCATGGTGATTACCTCTATCTGGGGATTGCTATAAGTCTTTTTCATTGTGGTGAGGCCCTTGGTGGGCTGAGCAACACGCTGACCTGCGAGGTTGAAGCATTCACCTCTACCATCAGACGTCTTACTGCTTACATCGGTTAATCCTGTCGTCTCATCTTCAAAGGTAATCTCGCGGGCTCCACTTACATCGGTCAGATAGGCGCGGAAACTCTTAATGTTAGCACCAGAGCCACCCTTCTGCAGTTTGCCATCACCATTGATGCCATAAAGGTCCTTAGCACTCTGAGGGGCATAGACGCCTACAAATGTAGTGCCGAGAGAGCCGGGAGTAGTAGCCACCGTCTTATTGGTAAAGTTCAGCTTCACCGCATCAGCATCTACGGCTGTTGCCAGGAAAGGAACGTTAGCCTCTGCATGATCGGCATAGGTGAAGGTGGTACCATTCTTATAAGTTGCAATCTTGCAGTTGGTGCTGATTTCAGTTTCTGCAGTATAGAACGGCAGACAGAGCGAGTTGATGCCAGCCTTCAGGTTGCGTGTCACCTCGACAGCGTCAGCGTGGAAGTCAATCGGTGTATAGAAGGGGTAAGCATCGATAAGCACCATCTTCGGGGTGTTGTTTTTCTCTCCATCCCAGCGGATGACATTTTCTGTATTAGAGAAAGCTGTGGGAGAGAGAATCAGCAGGTTGGGATTCTTGGTACGTAGCTTTGGGCTGTCTCCGTCGGCAACAGCAGCACCCGTCAGGTTCAGGAAGCAGACGTTAGCAGATATCTTACTGGTCAATGTGGTGTAGTCGTCGAAGGCTACATTGTGCCAGTCGCCGTCCCATGTGCACTGATATTCTCCTTTACTCAGCGAGCCAGTTACAATGACCTGCTGGTCTGTCAAAGCGTCATCGGCCAGCGTACGGATGGCACTTCCATTCACCATCGGACCTTCCATCTTGATGTCGTCGATATAAATTGTATTGCCAATATTAGTCAATGCATCGGCTCCATCTTCGAAAGGCCAAATTTCAAGTACCGTATTGCCGGTATCTGTAATCTTTTCATTGTCAGGACCAGCAGCAAACTCAAAGGTCAGAATGTTCCACTCGTTTTCAGTGCCACACCAGAACAGACGTCCTGTTGAATAGCTGCCATCCTTGACCAGTTTCACCAGCACATTGTGTTTAATGCCCATCTTCAGACGCATGGTCAAACGACGGAGACCCTTAAGATCGGCATCACCAAGAGGCAGTGCTGCGTTGCAGTGTTCCTTATCCCAGCCTTCGGGGTTTGGGTTTGCCTTAGTCTTTATCTTCAGGCATTTGTTGCCACCTTCGTCTACGACGGTAGCATCGGCACGACCCCAAAAGCCGCCATCACTACCGACTTCCTTGTCTGTTCCATCCCAAAGAACTACCTGTGCGTTACAAACTGTAGCTGCGAAGAGCATTGAGAGTAAAAATAGTTTTTTCATGAGTTTTTAGTTTTGAATTGTTTAATAATAGCAAGTGGAGGGAGAAAAACGCTCCCCCTCCACTTAATGTTTGATTACTGCTGACTAATCTTCAAGTCGCTAATGGTGATGTTACCACCATAGTTGTTGATGCTCCAGCAGTTCTTCTGGATGCCATAGATGCGGTGGGT
>CACYBB010000016.1 GCA_902772585.1 uncultured Bacteroidales bacterium | reverse complement strand
AGTTTTTAAAATGCGTGGTAGGTATATAGCTGACAGGTTGATTATAGATTTTATAATTATTATAATAATTATAAAATTAAATATTATTATATATAATATAATCTTATACTTACTTCCCGCTTGTTTGTCGAGTTGGGGTGGGTATCAAAATAAAAACTGAAATCTGACATCTGAAATCGAAGTGACTTTTCTTCTGTTTTTTCTTTGCTGTTTCCAAATAATTTTGTATCTTTGCAAACAGATTTACTAACCAAACAAAGCGATGGAACAATATGTAGCAAACGAAGGTCGATATGAACAGATGGAGTATCGGCGATGTGGACGTACTGGCGTCCTGCTGCCTAAGGTCAGCCTGGGTATGTGGCATAACTTTGGTGGCGTGGACGACTATGAGCGCTCGCGAACCATCCTGCGTCACGCCTTCGACCAGGGCATAACCCATCTGGACTTGGCCAACAACTACGGACCGCCCTACGGCTCGGCAGAGGAAACGCTGGGGCGCGTGATGGATGATGACCTGCGGCGCTATCGTGACGAACTGTTCATCTCGACAAAGGCAGGGTACGACATGTGGCCAGGCCCCTACGGAGAATGGGGCTCCAGGAAATACCTGATGGCATCGCTCAACCAGAGTCTGAAACGCATGCGACTGGACTATGTGGACTTGTTCTATACCCACCGCTTCGACCCTAATACGCCAATGGAGGAGACGCTGCAGGCGCTGGTGGACATTGTGCGACAGGGCAAGGCACTCTATGTGGGTATCTCGAACTGGCCGTTAGAGGCTACGCGCTATGCCATTGGCTACCTGAGAGAGCGTGACGTGCCACCCCTCATCTATCAGGGTAAGTTGAATATGCTGAACAGGGGACCCATGGAACAGGGCATCCTGGAACTGTGTCACAAGGAGGGTGTGGGTTTCATTGCCTTCTCGCCATTGGCACAGGGACTGCTGACCGACCGCTATCTGAACGGCGTACCTGATGACTCGCGTATGGCCCGTGGGAAATTCCTCAGAAGGGAGATGCTGACGGACGAACTGCTGGCACAGATTGGGCAGTGGAATGCGGAGGCGGCTGAAAAGGGTATGACGCTGGCAGAGTGGGCGCTGCGCTGGATATTGGAACAGCAGGGTGTCACCTCTGTGCTGGTAGGTGCCAGCAGCGTGGAGCAGTTGGACAAGAACCTGAAATGTATTCGATAGAATAAAAAGTGGGCGAATCGTTGGTGGTTCGCTCTTTTTTTTGTACCTTTGCATCAATAAAATTAAATAATGCATTATGGAAAGAACATGGAGATGGTTTGGCAAGAAGGATAAGATTACGCTTGCCATGTTGAGACAGATTGGTGTGGAGGGTATTGTTACTGCCCTGCACGATGTACCCCTTGGTGAGGTATGGACACGTGAGAAGATTCACGACCTGAAGACGTATATCGAGAGCTACGGCATGCGCTGGAGCGTGGTAGAGAGTCTGCCCGTGGTGGAGACCATCAAGTATGGCGGTCCTGACCGTGACCACCAGATAGAGGTGTACAAGGAGAGTCTGCGCAACCTTGCCGCAGAGGATATCCACTGCATCTGCTACAACTTCATGCCTGTGCTGGACTGGGCGCGTACCGACCTGTTCCACGAGAACCCCAACGGTTCGACGAACCTCTACTTCAACTACGCTGAGTTTGCCTATTTCGACATCTATATCCTGAAGCGTCCAGGTGCCCGCGAGGAGTGGGAGAAGTTTGAGATGCGCAACGACAAGGGCGAGAAGATTGAGCGTAACGTGCTGGCAGAGTGTGACGAACTGGCGAAGACGATGACCCCTGAGAAGGACCACAAGCTGGTGGAGAACATCGTCATCAAGACGCAGGGCTTCGTGAGTGGTAACTTCTCGGAGAACGACGAGGCTCCCGTACAGAAGTTCCGCGAGTTCCTGGACCTGTACAAAGGCATTGACAAGGCTAAGTTGCGCGAGAATATGAAGTACTTCCTAGAGGCTATCATGCCCGTCTGTGAGGAGTGCAACATGAATATGTGCGTACACCCCGACGATCCCCCCATCGAGATTCTGGGCTTGCCACGCATTGTCCGTACCGAGGAGGATATCCAGTGGTTCCTCGATGCCGTTCCCAACAAGCACAATGGTCTGACCTTCTGTGCAGGCAGTCTGTCGGCTGGTATCTATAACAACGTGGTGGACTTGGCGAAGAAGTTTGCCTCACGCACCCACTTCGTACACCTGCGCTCGTGCCATATCTTCCCCAATGGCAACTTTACGGAGGCCAGTCACCTGGGTGGTCGTGCCGACCTCATCGAACTGTGTAGGATTTTCGAAAAAGAAAATCCACAGTTGCCGATGCGTGTCGACCACGGTATGACATTTACCGACGAACCCGGTGGAATCATGGACGAATCGAGCCACGGCCACAATGCCGGCTACACCCTGCTGGGTCGTATGTTTGCACTGGGTCAGGTGCAGGGTATCCTTGCCACTGTGGATCGTGAACTGGGAATCGAATACAAGCAGCCAGGATTTTTCGACTAATGGTCGGAGCCTGGCTATGCACATATAGACTAAATGAAGCGACTGATACTATTCCTCTTTGTGGGACTGTTGACACTGGCTGCTGAAGGTCAGATGGTCAATCCCGTGCACTTCTCGTCACAACTGAAAACGCTGAAAGGTGGCGAGGGCGAAATCATCTTTAGTGCCACCATTGATGACGGATGGCATGTCTATTCTACGGATATGGGCGACGACGGTCCCATCTCGGCCTCCTTCAACGTGGTGAAGATGGAGGGTGTGGAGACTGTTGGTAAGCTGAAGCCTCGTGGAGAGGTCATGAAGCAGTTCGACAAGATGTTCGGCATGGAACTGCGTTACTTTGAGAAGAAGGCGCAGTTTGTGCAGCGCGTCCGTTTTACCCAGCAGAAATACACGATTGACTGTTATCTGGAGTATGGTGCCTGCAACGACGAGATGTGTCTGCCCCCAACGGAGGTGGCATTCAAGACGGAAGGTGTCAACAAGGAGTTAAAAGAAGATAAGAAGGAAGTCAAGGAGGAGATTACTGCCCCTGTGGCACCAGAGCCGGAGAAGCCTGTGGATACGGTCGCTGTCATAGAACTGCCTGCTGGTGCTGACTCAACGGCAATCGCTGAATCGTCGTTGCAGGGCAACTTTGATCAGCAGAACCGTCCCTCTGATGCGCTCGACCATTCACTGCTGTACATCCTGCTGATGGGTTTTGTGGGTGGTCTGCTGGCTGTCGTGATGCCCTGCATCTGGCCCGTTATCCCTATGACGGTGAGCTTCTTCCTGAAGCGTGCCAAGACCAGTCGCCGTCGTGGTATCCGCGATGCACTGATTTACGGACTGAGCATTGTCGTGATATACCTGACGCTGGGACTGCTGGTAACTGCCATCTTCGGTTCAGACACCCTGAATGCACTATCGACAAATGCCGTATTCAACGTGTTGCTGTTCCTGTTGCTGGTGGTCTTTGCCCTGTCATTCTTCGGATGGTTCGAAATCCGACTGCCTGAGAGTTGGGCGAGTAGGGTGGACGAGAAGGCTGATAGCTTGTCGGCAGGTTCTTCATCATGGACCACCTATCTGTCAATCTTCCTGATGGCACTGACCTTGGTGCTGGTGTCGTTCTCGTGTACGGCACCCATCGTGGGACTGTTGTTGGTAGAGACGGCAACCAGTGGACAATGGCTGGCACCTGCCGTAGGAATGCTTGGCTTTGCAGTAGCACTGGCACTGCCCTTCACACTCTTCGCCCTGTTCCCCTCGTGGTTGCAGCAAGCACCGAAGTCGGGCTCGTGGATGAACACGCTGAAGGTGACGCTGGGCTTCATCGAACTGGCCTTTGCCCTGAAGTTCCTGAGTGTGGCCGACCTGGCCTATGGTTGGCACATCCTGGACCGTGAGGTGTTCCTGTCGTTGTGGATTGTCATCTTTGCCCTGTTGGGGGCCTACCTCTGTGGCTGGCTGAAGTTGGTCGAGGAGGAGCAGCGTGGCAAGTGGCAGGTGCCGTGCGTCATGGGCGGACTGGTGTCGCTGGCCTTTGCTATGTATATGGTTCCTGGCTTGTGGGGTGCTCCGTGTAAGGCCGTCAGTGCCTTTGCACCACCCATGTACACGCAGGACTTCAATATGAACAGCAAGGTGGTGGAAGCCCGCTATAACGACTTTGACGAGGCGTTGGCTGCTGCTCGTCGCGAGAACAAGCCGATACTCATCGACTTCACCGGCTTTGGCTGTGTGAACTGTCGGAAGATGGAGGCTGCCGTATGGACCGACCCGCAGGTGGCCGACATGCTGATGAACGACTATATCCTGGTGTCGTTGTATGTGGATGACAAGACACCGCTACCAGAAAACATAGAGGTAGAGGACGGACAGGGTGGCACGCGCACGCTACGCACCGTTGGTGCCAAGTGGAGCGACTTGCAGCGTCGCCGTTTCGGCACGAATGCGCAACCCTACTATGTCATCGTGGACAGTGAGGGTCGCCAGTTGTCGCCAGGTCGTGGCTACGACGAGGATGTGGCAGCCTTCGTGAAATTCCTGAAACAAACAAACTATGAATAATATGACTACTAAGAGATTTTTGGCTTTAGGTCTTTTGCTATTGACTATTGGCTTGACTGCTGCGGCACAGACGCGTCAGGAGGTATTGCTCAGCGACGGTTGGCAGTTCTCGCGTGACAAACAGCAGTGGGAGAATGTGCGCATTCCGCACGACTGGGCCATTGCGGGACCGTTCGACAAGAAATGGGACCTGCAGAAGGTGGCTATTGCACAGAACGGTGAGACGGAGGCTACGGAGAAGAGTGGTCGCTCGGGTGCCCTGCCCTGGATTGGTGAGGGTCACTACAAGCGCACGCTGACCATTCCCGAAGGTTTCAGTGGACATGCTGAACTGCTGTTTGATGGTGCGATGTCGGAACCAACGGTTTTCGTCAATGGTCAGAAGGCAGGCTATTGGGCTTACGGCTACAATACCTTCCGTGTGGATGTGACGCCGTTCGTGAAGCCTGGTGACAACCTGTTGGAGGTGGATTTGCAGAACAAGGAGGAGAGCTCGCGCTGGTATCCTGGCGCAGGAATCTATCGTCCTGTCACGCTCATCCTCACGCCAGAGGAGACACGTATTGACGACTGGGGGCTCAGCACCACGACGATACTGAATTGGAAAGAGGTCAAGGGCAAGAGTCTCAGCAGATTTACTGTTGAGGTGCCTGTCATCAATCCTACAGGGAAACCCATCGTCTCGATGAAACTCGTTGGTCCTGATGGCGAGCAGATAACCAGTAGTGCATTACCGTTAACAGGTAACAAAGCCATCGGTGCCTTTATGGCTCGCCAGTTTAAACTGTGGACGCCTGAGACACCTTATTTATATAAGTTGCATGTGACGCTCTATGACGGCAAGCCCGACAAGAGCCGTAAGATTTACGATGACTTCGGAAAGGTTATTGACTATAAGGTATTTACAGTGGGTATCCGTACTGTCCGTGTGTCGAAGGAGAAAGGTTTTGAACTGAATGGTGTGACACGCAAGATTAAAGGTGTGTGTCTGCACCACGACCTCGGTCCCTTGGGTGCTGCTGTCAACAAAGCAGCCTTGATTCGTCAGATTAAGATGATGAAAGCGATGGGATGCGATGCCATTCGTACCTCGCATAATATGCCCAGTCAGATGCAGATGGACATCTGCGACTCGTTGGGAATAATGGTGATGGCGGAGTCGTTTGACATGTGGATCTATCCTAAGTGCAAGAACGGCTATGCACGCTTCTTCGAGGAGTGGGCAGAGAAGGATATCACCAATCTGGTGAAGGCGAACCGCAACCACCCCAGCATTGTGATGTGGTCTATCGGCAACGAGATTCCTGAACAGTGGAGCGAGGAGGGACGCCTATGGGCCATCCGTCTGCAGGCACTCTGCAATACGCTGGACCCCACACGTCCTGTGACACAGGGCTTGGACAATCCCGATGGTGCCATCAATGGTGGTGTGGCACAGGCAATGAACGTGCCTGGCTTCAACTACCGTCTGCATCGCTATGCCGATGGCATCAAGCGTCTGCCACAGGGCTTCCTGTTGGGTAGTGAGACTACATCGACCGTCTCGTCGCGTGGCGTGTACCACTTCCCTGCAGAACCCAACAATAACGATGGTAAGTTCTCGTACTCAGGAACCTACGACCCGAAGGCCATAGAGGGTACTGACGGACAGTGCTCCGGCTATGATCTGGACTATTGTCCATGGTCGAATCTTCCTGACGATGACTGGTGCTGGCAGGATGACTATAAGTGGGTCATTGGCGAGTTCGTATGGACGGGCTATGACTATCTGGGTGAGCCATCGCCCTACGATGAGTACTGGCCTTCGCGCTCGAGTTATTTCGGCATCTGTGATTTGGCGGGTCTGCCCAAAGACCGCTACTTCCTGTATCGTTCACATTGGAACACCAAGGAGCACACCATCCACCTGTTGCCACACTGGACGTGGGATAGGAAAGGAGAGGTGACACCTGTCTATTGCTATACGGACTATCCTACGGCTGAACTCTTCATCAATGGCAAGAGTCAGGGTAAGATAACGAAGAACGCCGCTGAGCGACTGGACCGCTATCGTCTGCGTTGGAACAACGTGAAGTATGAACCAGGCGAGGTGAAGGTGGTGGTCTATGATGCCAACGACAAGAAGGTGGGTGAAAAGACCATGCGTACTGCTGGTAAACCCGCCCAACTGAAGCTGGACGTATGGACACAGCACCAATCATCAGCCCTCAGCGCTCAGTCTTCAGACTTCTTACTTGCTGATGGCGACGACCTCGCCTTCGTCACAGTTTCGCTGACGGATAAGCAGGGTACGCTGATTCCCGATGCTGCTGACCAATTGGACTTTGAGGTCACAGGTGCTGGTAGTTTCGAGGCCGTATGCAATGGTGATGCCACCAGTCTGGAGTCGTTCAAGCAGCCAACGATGAAACTGTTCCACGGACAACTCGTCGTGGTGGTGCGTAGTGCCAAGCAGGCTGGTAATCTTACATTGACTGTGAAGGACAAACAGCGCAAACTAACCAAGAAAGTAACATTGAATATTAAAAATTAAACATTAAACATTAAACAATAAATCATTATGAAACCAACATTATTTCTTTTAGCAGCTGGCATGGGTAGCCGTTATGGTGGCCTGAAGCAGCTCGACGGTCTGGGCCCCAATGGCGAGACCATCATGGACTACAGTATCTACGACGCTATCCAGGCAGGATTCGGCAAGATAGTATGGGTTATCCGAAAGGACTTTGAGGAGCAGTTCCGCACGCAGATTCTCTCGAAGTATGAGGGCAAGGTGAAGTGTGAGTTGTGCTTCCAGGCACTTGACGCACTGCCTGCAGGATTCTCTGTTCCTGAGGGTCGCCAGAAGCCTTGGGGTACGAACCACGCCGTGCTGATGGGTAAGGACATCATCAAGGAGCCGTTCTGCGTCATTAACTGTGACGACTTCTATGGTCGCGACTGTTTTATGCAGATTGGCAAGTATCTGAGCAACCTGCCCGAGGGTTCAAAGAACAAGTATGCGATGGTGGGCTTCCGCGTATGCAACACGCTGAGTGAGAACGGTGCTGTGGCTCGTGGCGTTTGTGCTTATGACAACAATCGTCACTTGACGGACGTCGTTGAGCGTACGGAGATTCTGCGCAAGGATGGTACCATCCAGTTCAAGGACGAGCAGGGTGAGTGGCAGGTGCTGGACGAGAATGCTCCCGTATCGATGAATGTCTGGGGCTTTACTCCTGACTATTTCGAGTATAGCGAGGAGTACTTCAAGGAGTTCCTCAGCGATCCGAAGAACATGGAGAACCTGAAGGCTGAGTTCTTCATTCCCTTGATGGTCAACAAACTCATCACCGAAGGAACGGCAACCTGTGAGGTGCTCGACACCACCTCGAAGTGGTTTGGCGTAACCTATGCTGCTGACCGTGACGCTACTGTGGCACGCATCCAGCAGTTGGTGGACGAGGGCATTTATCCCAACAAGTTGTTCTAATTGATAATTGACAATTGATAATTGAGAATTGATGCTCGATAATATCATGACTGATGGGGAGTGCAGCATGCTGCGCTCCCTCCTTGAAAATAGTAATATGCCTGTATTGTGTTGCCATCAGAATGCGGATGGTGACGCAATAGGGGCTATGCTGGCTATGGGTGAGGTGCTGCGCTTCTTGGGTAAGGAACCCTTGATGGTGGCGCCCGACCAGTATCCGGACTATTTGCAATGGATGCCCAATAGTGAGAAGATAGTGCGCTACGACAAGCGTCGCGACTATGTTGAGATGGTGCTGAAAATGGCTGACCTCATCATCTGTCTGGACTTCAATACCCTGGCGCGTACTGACGAGATGGAGCAGGTGCTTAGCAGTTCTCCTGCCAAGAAGGTCTTGATAGACCACCATCTCGGTCCCGATGTGGATGCCGTCGTCAAGGTGTCACGTCCTGAAGCATCATCCACCTGCGAACTGGTATTCCGTGTGGTGTGGCAGTTGGGACTCTTCGACCAGTTGGGCAAACACTTTGCTGTTCCTGTCTATTGTGGTATGATGACGGATACGGGAGGTTTTACGTACAACTCTACTGATTGCGACATCTACTACATCATCTCGCAACTGCTTACCAAGCATATTGACAAGGACAAGATATACCGTAACGTCTATCATAACTACTCGGAGCACCGCCTGCGCATGGTAGGACACGTGCTCTGTAACTGTATGGTGGTCGATGAGGAGCGTCATGCCGCATTCTATACCCTGAATCGTGAAGACCAGAAACGTTTCCACTTTGTGAAGGGTGATGCCGAAGGGTTGGTCAATATGCCCCTGCAGATTAAAGGTCTCAAACTGAGCATCTCGTTGCGTGAGGATACCGAGAAACAGATGATATGGGTCAGTCTGCGCTCTGTTGACGACTTCCCCTGTAACGAGGTTGCTGCACGTTTCTTCAATGGTGGAGGACATTTAAATGCCTCTGGTGGTAAACTTTCGTGTACACTCCCAGAGGCAGTTGATATCGTCAAGCAAGCCTTCGTCGCTTTCGAAGACCGACTGAAATAACAATTTAGAAGAAGAGGGCTTTCTCTACCCAGTAGGTAAGGATACCTGCCATGTAGCCGATGAAGACGATCCACGTGATTTTCTTCATATACCAGCCGAAGGTAATCTTCTCCAGACCCATCACGACGACACCTGCTGCGGAGCCGATAATCAGTATGGAACCACCAACGCCGGCACAGTAGGCTAGCAACTGCCAGAAGATGCCGTCGACAGCCATCGCACCATCAGCAGCAACAGGATACATACCCATGCAACCTGCCACGAGAGGAACGTTGTCGACGATGCTGGATAGGACACCGATAATGCCGTTGATGACGTAGTAGTTGCCTGAGAAGGCCTCGTTAAGTCCTTGGCCAAGCAGTGTGAGTACACCTACCTCCTGCAGTACGGCAACTGCCATCAGGATGCCCAGGAAGAACATGATGGTCGACAGGTCAATGCGCGAAAGAATGTCGCTGACTCGTTTGGCCATCGTGTCGTCTTCAGCGGTATTATAGTGGAATATCTCTGTTGTGGTCCACAGCACACCGAGTACCAGCAGAATGCCCATAAATGGTGGCAGGTGGGTAATGGTCTTGAAGATGGGCACGAAGATGAGTCCGCCAACACCCAGCCAGAAGATGATGTCGCGCTGAACCTTTGTAAACTGGCTGACGTCTGCAACTGGCAGGTTCTGTGCTTTATCGAACTTTCCTTCGAGTTGCAGGCTGAGGATAAGGGCAGGAATAACCATTGAGATGAGTGACGGGATGAAAATCTCTGTCAATACTCCCTGCGTAGTGATAACTCCCTTGATCCAGAGCATGATGGTGGTAACGTCGCCAATAGGCGAGAAGGCACCACCAGAGTTGGCAGAGATGACAACCAAAGCTGCATAGAGAAGACGGTCTTCACGATTCTGTACCAGTTTGCGCAATACCATAATCATGACGATAGACGTTGTCAGATTATCGAGAATGGCCGACAGGAAAAAGGTCATAAAGGCTACGCGCCATAGTAGTTTGCGCTTAGAGCGCGTCTTCAAAGTGTCGCGCACGAAGTTGAAACCACCATTGGTATCGACTATCTCGACAATGGTCATGGCACCCATCAGGAAGAATAGTGTGCCACCAGCATCGCCCAGGTGATGTTCTATGACCTCGGCAATGTGATGCACCACACCACCACCTTCTATCATCGGGTAGTAGCTAGAGGGGTCAATCATTAACAATGTCCAGCAGAGGACGCACATCAGCAGGGCTATTGCTGCCTTGTTGACTTTTGTCAGGCTTTCAAGCGCTATACACAGATAGCCAGTTACGAAAACCGCAACGATACTGATAGTTAGTACAGACATTTTTGGTTGTTTTTAATAGTATATTATCATTCTGTGTGCAAAGGTACGAATAAGTGAGCGAAAAACCAAATTTATTTGGATTTTTCCGAACGAAAGATTGCAACGCCACACTCAGACCTTCAGGTCAGAGAACTTTGGACGAATGTCAAAGGTAGTAAATAATTACGAATTACGAAAAACGAATTATTTTTAGAAAAATAAAAAACGGACCAGAATATTGAGGGTATTCGGTCCGTTATTTAGATGGCTGCTCTGTAGTTATACATTCTTGCCATATTGATGCAATACTCTGTGTAAGCTTCGCTCTTCAACCATTTTTTCAATAACTTTTTCATCTTCATTTCCTTTCTAAATGTTTTGTTATCCTAATAATGTTTACTATTGTTCAAAGAACGCTATCTTTGATTGACGATGCAAAGGTACGACGAAAAGGACAATTTTGCAAGGGATTTCTTGCTTTTTGACTAAAAAGTGTGGAAAAATTGATAAATATCAACAATCTGTGCGCGCACACATTTTATTTCTTTCCACCCGTAACAGCCTCACGCATCTCCTTCAGCAAATCGCTGGCGAAGATGAAGTCGGTAAGGCGTTTGTTGGTAGAATTCATGATTTCGCCAGAAACACCTTGCCACTCTTTGTGTCCTTCGTAGATGAAGATGATGTTCTCGCCGATACCCATCACAGAGTTCATATCATGGGTGTTGATGATGGTCGTCATGTTGAACTCATGGGTGATGGAGTGGAGCAGTTCGTCGATGACCAGACTTGTTTTGGGGTCAAGACCACTGTTGGGCTCATCGCAGAACAGGTATTTGGGATTTAACGCAATGGCACGGGCTATAGCCACACGCTTCTGCATACCACCACTGATTTCTCCTGGATATTTGTTCTCTGCTCCTACCAGATTGACACGGTCCAGACAGTACATAGCACGCTGTTGGCGTTCGCGAAGTGTCATATTGGAAAACATGTCAAGAGGGAACATGACGTTCTCCAAGACGGTAAGTGAGTCAAAGAGTGCTGCTGCCTGGAAGATCATTCCCATCTCACGACGCATGAGCACTTTTTCCTTCTTCGACATCTGTACGAAGTCGCGCCCATCGTAGAGAATCTGTCCGCTGGTGGGTTCAAAAAGTCCTACAAGGTTCTTCATCAACACGGTCTTACCAGAACCGCTCTGTCCGATGATAAGATTGGTCTTGCCATCCTCGAAGACAGTGCTGATACCTTTGAGCACTTCTTTCTCTTCGAACCGCTTATAGAGGTTGTTGACTTCAATCATGATAGCAGTTGCGTTAAGAATACGTCAGAACAAAGAATAAGTACGCTGGAGCATACTACAGCATCTGTCGAGGCCTTACCAACATTCACAGAACCACCTTCTACGGTGTAGCCGAAATAAGAAGGTACGGCAGAGATGATGAAGGCGAAGAAAAGACTCTTGATGATGGACATCCATACGAACCAGGCCTTGAAGTCGTGCTGTAAGCCCAATGTTAGGTCGTCGGGTACGATGATGTGTCCGATATAGGCTGTACCATAGGCTCCCATGATACCCATGCCCGATGAGAAGATAACCAGTAGGGGCATAATGGTCAGCATACCCAGAATCTTGGGAAGGATGAGGTAGCAGGCAGAGTTGATACCCATGATGTCGAGGGCGTCAATCTGCTGGGTTACACGCATGGTTCCTATCTCTGAGGCAATGTTTGAACCGACCTTTCCTGCAAGAATGAGACACATGATGGAACTGGAGAACTCCAGCAACATGATTTCACGGGTGGTGTATCCTGATACCCAGCGCGGCATCCAAGGCGACTGGATATTCAGTTTCATCTGAATACAGATAACAGCACCGATGAAGAACGAGATGAGGAGCACGATGCCAATGGAGTTGATGCCCAACTGTGCCATTTCCTTGACATACTGCTTCCAGAACATACGGAAACGCTCTGGAACGGAGAATGTGCGTCCCATGAGTATCACGAACTTTCCGAACGTGGTCAGCGCATTGTATAATAATCTCATGATCATAATCGGTTGCAAAGGTACAAAAAAATTAAAAATTAAAGATGAAAAATGAAAAAAATTCGTAACTTTGCAGGCGATTATGGACGAACAAAGCATAAATAAGGAGCAAGAGCATCTGGTGCTGCGCACTGAGGGCTTGGTAAAACGCTATGGCAAGCGCACGGTGGTGAACGATGTGTCATTCCACGTGAAGCAGGGCGAGATAGTTGGACTGTTGGGACCTAACGGTGCTGGTAAGACGACGTCATTCTATATGACGACGGGACTCATCGTTCCCAATGAGGGTCATATCTATCTAGGCGATGAAGAGGTGACAACCTATCCTGTCTATAAGCGTGCTCGTGCAGGTATTGGCTATCTGGCTCAGGAGGCTTCTGTGTTCCGTAAGATGTCGGTAGAGGACAATATCCTCTCTGTGCTGGAGATGACAGGCAAACCCCGTGAGTACCAGTTGGAGAAGTTGGAGAGTCTGATTAAGGAGTTCCGCTTGCAGAAAGTTCGTAAGAATAAGGGTGATCAGTTGAGTGGTGGTGAGCGCCGTCGTACGGAGATAGCCCGCTGTCTGGCCATCGAACCGAAGTTCATCATGCTTGACGAGCCTTTTGCTGGTGTTGACCCCATTGCCGTTGAGGATATTCAGTTTATTGTGTGGAAGTTGAAAGACCTGAATATCGGCATCCTTATTACCGACCATAATGTGGAGGATACGTTGTGTATCACCAATCGTGCCTATCTGCTCTTTGAAGGACGCATCCTGTTCCATGGCTCTCCTGAAGAACTGGCAGCTAATCCTGTGGTGCGAAAGAACTATCTGACGGAGTCGTTTGTCTTGCGTCAGAAGGACTTCTCTGCATTGGAAGAACAACGTAAGGCAGAGGAGAATGATGATTGAATTTTGTTAAAAAATGATAACTTTCAACTTTCAACTCTCAACTTTCAACTATTATTCGTACCTTTGCACGCTCAAACGAAAGATATATATTATTAAATAAGGTATAAGAAAAGATGAATATTCAATTTGAAGCTCCTGATAAGGTGAATGGTCTGATGACTATCACGATGGAGACGGCTGACTATCAGCCTGAGGTCGAGAAGACCCTGAAAGACTATCGCAAGCGTGCACAGATTCCCGGATTCCGTCCTGGTCAGGCTCCTATGGGCATGATTAAGCGCCAGTTTGGTACCAGCGTCAAGGTTGACGTGGTGAACAAGCTGTTGGGCGAGAAACTCTATGGTTATGTGCAGGATAACAAGATTCATATGCTGGGAGAACCTCTCCCCAGCGAGCAGCAGGCTCAGCTCGACTTCGAGAGCGACCAGCCTCTGGTATTCAAGTTTGATATTGCTGTGGCTCCTGAGTTCGAGGCTAAGCTGAGTGGCAAGGATAAGGTGCCCTTCTATAACATCACTGTTGATGACAAACTCATCGATCAGCAGGTGGAGATGTATCAGAGCCGTGCCGGTCACTATGACAAGGTGGAAACCTTCGACCCCGAGCAGCGTGATATGCTGAAGGGTGACCTGCGTGAGGTAAATGGTACTATCGAGGTTGCTGACGCTGTGCTGATGCCTCAGTATATGAAGGTAGAGGACCAGAAGAAACTCTTCGAGGGCTCTAAGTTGGGCGACATCATTACATGGAATCCTCGCAAGGCTTATCCTGAGAGTGATGTAGAGGTTTCAAGCCTGCTGAAGATTCAGAAGGACGAGGTAAAGGACCACGAGGGTGACTTTACTTTCCAGATTACTGAGATTTCTCGCTTTGTTAAGTCTGAGGTTAATCAGGAGCTCTTCGACCAGACCTTCGGTGAGGGTGCTGTCAAGGACGAGAAGGAGTTCCGTCAGAAGATTGCCGACCAGATTAGCCAGCAGTTCAAGGCCGACAGTGACTATAAGTTCCTGCTCGACATTCGTGAGCACATGGAGAAGAAGGTTGGTAAGCTGGAATTCCCAGAGGCTATCTTGAAGCGTGTGATGCTGAACAACAACAAGGATAAGGGTGCTGACTTCGTAGAAAAGAACTTCGAGGCAAGCATCAAGGAGTTGGCTTGGCACCTCATCAAGGAGCAGCTTGTCAGCGCTCAGGGTATCAAGATTGAGGATGCTGATCTGAAGGAGACTGCCAAGGAGGCTGCTCGTGCACAGTTTGCTCAGTATGGCATGTCGAACATTCCCGATGAGTATCTGGAGAACTATGCTCAGGAGATGCTGAAGAAGCGCGAGAATGTCGATGGTCTGGTAGATCGTGCTGTTGATGTGAAGCTGACCGCAGCCTTGAAGAATGTCGTAAAACTCGACGAGAAAGAGATCTCTCTGGAGGACTTCCAGAAGATGCTTCAGGAGAAGTAAAAGGCTAATTATAATTCTTTAACCAAAAAAAGAGCCGGAATGTCATTGCATTCCGACTTTTTTTTGTAATTTTGTATCTACTTAATGATAAGAATATGAACAACGATTTTAGAAAATACGCAACCAAGCATCTTGGAATTAATGGTCTCGTGCTCGATGAAGTAATGAGCGCACAGGCTCAGTATCTTAATCCATATATTCTGGAGGAGCGCCAGTTGAACGTTACACAGATGGATGTATTCTCCCGTTTGATGATGGATCGTATCATCTTCCTGGGCACACAGATTGATGACTATACCGCTAATACATTACAAGCTCAGCTACTCTACCTCGACTCAGTAGACTCAGGTAAGGATATCTCTATCTATCTGAACTCTCCTGGCGGAAGTGTGACTGCAGGCTTGGGCATCTATGATACGATGCAGTTTATCTCCAGCGATGTGGCTACTATCTGCACAGGTATGGCTGCCTCGATGGCTGCTGTGCTGTTGGTGGCAGGTACGGAAGGAAAGCGTTCGGCACTGCCTCACAGTCGTGTGATGATTCATCAGCCGTTAGGTGGTGTACAAGGTCAGGCTTCGGATATCGAGATTGAGGCCAAGGAGATTATGAAGTTCAAGAAAGAACTCTATACCATTATCTCTGAACATTCTCATACCCCTTACGATAAGGTGTGGAATGACTCTGACCGTAACTACTGGATGACAGCAGAGGAGGCCAAAGAGTATGGTATGATTGATCAGGTGCTCATTAAGAAGTAAAAACGAGGAGAACACCGAATGGCAAAGAAAAAATGTAATTTGTGCGGACGAACAGAGGACCAGGTTCGTGTTCTGATAACAGGCGTGGATGGCTGCATCTGTGAGGATTGTGCTGCTCAGGCCTATCAGATAGCGATGGCTAACGGCTTTGGCCCTGACGCCAAAAAGAAACCCGACTTCAAAACAAAACGCATACCTAAACCCAAGGAAATAAAGGAACATTTGGACCAGTATGTCATTGGTCAGGACGAGGCTAAGCGCTATCTTTCTGTAGCTGTTTACAATCATTATAAGCGCTTGCAACAGCAGAAGGACGATGATGGTGTGGAGATAGAGAAATCGAACATTATCATGGTGGGTTCTACGGGTACTGGTAAAACTTTGTTGGCTCGTACTATTGCTCGTATGCTTGACGTGCCTTTCACCATTGTTGATGCTACTGTTTTTACAGAAGCAGGCTATGTTGGTGAGGATGTGGAGAGCATTCTGACTCGTTTGCTGCAGGTGGCAGACTACGATGTAGAGGCTGCCCAGCGTGGTATTGTCTTCATCGATGAGATTGACAAGATTGCTCGCAAGACGGATAATCCTTCTATTACGCGTGATGTGAGCGGAGAAGGTGTGCAACAGGGCTTGCTGAAATTGTTGGAGGGTACCATTGTCAACGTCCCTCCTCAGGGAGGTCGTAAGCATCCTGATCAGGAGTATATCCATATTGATACACATAATATTCTGTTTATCTGTGGTGGCGCCTTTGATGGTATCGAACGTAAGATAGCTCAGCGTATGAATACCCATGTGGTGGGTTACAACTCTGTGCAGAATGTACGTAAGATTGACAAGAACGAACTGATGCAGTATGTACAGCCACAGGATTTGAAGTCGTTCGGACTGATTCCTGAGATTATTGGTCGTCTGCCTGTGCTGACGTATCTGAATCCATTAGATCGCACGGCTTTAACGCGTATCCTTACAGAACCGAAGAATTCCATTGTGAAACAGTATGAGAAACTGTTCCAGATGGATGGCATCAAGCTGAAGTTCTCGCAGGAAGCCCTTGACCTGATTGTTGATAAGGCGGTAGAATACAAACTCGGAGCACGAGGACTGCGTTCTATCGTTGAAAACATCATGATGGATGCTATGTTTGAGACCCCTTCTAAGAAATTGAAATCCTTTGAGGTGACGAAAGTGTATGCTCAGAAACAGCTTGCCCAGTCGCACCTGCAATAATAATTGATATTAAGCCTATGGCAAAAGCAAAACATAACCTGACAGAGGCACTGAAAAAGTATTTCGGCTTTGATAAGTTCAAAGGCGATCAGGAGGCTATCGTACAGAATGTTCTTGACGGTAAGGATACTTTTGTGCTGATGCCTACGGGTGGCGGTAAGTCACTCTGCTACCAGTTGCCTTCCTTGTTGATGGATGGTACTGCTATCGTTATCTCACCACTGATAGCCTTGATGAAGAACCAGGTGGATGTTATCAGTTCTATGAGTGATGAAGGTACGGCACACTACCTGAACTCATCGTTGAACAAGACGGCTATCGACCAAGTGAAAGCCGATATAATGGCAGGACGTACCAAGCTGCTGTATGTCGCTCCGGAGTCCTTGACGAAAGAGGATAATGTGGAATTCCTGAAACAAGCGAAGATATCGTTCTATGCTATCGATGAGGCCCACTGTATTTCTGAGTGGGGTCATGATTTCCGACCGGAATATCGTCGTATACGTCCGATTATCAATGAGATAGGACAGGCGCCAATCATCGCATTGACAGCTACTGCTACCGATAAGGTGCGTACAGATATCAAGAAGAATCTGGGTATTCTGGATGCTACAGAGTTCAAAAGCTCGTTCAACCGTCCTAACTTATACTATGAGGTACGTCCCAAGACGGTGGATGTAGATAAGGATATCATCAAATTCATCAAGCAGCACCCTGGGAAGAGTGGTATTATCTACTGTCTGTCACGTAAAAAGGTAGAGGAACTGGCTGAGATTCTGAAAGCAAACGATATCAAAGCTGCTGCTTATCATGCAGGTTTGGAGTCTGCATTGCGTTCGCAGACACAGGATGACTTCCTGATGGAGAAAATTGATGTCATCGTGGCAACAATCGCCTTTGGTATGGGTATTGATAAACCCGATGTGCGTTTCGTTATCCATTACGACATCCCCAAGTCATTGGAAGGATATTATCAGGAGACTGGTCGTGCAGGACGCGATGGCGGTGAGGGTATGTGTATTACCTTCTATGCTCAGAAAGACCTGCAGAAACTGGATAAGTTCATGGAGGGAAAGCCTGTTGCTGAACAGGATATTGGTCGACAGCTGTTGGCTGAGACGGCTGCTTATGCGGAGACTTCGGTTTGTCGTCGTAAGATGCTTCTTCACTATTTTGGTGAGGAGTATGCTCCCGATAACTGTCATAATTGCGACAACTGTCTGCATCCAAAGACAAAGATAGAGGCCGAGAAGCAGCTCGTCATTGTGCTGCAGGCTGTACAAGCGCTGAAAGAAAATTTCCGTACGGACTATATCATTGATTTTGTAGAAGGTAAGGAAACGGAGGAAATTCTGGCTCACAAACACCAGAATCACGACCTTTTTGGTGCTGGAGAGGACGATAATCCTAAACATTGGAATCCTGTTATCCGTCAAGCACTCATTGCTGGCTATCTGAAGAAGGATGTAGAGAACTATGGTCTGCTGAAACTAACATCTGCAGGTAAAAAATTTATCAAGAATCCGACAACCTTTATGATTGTTGAGGATAACGAGTTCTCGGAAGACTATGAGAATGATACAGAGCATGAGATGGGAAGCAGTGCTTTGGATCCCACACTCAGTGCTATGTTGAAAGATCTCCGTAAGAAGGTCAGCAAGAAGATGGAACGTCCGCCATACGTTATATTCCAGGATGTGAGTATAGAGCAAATGGCTACTGACTATCCTGTTACTTTGGAGGAGTTGAAGAATATTCAAGGCGTGGGCGAGGGTAAGGTAAAACAACCTTATGCTAAGGAGTTTGTTGACCTGATTAAGCGTTATTGTGATGAGAATGAGATTATCCGTCACAGCGACCTTCGTGTACGTACAGTGGCTAAGAAATCAATACTGAAAGTAAAGATTATTCAAGCAATAGATCGTCAGATTGCTCTTGATGATATTGCTACTGCACAAGGACTGGAATTTGAGGAACTACTTGATGAGGTGGAGGCTATCGTCTATAGTGGCACAAAACTGAATATCGACTATTTCCTGGAAGAGGTGATGGACGAAGATCGTATTGATGATATCTACGACTACTTTGCTGATAGTGATACTGACTCGCTGGAAGCTGCCCTCGACGAACTGGGACAGGATTGCTCGGAGGATGAGATACGATTGGTACGCATCAAGTTCATCTCGGAAATGGCTAATTAACATCATGAAGAAATTATTGATGATATTGTTGGCTGTGGCTTTCGTGTCAATGCCAGCAGAGGCGCAACTTTTTAAGAAACTGTTTAAGAAAAAGGCTAAGACTGAAGCAAATGCTTCTGGTAAGGCGGATGGCATTGATGACGATGCTCAGGTAGCCCTTGCCCCCTTCGCTTCCTTTGGCGATAATCGAAATAATCGCAACGCATTCCTGAATATTCCTTTGGGTATTAAGGCCAACCGCTTTGAGAAGCTCTTGATGCAGCAAGGTTTTGTAGAACGAAAGAATGAGGGTGTGCAAACCTCCAAAACCTATTTCTATGAGGGTGAAGTCTATGGGGCTAAGTCTCTCATAACATTAGCTGTATCAGAACAGACTGCTCGTGTGTATGCTGTAGATGTGGAAGACCAGAGTGTCTATCTTTCGGAGCAGGCTGTCAAGGAGCGTTTTGCCAATTTGAAGGAACAGTTGGTAAAGGTGTATGGTCCTGGCTATATCGATCATCAAGGTGAGGCATATACTATTCAGAGTCGCTTGGGAACTGTTAATATGCACTATGAGCGCAATTCCCTGACTACCAGCTATACCATAGGCTTTGCTCTTGATGATGCCAAAGCCTATGCAATGGCTTATCAAGAAATGGAAGATAAGGAGTATGAGACGGCTCCACGCGCGATTACCGATGGTTTAGCAGCAGCATGCAATCATACCGATCTTGTGGGACTGGGCGTGAAACTGCTCCAGAACAAGACAGTGAAAGCTGCTCAAGATGTTCTTCGTAGTTATGATTATGCTTTAGAGAAAACAACAGCGAAAGTGGTATCGGCATCGTTTGTCTTGGGTAATTATAAGGCCGTCGTTTCTCTCGCACGTCGCAAACAGGCAATCACTGCTATCACGCTGACTGCTACTGATGATATCACTGCTATCTGTCATGATTTAGAGACGAATGGCTTCACCTCTGCTAATCAGAAAACATGGCAGCAAGGCAAGATGTCTGTTGCTATATCTACCGATAAGCAGGGTAGGGTAGTGTTGACGTTACGTTAAATCCTATTAATAATAGGTGAAAACGCTTGCCGTCTCAGAAAAAATGAGTAATTTTGCACGCAATAAAATTTAAAGAAGTATTTTTATGTCATCATTTATTGCAGACAAAATTGTGATGGACGGCCTGACTTTTGACGACGTCCTGTTGATTCCAGCTTATTCTGAAGTATTGCCCAAGACGGTAGAGTTGAAGACACGATTCTCTCGTCACATTGAGCTAAATGTACCATTTGTAACGGCAGCAATGGATACTGTTACTGAGAGCCAGATGGCTATAGCCATTGCTCGAGAGGGTGGTATTGGTGTTATTCACAAGAATATGTCTATAGAGAATCAGGCTCGTGAGGTGGCTATCGTCAAGCGTGCAGAGAATGGTATGATCTATGATCCAGTGACCATTCGTCGTGGCTCTACTGTTCAGGATGCTCTGGACATTATGGCTGAGTATCATATTGGTGGTATTCCTGTTGTTGACGAGAATAATTGCTTGGTAGGTATCGTAACCAATCGCGACTTGCGCTTTGAACGTCGCTTGGACAAGAAGATTGATGAGGTTATGACTAAAGAGAACCTCGTGACGACCCATCAGCAGACTGACTTGGCTGCTGCTGCCCAGATTCTGCAAGAGAACAAGATTGAGAAACTTCCCGTGGTCGATAAGGATAATCATTTGGTAGGACTTATTACCTATAAGGATATTACGAAGGCTAAGGATAAGCCAATGGCATGCAAAGACGAGAAAGGCCGCTTGCGTGTTGCTGCTGGTGTGGGTGTTACTTTTGATACACTTGATCGTATGCAGGCATTGGTGAATGCTGGCGCTGACGCTATTGTCATTGATACTGCTCATGGCCATTCCAAGGGCGTTATCGAGAAACTGCGTGAGGCAAAGGCTTCCTTCCCTGGCATTGATATCGTTGTGGGTAATATTGCTACAGGAGCAGCTGCAAAGATGTTGGTGGACAATGGTGCTGATGCTGTGAAGGTGGGTATTGGTCCAGGCTCTATTTGTACAACTCGTGTTGTTGCAGGTGTGGGCGTTCCTCAGTTGAGTGCAGTATATGATGTTTATAGCGCTTTGAAAGATACCGGCGTGCCCCTCATCGCTGATGGTGGATTGCGTTATTCTGGTGATATCGTCAAGGCTCTTGCTGCTGGTGGATCATGTGTGATGATTGGTTCATTGGTGGCTGGTACTGAGGAAAGTCCTGGCGATACGATTATCTATAACGGACGTAAGTTTAAGAGTTATCGCGGTATGGGCTCATTGGAGGCTATGGAGCATGGCTCAAAGGATCGCTATTTCCAGGCTGATACCAAAGATGTCAAGAAACTTGTTCCAGAGGGTATTGCTGGACGTGTTCCTTACAAAGGAACAGTTCAGGAGGTTATCTATCAGATGGTGGGTGGTCTGCGCTCAGGAATGGGCTATTGTGGTGCTCCTACTATCGAGAAGTTACACGATGCCAAGTTTACGCGTATTACTAATGCAGGTGTCAACGAGTCGCATCCACATGACATCACTATTACCAGTGAGGCACCTAACTATTCAAGACCTAACGATTAAATGAAAAAACAACTGTTTTTGGCAGCATGGCTGCTGAGTGCCTTAACAACTATGGCACAGTCTGTTAACGACCCTGTTATAATGACAGTGGCTGGTACACCTGTGCCCCGTTCGGAGTTTGAGTATTCTTACAACAAAAACAATACTGACGGTGTTATCGACAAGAAGAATGTTGAGGAGTATGTAGACCTGTTTATTAACTATAAGTTAAAGGTACAGGCTGCTCTGGATGCACGTATTGATACCACACAGGCTTTCTTGACAGAGTTTGCCCAGTATCGCGACCAGCAGATTGTTCCTACTTTCGTGACGGAAGATGACATGTTGGCAGAGGCGCATAAGGTGTATGACCAGACAGTGGAGGCCATTGGTCCTGACGGACTGGTGAGTGCTGCACATATTCTTCTCAGAATACCGCAAAAGGCTTCTGAGACTGAACAGCAACAGGCCAAACAGCGTATAGACTCTATTTATAACGCGTTGAAGGAAGGTGCAGATTTTGCTGCGCTGGCAAAGAAACTCTCTCAAGATACAGGCTCTGCACGTCAAGGTGGTATGTTGGGATGGTTCAGCAAGAATCAGACTGTGAAGGAGTTTGAGGATGCTGCCTTCGCTTTGCAGCCTGGCGAGATGAGTAAGCCTGTACTGTCGCCTTATGGCTGGCATATCATCTTAGTAAAAGAACGTAAGCAGTTCGAACCTTTTGAGTTCCATAAGGATAATATCCTAAAGTACTTAGAGCAGCGTGGTGCTCGCAACAGCATCTCTGAACAGAAGATTGACGAGATTGTTAAGAATTCCAATGGCCAGCTGACGAAAGAACGTCTGATGGAGTTGCGTGCTGATTCGCTGTCGGCTACTGATATGTCCATGCGTTATCTTATCAAGGAGTATCATGATGGACTGTTGCTTTATGAGGTAAGCAACCAGCATGTATGGGATAAGGCAGCCAAGGACGAAGCAGCGTTGGCTCGCTATTTTAAAAAGAATAAGGCAAAATATAAATGGGACGAGCCCCGTTTTAAGGGTATGGCATACCATGTGAAGGTACAGTCGGATGTGAAAGCCGTTGCTGATTGCGTGAAAAAACTGAAGTTCGATGAGTGGAATGAGGCTTTGCGCAAAACCTTTAATAATGACTCTATCCTTCGCATCCGTGTGGAGAAAGGTCTCTTTAAGAAAGGCGACAACAAGTTGATAGACCGTGAGGTATTCAAGAAACAGGATGTCAAAGTGGATAGTGTGAAAGGCTTCCCCATTGATGCTACCTATGGAAAACTCCTTAAGGCTCCTCAGGATTATACTGATGTACGTGGTTTGGTTACTGCCGACTTACAGGATGAGTTGGAGCGTGAATGGGTGGCTGAGTTGCGTCGTCGCTATACTTTTACAGTCAATGAAGATGTTTTAAAGACAGTCAATAAGCATGAATAAAAGAATTCAAGTTATTCTTGTTTTACTAGTCTCACTAGTTTCACTTTGTAATGCTCAGAACGATAGTCTTCGTGCTATCGTTGATGAAGTAATCTGGGTTGTTGGTGATGAGGCTATTCTGAAATCAGATGTGGAGGCTATGCGCCTTCAGGCAGAACAGGAAGGTTTACGTTGGAATGGTGATCCCGACTGCTCTATTCCAGAGCAGATTGCTGTCCAGAAATTGTATCTCAATCAGGCTATTACCGATAGTGTGGAAGTGACAGAATCTGAGATAACGAGTGGCGTTGAACAATATATTGAACAGATGATATCTGTTATTGGTTCGCGCGAGAAGTTGGAAGAGTATCAAAAGAAGAATATGAGTCAGATACGTGCTGACCTGCGTGAGTCGTTCCGTGAACGTCAGATGGTGCAGGGTATGCAGCAGAAACTGACCAAGGATATCTCTGTGTCGCCAGCTGAGGTTCGTAGATATTTCAGAGATCTTCCGCAAGACAGTATTCCCTTTGTCCCTACGGAGGTGGAAGTGCAGATTATTACCATGCAGCCACGTATCGAGCAAGAGGAGATAAATCGCGTAAAAGAGGAGTTGCGCGACTATACTGATCGTATCAATAAAGGTGAGTCAACATTCCAGACACTGGCCCGTTTCTATTCTGAAGACCCTGGTTCTGCACGTCGAGGCGGAGAATTGGACTATATGAGCAAGATAGAGTTAGACCCTGCTTTTGCTAATGTGGCTTTCAGTCTGACAGATCCTAAAAAGGTTTCAAAGATTGTTGAGTCTGAATTTGGATACCATATTATTCAGCTTATCGACAAACGTGGTGAGAAAATCAAGGTACGCCATATTCTTCGCAAGCCAGTGGTAAATGATGAGGCTGTCGAGAAGGCGATGGTTCGTCTGGACTCTCTTGCAACTGCAATTCGTACAGGTGTCGCTCCTGAAATACTGGGCGATCATTTTAAGGGAACCTTTACTTTTGAGGATGGTGTATCACTCTTCTCTGACGACAAGGATACTCGTAACAATCATGGTCTGATGGCAAACGTTACTCGCGATGGTCGTACATCACGTTTTAAGATGGCTGACCTGCCTTCAGAGGTGGCTAAGGTTATTGATGGTATGGAGGTTGGTGCAGTTTCTGCTCCTTTCCAGATGATGAACGAACGAGGTAAGGCTGTTTGCGCTATTGTTAAGCTGAAGAACCGTCGTGAGGGACATAAGGCTACCATTACGGAGGATTTCCAGATCATGAAGAATGTGGTGACTGCCAAACAGCGTGAGAAAGTGTTGCACGAGTGGGTTGTTAACCGCATCAAGTCAACCTATGTCCGTCTCAACGAGCGCTATCGCGACTGCAAGTTTGAGTACGAAGGATGGGTGAAGTAAAGTTTAGGGTTTATAGTTCTTTGACCTAAAGGTACAAAGCGTTAAAAACGATTAGAGAGTTTAGAGATTGAGGAAATCACTATCTGTTGTTCTGGGATTGTTGGTGCTGGCTATTGCCTTTGCTGCACAGCCACAACGCAAGCGCGCTCCACGAAAAAAGGTGGAGGATAAACGCGTGTACCTGGTGCATTCTGACAATCTGCACTACGATCAGTATCGCAATGGTGATGCTCAGGTGCTGCATGGTAATGTGCATTTTCGTCATCAAGGCGCAGACTTGTTCTGTGACAGTGCACACTTCTATGAGCAGACCAACTCCTTCGAGGCTTTTGGCAATGTGAAGATGAAGCAGGGTGATACCTTGAGCCTGACGAGTAACTATGCCTACTACGATGGTAACGACCAATTGGCCCAAGCCCGTTATAATGTAGTACTTCGCCATCGCAAGACAACACTCTATACCGATTCGCTGGACTATGACCGTATGTATAACTTCGGAAATTTCTTCGAGGGTGGTAAACTGGTAGATGGAAAGACTGTTCTGACATCTGACTGGGGTGAATATCATACGGATAACAAGCAGGCGATGTTCTACTATGATGTGCGCCTGAAAGACGACAAACTCTTCCTTACTACAGATTCTCTTTACTATGATACCCAAACGTCAACGGCTCATATCGTAGGTCCGTCGAATATTACATCGGGTAGTAGCCATATCTATAGTGAGGATGGCTATTACAATACCAAGACAGAACGCTCTGAGCTCTTTGGACGCTCGGTTATCAAAGACCAAGGACGTACTCTCATTGGTGATAGCGTATATCATAATGCCTCGGATGGCACCAACTATGCATATAACAATGTTGTTTACACAGACTCTGTGAATAAAAACATGATGACGGGTGACTATTGTGAGTATAATGACTCGACAGGTTATGCGATGGCTACCAAACGAGCTGTCACTATTGACTTCTCACAGCGTGACTCGCTCTTTATGCATGCAGATACCTTTAAGATTTTTACTTATAATATCCGTACTGATTCCGTTTATCGTGTGATTCATGCCTACAACAAGGTGCGTGCCTTCCGCAGGGATGTGCAGGCCGTTTGTGATTCGCTGGTTTATAACTCGCAGGACTCATGTATGACGATGTATAAAGACCCTATCGTATGGAACCTCGGTCAACAGCTCTTTGGCGAAGAGATCAAAGTCTATATGCGTGATTCTACCATCGATCGTGCTCATGTGTTACGCCAGGCCTTTTCGGCAGAGCAGTTGAAAGATACGGTTCATTATAATCAGGTGTCTTCTAAGGAGATGAAGGCATTCTTTAAGAAGGGCGAGATTCGTGAGACACAGGCTATTGACAACGTATTGGTGGTGTATTATCCCATCGATGAGTCGGATAGCACCATCATTGGACTGAACTATACGGAAACCCCGTTGATGAAGATGTTCCTGGAGAACAGGAAGATGCAGAAGATATGGATGGAGAAGCCTACAGGTACCTTGTATCCGATGACGCAAGTGCCTCCTGGCAAACATTTCCTTCCACAATTTGCGTGGTTTGATTATGTGCGTCCATTGGATAAGGACGATATCTTCAACTGGCGCCCCAAGAAGGCAGGCACAGAGTTGAAGGAGGTGAAACGCCGTGAACCACCTAAGAATACGAAGAAACAATGACTGATGTAATACAACTACTACCAGATAGTGTAGCCAATCAGATAGCCGCTGGAGAGGTTATTCAGCGACCAGCTTCTGTTATCAAGGAACTGGTCGAGAATGCCGTTGATGCTGGTGCCAAGACCATCAACGTATTGGTGGTGGATGCTGGACGTACTTCCATACAGGTTATTGATGATGGTTGTGGTATGTCTGAAACTGATGCCCGTCTGGCCTTTGAGCGTCATGCTACCTCGAAGATTCGTAAAGCTGATGACTTGTTCGACTTGCACACGATGGGCTTTCGTGGTGAGGCATTACCCTCGATAGCTGCTGTTGCCCAGATTGAACTGCGCACACGTCGTGAGGGCGATGAGGTGGGTACTTGTCTGACGCTTTCTGGTTCTCGCATAGAGAGTCAGGAGATGTGCTCATGTGGTGTGGGCAGCTCTTTTACTGTCAGCAACTTGTTCTTTAACGTTCCTGCTCGTCGTAAGTTCCTAAAGACTAATACAACGGAACTGAATAATATTCTCACTGCTTTTGAGCGTATCGTGCTGGTTTATCCAAACATCTGTTTTACACTTCATAGCAATGGGCAGGAGTTGATGAACCTTAGAGCAGGTTCTTTGCGTCAGCGTATTACCGATATTTATGGTCGTCGCTACGGACAGGATTTATTGCCTGTCAGTGTCGAGACTGCACTCTGCAAGATAACTGGTTTCGTGGCTAAACCAGAGACTGCTCGCAAGAAAGGTGCCCATGAGTATTTCTTCGTCAATGGTCGTTTTATGAAGCATGCCTATTTCCATAAGGCTGTTCAGCAGGCCTACGAGCGACTCATTCCCGCGGGCGCGCACGTACCTTATTTTATATATTTCGAAGTGAGCCCTGCCGATATCGATGTGAATATCCATCCCACTAAGACAGAGATCAAGTTTGAGAATGAGCAAGCCATCTGGCAGATATTGTCTGCTGCCGTGAAGGATGCCATCGGACAGTTCTGTGAGATACCACAAATAGAGTTTGATACGGAGGGTCGTCCGGATATTCCTGTTTATAACCCCGTTGCTGTACCAGTGGATATGCCACGTGTGGAACGTAACCCGCAATATAATCCGTTCCGTGAGAAAGCGTCGCGAAACTGGGAACGTCTCTATGAGGGACTGCCTACACAACCAACTCAACAAGAGCAGTCATTGTTTGGAGCTTCCCAAGATGTACCAGTGTCTGGACTCGATGATGCTGCCCTTTCCAGTGAGCAACCTGTAGAGTTGACTGATGTTAGTCCTTTGCACTATCAGTATAAAGGGCGTTATATCATGACAGCCGTAAAGTCTGGACTGATGATAATCGACCAGCATCGTGCAGATATCCGTATTCGTTACGAGCGCTATATGCAACAGTTGGCAGATGCTCCTGCCAGCAGCCAGCGTATGCTGTTCCCTGAAATCATTGAGATGGCACCCTCAGAATCTGTCCTTATGGAAGAGATGATGCCAGCATTGTCTGCTGTGGGCTTCGAACTTACTCCCTTGGGCCCATCAAGTTATGCAGTCAATGGTGTGCCTGCTGGCATTGAAGGTTTGAATGCTACTCAATTGATACAAGACATACTCGCTTCTGCGATACCTGTCACTCACGATACTATATCCATTAACCATCAAGTTGCTCTTGGTCTAGCCCGTCATGCTGCTATTCCTTATGGTCAACAATTGTCAAACGAAGAAATGGATGTGGTGGTCAATAACCTCTTCTCATGTGATAATGTAAATTATACTCCAGATGGGAAAGCAGTACTCTGCATCCTCCCACAAGCGGATATCGAGCAACTGTTGGCATAAAATGACAAAAAAAGTGCGATTTTTATCGAAAAAACACCTATTTTTTGACGAAAATCAAAAAAAATGAGCCAAAAAATGCATTTAATTGCTAAAAAACTTTGATTATTCAAAAATAATATTTACTTTTGCACAGAATTTCGAAAAGAATTTTTTAACTTAATTTATTAGTATAGTATGAAAAAGTTATTCTTGATGCTGGCAGTAGCCAGTCTTTCACTGAACGCTATGGCTCAGGAGGATCCTACTGAGAAGTACAGCGTATCAACCAATTCCTTCTGGAGCAACTGGTTTATCCAGGGTAATGTAACTTGGAATGCTTTCTATCTGGGTGGCGCTCCTGGTAATAAGTTTGGTAACACTCCGTTCTACAAGTTCCCCCTCGGAACAGAAGTTGGTAAGGATGTCGCTCATCATCCCACAGCTCTTGGTTTCTCTGTAGCTATCGGTAAGTGGTTCACTCCTGGTATCGGTCTCCGTACCAAGTTCAATGGTATTTGGCTCGGTAAGGCTTTCAATGACAAGTCTCAGACTTATCTCGCAGCTAACGAGCAGGTTCTGTTCAACCTCCACAATCTGCTGGGTGGTTATGACGAGAATCGTATTTGGAACTTCATTCCTTATGCTGGTCTTGGTGCTGCTCGCAACTTCGATGCTAAGGCAAATAGTTTCGTTGCAAGTGCAGGTTTGTTGAACACCTTCAAAATTAGCCAGAAGTTCTTCTTGAACCTCGATATCGCTTACTATAGCTATGGTCAGCATTTCGTTGGTGGTAATGCTGCTGGTCTCCGTCCTGGTCATCGTTTCAACGACCTCGCTCTTGAGGTTGGTGTAACTTACAACCTCGGTAAGGGTACTTGGAACAAGACTCCTGACGTAGACGCTATCAAGGCTCTGTCACAGGGTCAGATCGACGCTCTGAACGCACAGCTGACTGACGCTCAGGCTGAGAATGCTCGTCTGAAGGATATGTTGGCTAACCAGCCTAAGGCAGGTGATCCTGGTACAGCTATCGCAACTAAGACCGTTACTAAGGTTGTTGCTGCTCCTGTATCTGTATTCTTCAACCTCGGTCAGTCTAAGGTTGCTTCTAAGAAGGATCTCCAGAACGTTTCTGAGCTGGCTAAGGTCGCTAAGGACAACAACTCTAAGATCGTTGTTACTGGTTACGCTGATAGCAAGACCGGTTCTGCAAACTTCAACCAGAAGCTGTCTGAGAAGCGTGCTAACACCGTTGCTGACGAGTTGGTTAAGATGGGTATCGACCGCAACAACATCGAGATCGTTGCTGCTGGTGGTGTAAACACTCTGAGCCCAATCACTTACAACCGTCGCGCTACTGTTGAGATTAAGTAATCTAACACTAGAAGATATCAAAAAAAGGAGTTCCGATTCTGTCGGGACTCTTTTTTTTGCTTAAAACATTTGGTTGTTTGCCCACTTATTTGTACCTTTGCATCAACACAAAAGACTAACAGTAACCTAATAGAGTAAGAAACAATGATTTGGAATGAAACCGTTGAGTGCATGAGTCGTGAACAGCTTCGCGAATTGCAAAGTGCTCGTTTAAGAAAGATGGCTGAGTATGTGTATTACAATACGCCATTCTATCGTAAGAAATTTCAAGAGATGGGTCTTGAACCTGGTGATATCAAGGATATTGACGATATCACCAAGTTACCTTTCACCAATAAGCTCGACCTGCGCGACAACTATCCTTTTGGACTCGCTGCAGTGCCTATGAGTCAGATTGTGCGCATTCATGCCTCCAGCGGTACGACGGGTAAGCCCGTTGTGGTGCTTTATACTCGTAAGGATTTGGCCATGTGGTCAGAGGCTATCTCGCGTGCTTTTACCGCTTATGGCGCTGGTAAGGATGATATCTTCCAGGTAGCCTATGGCTATGGACTTTTTACTGGTGGCTTGGGTGCTCACGATGGTGCAACGAATATTGGAGCCAGTGTGATACCTATTTCTTCTGGTAATACCCAGAAGCAGATGACGCTGATGCACGACTTTGGTACCACCATTCTTTGCTGTACCCCCAGCTATGCTATGTTCCTGGGCGAGGCCATGAGAGAATGCGAATATCCTCGTGAGGAGTTCAAGTTGAAGGTTGGCGTTTTTGGTGCTGAGCCTTGGACGGAGAAGATGCGTCAGAAGCTGGAGGAGAGTCTGGGTATCAAGGCTTATGATATCTATGGCCTCAGCGAGATTGCAGGTCCTGGAGTAGGGTATGAATGTGAGCACCAGTGTGGTACCCACCTCAATGAAGATCTGTTCTATCCTGAGATTCTTAATCCTGAGACGGGCGAGCCTATGCCAGAGGGACAGCTGGGCGAGCTGACCTTTACCCATTTGACGAAAGAGGGTATGCCCTTGTTGCGCTATCGTACCCACGACCTGACAGCCTTGCATTATGAGAAGTGTAAGTGTGGACGTACGTTGGTACGTATGGATCGCATTCTGGGTCGTTGCGACGATATGCTCATCATTCGTGGTGTGAACGTCTTCCCATCACAGATTGAGGATGTCATCCTGAAGTTGCCTGAGTACGAGCCTCACTTCCTGTTGACAGTCGATCGTGTGAACAATACCGATACCTCAGAGTTGAAGGTGGAGGTCAAGGAAGAGTACTTCACAGACGATATGGCTACGCTCGTAGGTTTGCAGAAGAAACTGGAGGCCGAGTTGCGCTCTGTCATCGGACTGGGCTTCAAGGTGAAACTCGTTGAACCTAAGGGTATTGAACGTTCTGAGGGCAAGGCCAAGCGCGTTATCGATAAGAGAAAGATTTAAGTCGAAATATCGAAAATATAATAACGAAAACCAAAAGAAATATGTTAGCAAAACAATTATCCGTTTTTCTGGAGAACAAGTCTGGTCGTCTGACCGAAGTAACCGATGTGTTGGGGGCTGCTGGTGTTAACCTCTCAGCTATGAGTATTGCCGATAACTCTGATTTCGGCATTCTGCGCTGCATTGTCAGCGATCCTGACAAAGCCTATCAGGTATTGAAGGCTGCTCATTTCGCAGTGAAGATTACCGATGTTATCGGCTTTACCTGTCCGAATGTCAGTGGTTCGCTGGCTAAGGTACTGAAACACCTCTCTGAAAATGGTGTGTTCATTGAGTATATGTATTCGTTTGCCAATGGCGATGTAGCCACTGTTGTCATTCGTCCTACCGATTTGGAGAGTTGCGAGCGCATTCTTTCTGAGAAGAAGGTAGAACTGATGGAAGCCAGCGATTTGTACCAGTTATAAGCGAAATATGGGCTGAAAGTGCTAAAAGAAGTTAATAAACTAAACATTTTCGGTCCATAATTTTTCTGTTTCGTTTTTTCTGCTTACCTTTGCACCCGCTTACGAAAAGCACGGGCGTTTAGCTCAGCTGGTTTAGAGCATCTGCCTTACAAGCAGAGGGTCGGCGGTTCGAATCCGTCAACGCCCACTAAGAAAGAAGATTATTCAAACGAATGGTCTTTTTTTTTTTGTTTTAAGAAACGAATTTTTCTAATTTATTCAAATTTTATCCACGAATTTTATTAATTAAGAATAATTTGTTGGTTCAATTAATTTTAATTAGGATAATTCGTTTCTAAAAGATTTGGTTTTTTGCTTTCTTCTTTGTACCTTTGCACACACATTTGAGAGAATGTATAGCTATATATTTAAACTAAGGTATTAGAGAAAGCATGGAATTAGATGCATTGACCGCCATTTCTCCTATCGATGGCCGTTACAGAAGCAAAACCGAACCGTTGTCAGGATACTTTTCCGAGTATGCATTGATACGCTATCGTGTGCGCGTAGAAATCGAGTATTTCATTACTCTTTGCGAACTGCCGTTGCCCCAGTTGGCAGCAGTGGACCACAACCTCTTTGAGCCCTTGCGCGACATCTATCGCAACTTCACTGAGCAGGATGCTCAGCGCGTGAAGGATATTGAGAAGGTGACCAACCACGATGTGAAGGCTGTGGAGTATTTCATCAAGGAGCAGATTGATGCTGCCAAAACCAACAACCACAGTGCGCTTAGCGCGTTCCCCATTGAGGCTAAAGAGTTCATCCACTTCGGACTGACCTCGCAGGATATCAACAACACCAGCGTGCCTTTGAGCATTAAGGAGGCTTTGGAGCAGGTGTACTATCCGATGGTTGAGGAACTCATCGAGCAACTCAACGACTATGCTGAGCAGTGGAAGAATGTACCAATGCTTGCCAAGACCCACGGACAGCCAGCCTCACCCACACGTCTGGGTAAGGAGATTATGGTCTATGTCTGGCGCTTGGAGGAGCAGTTGCGTGGTCTGAAGGATACCCCTATCACTGCTAAGTTTGGTGGAGCCACGGGTAACTACAACGCCCATCACGTAGCCTATCCACAGTACGACTGGAAGGAGTTTGGCAACCAGTTTGTTAGCGAGAAGCTGGGACTGGAGCGCGAGCAGTGGACCACCCAGATTTCCAACTACGATTGGCTGGCAGCCATTTTCGATGCCATGCGTCGCATCAATACCATCATCATCGACCTTGACCGCGACTTCTGGATGTACATCTCTATGGAGTATTTCAAGCAGAAGATCAAGGCTGGTGAGGTAGGTTCCAGTGCTATGCCTCACAAGGTGAACCCCATCGACTTCGAGAACTCAGAGGGTAATATGGGTATGGCCAATGCCGTTCTGGGCTTTTTGGCACAGAAATTGCCAGTCAGTCGTCTGCAGCGCGACCTGACGGACTCTACCGTTCTGCGCAACGTGGGGGTTCCTATGGGTCACGCCCTCATCGCTATCCAGAGCACGCTGAAAGGTCTGCGCAAGCTCATCCTCAACGAACAGAAGTTGCAGGAAGACCTTGACAATACGTGGGCTGTGGTGGCCGAGGCCATTCAGACCATCCTGCGTCGTGAGGCCTATCCCAATCCTTACGAGGCGTTGAAGGCCCTGACACGTACCAACCAGAAGATGACCGAGGAGACCATTCACGAGTTTATTCAGGGTTTGAATGTCAGCGATGAGATTAAGAACGAACTAATGGAAATAACACCATCAAATTATACAGGAGTTTAATTCAATTAAAAATAGTTTTATAAAAATCCGCATTTATCAACACAACAGCGAGCCGTGAGGCTCCACTTAAAAAACAACACAATTATGGAATTCGAAAACGAAAAGAAAACAGAAGAGCAGTCTGCCGAGCAGCAGAGTCAGAATCACGAGAGTGGTTATCAGGGTTATCGCCCAGGACGTTCGCCACGTCCCCGTATTCAAAAGCCTCGTCCCCAGTTCAACCAGGGCGGCTACAATCGTAATCAAGAGCAAGAAGAGGGCGGTTTCCGTCCTGAGGGCTTTGGTGCCGGCTTGATGTCAAGCACACCTCAGCGTCCTTCAGGCTATCGTCCACGTAATAACTATAATAATGAGGGAGGTTATCAGCCTCGCCAGCAGGGTGGTTACAACAACCAGCGTGGTGGCTACCAGCAGCGTCCCCAGGGCGGCTATGGTCAGCAGCGCCAGCAGGGTGAGGGTGGCTATCAGCCTCGCCAGCAGTATGGTCAGCAGCGTCAGGGTGGCTATGGTCAGCAGCGCCAGCAGGGTGAGGGTGGCTATCAGCCTCGCCAGCAGTACGGCCAGCAGCGTCAGGGTGGTTATGGTCAGCAGCGCCAGCAGGGTGGCTACAACAACCAGCGTGGTGGCTATCAGCAGGGAGGTTACAACAACCAGCGCGGTGGCTACGGCCAGCAGCGTCAGGGTGGCTACAACCAGCGTGGTGGCTATGGTCAGCAGCGTGGCAATTTCCGTCAGCACACTCCTGGCTACGATCCCAATGCTAAGTACTCACTGAAGAAGCGTATCGAGTATAAGGAGGAGAACTACGATCCCAACGAGCCCCTGCGCTTGAACAAGTTCCTTGCCAATGCAGGTGTCTGCAGTCGTCGTGAGGCTGATGAGTTCATCCAGGCAGGAGTCGTCAAGGTCAATGGCGAGGTTGTTACTGAGCTGGGTACCAAGGTGTTACGTGCTGATGAGGTGCTGTTCCACAATCAGCCCGTCAAGATGGAGAAGAAGGTCTATGTGCTGTTGAACAAGCCCAAGGACTATGTTACCACTAGCGACGATCCCCAGCAGCGTAAGACCGTGATGGACCTGGTGAAGGGAGCCTGCGAGGAGCGCATCTATCCTGTTGGTCGTCTGGACCGCAACACCACTGGTGTACTGCTTCTGACCAACGATGGCGACCTGGCTTCTAAGCTGACCCATCCTAAGTTCCTGAAGAAGAAGATTTACCACGTTCACCTCGACCATAACGTCACTGCTCATGACATGCAGCAGATTGCCGAGGGTATCACCCTTGACGATGGCGAAATCAAGGCCGACGCTATTGAGTACGCCAGCGATACTGACAAGAAGCAGGTTGGTATCGAGATTCACTCTGGTAAGAACCGCATCGTGCGCCGTATCTTCGAGAGCCTGGGCTACAAGGTTGTCAAGCTTGACCGCGTTCAGTTTGCAGGTCTGACCAAGAAGAACGTGAAGCGTGGTGACTGGCGCTACCTCACTGAGGAGGAGGTTGACCGCCTGCGCATGGGTGCTTACGAGTAAGACTCTCCCCCGACCCCTCCCTGTGAGGGAGGGGAGTCGATAGTTATAAATACTAGTGCAAAGATGAAAAGAACAAAGATAATTGATGTGCTGAAGAGCACAGAATATGGTAAGGAGGTTTGTGTGAAGGGCTGGGTGCGCACGCATCGCAGCTCTAAGGCCGTTGACTTCATTGCGCTGAACGATGGTTCTACCATCAAGAATGTGCAGGTGGTCGTTGACCCCACGAAGTTTGACGAGCAGTTGCTGAAGGACATCACCACAGGTGCCTGCATTTGTGCTGAGGGTACGCTGGTCGAGAGCCAGGGTGCTGGCCAGTCTTCAGAGATTCAGGCCACCAAGTTGGAGGTCTATGGACTCTGTGGCAACGACTATCCCATGCAGAAGAAGGGTCAGTCGTTCGAGGCTATGCGTAAGAACGCCCACATGCGTCTGCGTACCAATACCTTTGGTGCCGTGATGCGTATCCGTCACAATATGGCGATGGCCATCCACACCTATTTCCACGAGCATGGCTTCTTCTACTTCCACACCCCGCTGATTACAGCCAGCGACTGTGAGGGAGCAGGCAATATGTTCCAGGTAACCACCAAGAACCTCTACGACCTGAAGAAGGACGAGCAGGGCAAGATTATCTACGATGACGACTTCTTTGGCGAGCAGACCTCGCTGACCGTTTCTGGTCAGTTGGAGGGCGAGTTGGGCGCTACGGCCCTGGGTGCTATCTACACCTTCGGTCCTACGTTCCGCGCTGAGAATTCGAATACCCCTCGCCACTTGGCTGAGTTCTGGATGGTTGAACCTGAGGTTGCTTTCCTTGACCAGGAAGAGCTGATGGACTTGGAGGAAGACTTCATCAAGTATTGCGTGAAGTGGGCCCTCGACAACTGTCAGGACGACCTGCAGTTCCTGAACCAGATGATTGACAAGACCCTGATTCAGCGCCTGGAGGGTGTGCTGAAGGAGACCTTCGTGCGCTTGCCTTATACTGAGGGTATCAACATCCTGCAGGAGGCTATCAAGAACGGTAAGAAGTTCGAGTTTCCCTGCAACTGGGGCGACGACCTCGCTTCAGAGCACGAGCGCTACCTCGTGGAGGAGCACTTCAAGAAGCCCGTCATTATGACCGACTATCCACGTGCTTTCAAGTCGTTCTACATGAAGCAGAACGAAGAGCAGGGCGAGGGTAGTGTAGGCTACAAGGGTGCCGTTGCTCCTGGTCCTACCATGCAGGGTACCGACGTGCTGTTCCCACAGATTGGCGAAATCATTGGTGGTTCCGTCCGTGAGGAGAGCTACGACAAGCTGATGGGCGAGATTGAGCGTCGCCAGATGGACAAGACCCACCTGTGGTGGTACATCGACACCCGTCGTTGGGGTTCATGTCCTCATGCTGGTTTCGGACTCGGTTTCGAGCGTCTCATCCTGTTCGTTACAGGTATGCAGAATATCCGCGACGTCATTCCGTTCCCGCGCACACCGAAGTCTGCAGAGTTCTAAAATTGCAATTTTTCGGCAATTCTTAAAATATGTTCCAAATTTCTCTTTGAAAAGTTTGGAACATATCTTTTTTTTACTTATCTTTGCAGACAGTAAACAATCATTAACTCAAAAAACAATTACACTATGAAGAAATTACTCTTGATATGTGCAACAGCACTATTCGGTTTTGGACAGGCACACGCTCAGTTGGATGAAGACGATTATGGTATTTTCAACCATATTAGTCTGGGTGTTTCTGCAGGAACTACTGGTATTGGTTTTCAGTTGGCAGCACCGCTGACGGCTAATTTTGCTGTACGCGCAGGCTACACGTTCATGCCAAAAATCAAGTATTCGCAGAAGCTGACCCTCGACAAGAGCGACTTGGCAGCCTTCTACGTCAATGGACACTATGTTCACGAGGTAGAACTGGAAGGTAAGCTCAATATGGGCGACTTCAGCATCTTGTTCGACTGGTATCCCTCAAAGCGCAGTTCGTTCCGCTTTACCGCTGGTGCTTATTTCGGCAAGAGTGACGTCGTTACCGTTACCAACAAGGAGCCGTTCATGAATCCTGCTTATGCTGGTCTGGCTGGTATCGACCTCAGCAAGAGCGGTAGCACCATCATGGAGAAGTATGTCATCGTTACTGATGCTCAGGGCAATGTTGATGCTAAGCTGAAGGTTAACGGCTTCAAGCCCTATATCGGTATTGGTTTCGGTCGTGCCGTTCCTCGCAAGAGCGTAGGTCTGCAGTTCGACCTGGGTGTTCAGTTCTGGGGCAAGCCAGAGATGCAGACCAACCTGTTGTACTACGATAGCGAGCAGGGCGACTTCGTAACCCGCTATGAGAAAGTGGAGAAGGGTCGCATCACGCGCGCCAATGAGGATAAGGACTATAAGGACCTGCGCGATGCCATGAAGACCATCGAGGCCATCGGCGTTTATCTTCTAAGAAAACAAATGATAATCAATAACTTAAAATTACACAGAAAATGAAAAAGACTTTTATTCTCGCAGCTATGGCTGCTGCAGTAGCCCTGGGCTTCACCGCTTGTGGCTCTGACGATGATGACTACGTAGCTCCTAAGCACGACGTTGTGTTGCCCGTTCCTACAAGTGCAAAGAATGCTGTTGCCTTTGACCAGATGGTTGACACAAATGGCAATCCGATTAAATCTGGTGGTAAGACACTGAAAGGTATCACCTTTACTGAGACTGGCAATGCTGTCGCTGAGATTGATGGCGACTATGTTGTTGGTAAGTACACCGCTAAGGATGGCATCTACACACTGAGTGGTTCTGTCAAGGGTATCGTTAAGGACCTTACAACCAGAGCAACTGGTGACGCTGATCTCACGATTCAGGTTGAGATTACCATTGATGGCCAGACCTATAACTTCACTGGCGACGCAGATGCTAACAGACATGTTATTGAGAATATGAGCAACACTGCCCTGAACAACATCTGCCGTAAGTGGAACTTCAAGGATATGTCTCTGTCGCTGGATGGTGATGTGAAAATGTTGAAGGTTTACCAGAGTGGCGATCTGTCACAGCTGGGTAAGGATGCCAACGACAATGGTGCTGGCCTGACGATCGACGAGCTTGGCAAGTTGAATAAGACCGTTCTCGGCTTCGAGTTCACTAGAAGCGGCAAGCTCTATCTCACCTACAAAGAGGCTGGCAAGGAAGTTACCGAGTGTGCTTCTTGGGATTCTAAGAACTTCGAGGATTTTGTCATCAACAATGTTACAAATCCCAACAAGTTCATCAGCAATGGCAGTAAGATTTCTATTATCTACAATGCCAATGGTGGTTGCACCATCACCTTCTTCACCAACATTACTGGTAGCAAGAAAAATCTAGTAATATGAAAAGCGAGAATCGCTCAAGAGGCCTGGCTTCTTGGGCGATTCTTTTGTCTGCAAAGGTAATGCATTTGTATGACAAAAGCAAAAAAAGTTCGACATTTTTTATGGTTTATAGAAAAGATTTCGTATATTTGCAAGGTGAAATAAATGTTGAACCCTAAATGGAATGACAATGAAACAGGGACTTTTATTTTGTATCGCTTGGGTAATGGCATTAGCACTGGGCGCATGTTCCAGTGACGATGAAAAGCAAAACAACACGGAGGATAAATACAGCGAGCTGCCCGCATGGCTGATTCCGCAGGCTAAAGCACTGGAAGATGAGTTCAAGGATGACTTGTCTATATGCTGTAGCATTAGTCGCGCTACAGGCATTCATGGTGAGACGGTGTATCACATCTCTCGATTCTATGAGAACTGTGTGATGTGCAATCTCTACGACGAGGAAGGCAATCCTGTTAACTACATCGATGTCTTTGGAGAACGCGACCGTAGGGGCGATGAAGGCTGGGTAGTCATTTTCCCTAAGCAGAAAAAATAAACTGTGAAGGTGCTTATTGCAACATTGCAACATGCAACAAAGGAAATCGCTCAAGGAGAAATCCCTGAGCGATTGCTTTTGTAGGCTTCGAAAAAAAACTGTGAATTGTGAATTTGTGAGGAATGTTGCCTGCCTGTTTATGTCTTGTAAAAATATTTCACAATGTACTTTTCGAGCACAAATGCACGGGAAATGGGTGGTAAGCGGGACGGCTTATCGCTCAGAGAGAAAAGGCTTCTCGCCTTAAGAGAAACGACTTTTCTCTTTAAGAGAAACAATGAGTTGCTCTAGACGAGGTGGAGACCGTCGCCTGCGAGGGTAATGAGGTGGCGGCGGTAGAGGTCGCCGACGGCTTTCTTGTAAACTTTTTTCGAAACGCCAAAGCGGGCGGCGATGTCCTCGGAGGGACTTTTGTCGCCTAAATCGCAGTAGCCATCGTGGGTTTGGAGGTAGCGAAGCAGCTCGTCAGAGAAGTCGAGAGCCTGTTCGTAGCCCGTTTTCTGCTGGTAGCGCTCCACTTTCGAGGTGGCCATCAGTCGGTGGGTCTTCTCGTCCTCCATGACATAGACGTAGTAGCGCTGGCCCTTGACCATGCGCGTTTTCTGCTCGCGGAAGGGGCAGAAGAGGTCTTTCATCAAGCCCCAGTTCAGGAAAGCGCCATATTCGTTGGTCCAGGCGCACTCCATCCACGCAAATTCGCCGACCTTGGCGATGGGGTGCTCGGTGGTGGCTACCAGTCGTTCGTCTTGGTCCAGATAGAGGAACACTTCCAGTTCCTGTCCGATGACGTAGCCCTTGGGCACGTAGCGGTTGGGCAGCAGGATGTTGCCCTCCTCGCCACCGTCCAGATAGAGGCCGAAGTCTGTGCGCTTCTTTATTCTGAGGGTGTTGTAGTCGCCGAGTTTTATCATGGGGCTAATGGGTCTAATGGGGTAGATGGGGTTTCGGTGTCAGCGGGAAACCCGCTGACCACAGGGACGTCCAAGAGGCCGTCTTTCATGTGAATGGTGCGGTCTGTAATCGAGGCCAGCTGCTCGTCGTGGGTGACGATGACGAAGGTCTGGCCGTACTGGTCGCGCAGGTCGAAGAAGAGCTGGTGCAGTTCCTGCTTGTTCTGACTGTCGAGCGAGCCGGAGGGCTCGTCGGCCAGGATGACGGCAGGGTTGTTGACCAGGGCACGAGCAACGGCTATGCGCTGCTTTTCGCCACCCGAGAGTTCTGAGGGCTTGTGGCTGGCGCGGTCGCTGAGACCCATAAACTGCAGCAGGTCGAGGGCACGCTGCTTGGCGGCCTTCTGCGAGGTGCCTGCTATGTAGGCAGGTATCATGATGTTCTCCAGGGCCGTGAACTCAGGCAGCAGCTGGTGGAACTGGAAGACGAAGCCGATGTGGCGATTGCGGAAGTCGGCCAGCTTCTTCTGCGAGAGGGTGGTCACGTCGACAGAATCGACGTGCACACTGCCGCTGTCGGGACGGTCCAGGGTGCCTATGATTTGCAGGAGGGTGGTCTTGCCAGCGCCACTGGGGCCCACGATGCTGACCACCTCGCCACGATCAATGTGGAGGTCTATGCCCTTGAGGACTTGTAGGGAGCCGAAGCTCTTGGTGATGTTTTGTATTGTAATCATATTTCTAACGGGGTGTCAGCGGGGAACCCGCTGACCGCACTATTTCTTGAGGGCGGCGCGCTTGGCGCGCTGCTTGTTTAGCCAGCGAGCGAAGGCGTCATAGTAGCTGGTTTCCTCCTGGTGCTGAGCAGCGGTGAAGGTCATCGACTCCTCCTTCTGCGTACCGTACTGGTCTGGGAAGATAATCATCAGGTTCTTGCCCGAGAAGTGCTGCATGAGTTCCTTGGGCAGGCGCTCCAAGGCGTTCTTGTAGGAGATGGTACCCTTACGGGCGGTGATGACGACGAACATGTGGTCCTGACCGATTTGCTCAGCCAGGCGGGGCAGTTCGTTCCAGTGGGCCATGAAGGTGTACTCCGCACGCACGCTGGGATGGTGGTTGTTGATATAGACGCGGATGAGTTCCAGCGACTCGTTGCGCCCATGAAACTGTATGCGACAGTCCAGATTGCCTGCAAAGCGTGCCAGTCGCTCCAGCCAGCGGTGGAAGCCAGGCTCGAACTCGGCTCTTGAGGGTACCACGACCTGTATGCGTCGCAGCGTGTTCAAGGGTTGTACGAAGCGCGTCAGCACGATCTGACGGTTCAGGCCGTTGTAGAGACTCTGCAGGAATTCGCCCCAGAACTTAGGATTGACGTCCGTGTGAACGTGCATGCCCATGATAATCTCTGAGCAGCCGAACTCGCGGAAGGCGTGCTTGATGCCGTTGGCAATGTTCGACGACAGGCGTACCTGCGTCTGCATCTGTATGTCGGCTGCCGAGGCGCGCTGTTGCAGTCGTTCCAGCAGGCGCAGTCCGTCCTCGCGATGGTTGCTGGCCTGTTGGTCGTCATAGACCACATTCAGCGCCACTAGTCCGCGATTGCGCTGGGGGTTGCGCATCATGATGGCCAGTTCCAGCAGTTGGGGGGCTATGTCAGGATACTTGACGCACAGGAGCACCTTCTCGTTCTTGGGCGAGTGGGAGGAGTCGACGGGGAAACCGCCGACCGCACGACTGCCCATGAGGGTCAGTTCCTGCGAGGCCTTCTCCGTCATCATCGTGGAGATGATGCAGGTGATGAGTATCATGATGACCACACCGTTCAGTATCTCGTCGTTCACCAGATATTGTCCTGGTGCCACCTCCAGTCGCATGCCCACCATCACCATTGCGATGGCACCAGCAGCGTGGGCACAGGTCAGTCCGAACATCATGTGTCCCTCGGCCTTGGTCAGTCGGAACAGGATGCTGGAGATATAGGCTGCCAGCGCCTTGCCAAACGTGCCGAAGAAGACGATGAGCACCACGACCAGCAGCATGCGCCAGCTGTCGAACAGCGAACCCACGTTGATGAGCATGCCCACACCAATCAGGAAGTAGGGGATGAAGATGGCGTTGCCAATGAACTCGATGCGGTTCATCAGGGGCGACACATGGGGTATATACCTATTTAATATAAGGCCAGCAATGAACGCACCCACGATGCCCTCGACACCGATGGCCTCCGACAGCGCTGCCGAGAGGAACATCACCGACAGGACGTAGATGAACTGCATGATGGCATCGGAGTAGCGACGCAGGAAGTAGCGCGTCACCTTCGGAATGAGCACGACGCTGAGCACGCAGAAGGCTGCAAACTTGATGATGAACAGCAGCCAGAAGCCGATGCCCACGTCCTTGCTGTACGATGCCGACAGGGCCGCCAGCATCATCAGGGCCATGAAGAGCGACAGCATCGAGGCTCCCACGCTGAGCATCACGCTGGGGTGACGGCCCATGCCGTAGCGCGAGATGATGGGGTAGGCGATGAGTGTGTTCGACGCCATGATGCAACCCAGCAGGAACGAGGCCGTCGACGAGTAGTCCAGCAGCCACATCGCTATCACGTAGGTCAGCACCAAGGGCACCAGACACGTCAGCAGACCAAACCAGAGAATGCGCCTGGAGTTCTTCTTGACGCTCTCCATATCCATTTCCAAGCCTGCCAGAAACATGATGTACAACAGTCCCACCTTGCCGAACAACTCGAACGAGTTGTCGCGCTCCAGCAGGTGCACTCCGTGCTCGCCAATGAGCACACCAGCCAGCACCATTCCGATGATGTGCGGAATGCGCAGCTTACCCATGATGATGGGTGCCAGCAGGATGATGAGCAGCACGACAAAGAAGATGAGCGTCGGACTGGTTATCGGGAAGTATGACATCATAAATCAATTATTTCCTGCAAAATTACAACTTTTTTGGCAAATATAGAACAAAATGAAACTTTTTTTGTAATTTTGCAGCCGATTTACAACCAACGAATTTTTTTAGACTGATGAAAGTAGCAATTGTGGGCGCCTCAGGCGCTGTGGGTCAGGAATTCCTGCGCCTGCTTGACGAGAGAAATTTCCCGATGGACGAACTGGTGCTGTTTGGCTCTGAAAGGTCAGCAGGTACGAAATACACCTTCCGCGGTAAGGAACTGACCGTAAAGCTGTTGCAGCACAACGACGACTTCAAGGACATCGACATCGCCTTCACCTCTGCTGGTGCTGGCACGTCGAAGGAGTTTGCAGAGACCATCACGAAGTATGGTGCTGTGATGATTGACAACTCCAGCGCTTTCCGCATGGACGACGACGTACCCTTGGTGGTGCCTGAGTGCAACGCTGAGGACGCCCTGAACCGTCCGCGTGGCATCATTGCCAACCCCAACTGCACCACGATTATGATGGTCGTAGTACTGCAGCCACTGGAGAATATCAGTCACATCAAGCGCATCCACGTCTCTTCATACCAGAGCGCCTCGGGTGCTGGTGCCGCTGCTATGGCCGAACTGCAGCAGCAGTACAAGGAAATGGTAGAGGACGGCGAGGTGAAGACCATCAAGAAGTTCCCTCACCAGTTGGCTTACAACGTCATTCCCCAGATTGACGTCTTCCAGCCCAACGGCTACACCAAGGAGGAGATGAAGATGTATAACGAGACGCGCAAGATTATGCATACCGATGCCAAGTGCTCGGCTATGTGCGTGCGTGTCAGCTCGTTACGCAGTCACTCTGAGAGCGTTTGGATTGAGACCGAGAAGCCCATCAGCGTCGAGGAGGCACAGAAAGCCATCGCTGCTGCTCCTGGCTGTACGCTCGTCGACGATCCCGCTAACCTCGTGTACCCCATGCCACTCGAGACTGCTGGCAAGGACGACGTCTTCGTAGGTCGCGTGCGCAAGGACCTCTCTGACGAGAACGGTCTGACCTTCTGGCTCTCTGGCGACCAGATTCGCAAGGGTGCTGCCCTGAATGCTGTCCAGATTGGTGAGTACCTCATCAAGGTGGGTAACGTGAAGTAAGTGCTGGGCAATATAGCCCCTTTAAAATACCTACTTTTAGCGATTGTAGGATATTAAAAAAATGTGTACTTTTGCAGCGCGATAGTCCGCTATCCGCTAACGAAGTACACATTATTAAGTATATAAGATAAGCTTATGAAGAAACTTTTTACGCTACTATTTGTGTTCCTGACAGCACTGAGCGCCAGTGCAGAGGAAATTACCTTTGATTTCGAAAACAACAACGGCAACTGGCCAGTGGGCGAGGGAGCCAATTTTGCTGATGGCAATCTGACACAACCCTTGGTGGTTGATGGTGTGTCGCTGACAGGTATTCAAGGTGATGCCACCCAGCCCTGTCGACTGATGAAGGACAACAGCGGCATTACGGCCCTCTATGTCTATAAGTTGGGCTCTATCAAGTTCAATGCCCCTGAGGGAAAGGCACTGACAACGATTGCTGTAACCATGAAGAGTGGCACGTTCGACCTGACTGCCAATAACGGTGCTGTTGCTGATAACGCATGGACAGGAAATGCTACTGAGGTGGTGTTCAATCATGCCAATAGCGGAAATCGCCAGATGTTGAAGATTGTCGTCACCATTGCTGATGAGAACGGCGAGACTGTCAAGCCGGGTGCCGTTACTTACGACACAGAGGTTGCTGACATTGCTGCTTTCAACGCTATCGAGGACGGCAAGGTGGCCAAACTGACACTGACCAACGCTCGCGTGAATGGTGTGAAGGGTAGTAACTACTATGTAGAGGATGCTACAGGTGCTACAGTCATCAAGGGTGTGGAACTGACAGCTGCTACTGCACTCAACGGATATATCATCGGCACGAAGGCAACGGATGTTTCTGTGGATATGAATAATGTCATGGTGGAGCACCAGTTGAGCGCTACCGATGCAACTACTTTCGAGGCTACTACCACCACGTTGGCAGGTACTGTAATGACTGCCAGCGAGGCTGCTGTGCAGGCAAACTACGGTCGTCTGATTACATTGGAGAACGTTAGCATTAGTGGTAGTGGTAAGAACAAGACTTTAAAAGATGCTGATGGTAATGAACTGGCAATCAAGGCTCGCGACTATATGGGTGTACTGCCTACAGACTATGTATGGCCTGAGGCTGCCAGCAAGATTACTGGTATCTTGATCTATTACATCACAGGTTGGTTCCTGATGCCTATCTCTGCCGACGCTATTGTTGCTGCTGGTGTACAGCCTACAGAGGTGACTTTCGCTTTTAATGAGAGTCTGCACAAGGTCGGTACGAAACTGACTGACCCAGAGGGCTTTATCTTCAATGAGACCTTTACTGTTGACAATGTCGCTCTGCAGGTTACTGCTGGTTCTGCTCAATCGGCTATCTACGCAGACAACAGTCGCGGCACTTGCCTGGCTATGTTCCCCATGTACGCAATGATGGGTATTACGGCTCCTGAGGGCTATGCTGTTACGAAGATTGAGTTCACACAGGCTGGTGCTGGTGATTTGAATATGACTCCGATGGTGGGCACTGTCGAAGACCATACCTGGACAGGAAATGCTGACGTGGTGTACTTCACAATGCCTCAGAAGCAAGGTACTGCTTATCTTGCAAAGGCAACCATCACACTTGCTGAGAAGAATGCTGAAACAGTAACTGCACAGATTGATTATACAGAATGTGCAAATATTGCTGAGTTCAATGCCCTTGAGGATGGTACACCTGCCAAACTCACGCTGACTAATGCTGAGGTTATCGGTATCTCTGCCAATGGTTACGGTACTGCTTGGATTCAGGATGCTACAGGTGGTTGCATGGCTCAGTATACATCTATCATTGGCTCTCTGCAAGAGAAGACCAGGATCAATGCAGTCTTTTATACTATCGTACGCAAGAACAGTGGCAATGCACAGATGAAGGAGGCCATTCATTCGCAGGACGGTTCAATCGCTATTGAATACATCAATGAATATACCACAGCCGAAGGTACACTTGCCGAGGTGAATGTTGCTGCCAATAAGAATAAGGTAGTGAAGATTAGTGGTGCTACGCTGACGATGACAAGTGCTACTGCTGGTACACTGACGCAGGGCGATGCTACCATTGACGTCAATAATGGTAATGAGACTGCCAACCAACAGCTTCACAAGATTGAGAATTGGACAAAGGATACTACGTTGGAGAATATTACCATTGTAGCCATCCTGACGGGTAAGTCTGATACTGTTAACCAGCTGTTGCCCATCTCTATCACTGAGGGAACGAATGGTATCAGTAATGTCAATGCTGCAGATGTCAAGGGCCTTCAGATTTACAACCTGCAGGGTATTCGTCTGAACAGTGTGCAGAAGGGTCTGAACATTGTTAATGGCAAAAAGGTCGTGATTAAGTAATCAGATTATTGTATAGATATAGAATGATTAGAAAATCAATATTGTTATGTAGCGCCTGTCTGCTCTTGAGTGGACAGGCGTCTGCACAAGTTATAGAGGAACTTGTTGGCAATTGGAAATTAGTCGCCAGTCCTTTTGAGGGCGGCAGTGAGGAAATCGCTTTCACAACTACGGCAGCAACGGATGGAACCTCACTCGACTGTCATGCTGAGCAGTTGATGGTTAGGGGTGCTAATACCTATGCTGCTGACTGGAAAATAGTAGTGGAACAGAATGGTGAGAACATCCGACTGGGCTGGGCTCTTGATGCTGACAACCCTGTCTCTACCAAGGAGTTCCAGGAACCTGCATCGAGCTATGCTTTGTTTGGCAAAGATACTGACGGAAATCACCGTTATATCTATCTGCTGACAGAGAATATCGATACACAGAAGTTGGAGGGGATGACACTTTGGAGTGACTGGCAGACGGTAGGCAGCAGCACCTTTTCACTGCCAAAGACTCAACAAATCTATGCAGTAGTGAGCACTAATCAGCCCTATGATGGCGCTGTAGGTTATGCCGAAATCTGGGCAAGTGCTAAATTACAAAAGGTTACTGGTACTGGCATCGAGACCGTTCACAATTCACAATTCACAGTTAAGAATTCGATATACAACCTGCAGGGTATTCGCCTGAGTGGTCTGCGAAAGGGTCTGAATATTGTTAACGGCAAAAAGGTCGTGGTGCGTTAGAACGTGTGACCTGCGGCAATAGTGACGAGAGTGCGATGAGGGTTGTGGAAACCTGATAGCCTCTCGTCATTTGTTTTTGCCTTGCGATAGTCGAAGGCAGTACGCACGAAAGTATTCAAGCGGGTGCCTGGGAAAATGAAGTTGTACTTCAACTGTAGGCCGAGATGGTACTGCTTGGCTGTCAGGAACTCGTAGTCGCGATAGAGGAAAGCCTCCATTGTGGCAGGCTGAGGTTGTTTGGCGCTGGGTGTAACAAACGAACCATCGTGGTAGGGGTCGCCAGAACCAGTCTGGTAACCACCCTTCAGCGTCACGCCAAGAATGCCACCCATGAGGTTCAGATTGCGTGTCATGCTGGCTGTTACCTCGCTGGTGTTCAACTGTTGCTGACGATAGTAGGGATAGAGGTAGGCTGTGATGTCACGCTGTTGCCAGTGGTAGCCAGCCGTAATGGTCCATGTGGGCAACTCGTGACGGATGCCCAAGTGGAGGGTGTAGTCAACATCGAAATTGCGCCAACCTTTCTCGCCACTTTTCGTCGCATCGTAGTATTCGTAGTAGGTGGCACCATAGTCGTTAGTCAGTCCGCGATAGGTGTTGATGCGGTTCTCCAACTTCTCGCTCTGGTATTTGACGTCGAGGGAAATCCTCGATGTGCTGAAGGCATGGGAGAGGCGACCCTGAAGCGTGAAGATGTTGCGATCGTGGTCGGTATAGGTGATGGTGTACTGCGACGGACGACCATAATAGCCCGTTGCGTGACTATAGGAAACGGCAAGGAAGAGAGGCATGAACTCCAGTTGCAGTCCCACACCATGAGCATCCTCGAAGAGGGGCATCTCGTTGGTCTTGTCCGTATAGCCATCGTTGCCAAACTGCTCAACGATACCCATCAGCGCTCCATAGTCGATGAGTGACTTATACACCTTGTCGGCCTTGCCGTAAGTGCCAAACTCCACACTCTCCGTACGACGATGGTAGGTGTAGTCGAGACCTACGTTGACAGTGGAACCTTGAATATTGAAACAGCCCAGCACACCTGCTGTAAAGTCGAGGTTCATCAGCTTGTTCTTGTGGCGCAAGTCCTTGTATTTGGCGTAGTTGGCAGCGGTGTAGTCGGCTTTCATACCAACAGCAAAGCCATTGGCCACCTGATAGCCGAAGGCGCCCACAAGGTGATAGGTGTCGCGATGCTTGCGCCCCATGTTGGTCAGCGAGTCCTCCACGATGTCGAAGGGCAGACGGTCTTGCATAAAGACAGAGCCCGTCATATCCTTGCCCGATAGGTTGTCGTAACTGATGGCACCATAGACAACGGTACGAGGATTGATGCGATAGTACGACTCGGTGGCTGCCTGGAAATCGTTCGACGAGGGTGAACCACTGAAGTTCGTCAGTTTGCCACTAGCATGGGTAAACGACAACTCTGCCTCAGAAATGCTCTGGCTGTTAAATAGCGTCAGCGCTGCTGCATTACGTTGGGTGAGCCAGGGCGACGACTGTTGCACGAAGCGGTAGTCGCGCAAGAGCAGACATTGCAACGCCACACTTTGACCATTGGTCAAAGAATCTTGAGCGAAGAGTGTGCTGGCATTCAGTGCCAGCAAACAGGACAGGAGGACAATTATTTTCTTAGTGAGCATAGCTGGCGTTCGTGGAAATCGTTGGTGGCATTGTTGGTGTTCTGATAGATGATGTGGGCACCCTTCTGGATGCTGGCCTCTGCGTCGATGCCGCTGGGGTCGGTACTGTCGTCAACGCCCAAGGCGTAGTCGTAAACCAGTTTGCCATCGTTTTCTGGCAACTGCTCTGTAGCCTGCTTGTCGACGTTGCGATAGAGCGAGTGCCCCTTTTTGTTGGTCATCCAGACGTAACCTGCATCGATATCGGCTGTGAGGCGCTTCATGCATTGTGTGGCATAGTCGCTGGAGAAGACCTCGATGGCGTCGATAATCCAGTTGTTGGGTACCTTGACGCATCGCTTAGCGACGTTGTTGCCTCCACCATCATACCAGTAGTTGTCGTTATTCTGTGCATAGTCAGCAGGGGCAACATCCTTTGTCTGAAACAGTACCAACGATGGTGACGAATTACTCAATGGCCAGGCGTTGCCCAGTCCATAGACTGCTGCTTTCAAGTAGTGCGACGTGGGGATGACCTCTGAGGGCGTAGGACAGTAGCGCTGGTTGTTGTAGCCGCTCTCAGGGTCGAACATACAGTAGTAGTCGGCATTGGCAAAGTTGATGGACTGACTGATGGTCTGCGTGTTGTCAATGGCACCATGAATGTTGACGACAATCTCAGAATAGGGGTCGATGGTCAGCGTCGAGGGGAAGTACCAGATACCATTCCACAAGGGTGTGAAACCTTCGCCCTCGTAGTTCAGACGACCATTGGCCAAGTAGTTGTTGTTGGTAGCCTGAGCGTTGGCAGGTGCCGACATACCAAAGCAGAGGTTGTCGTAGGATGCTGGTTCGGCGCTGTTGTTATAGAGAATGACGCACTTGTCGTAGTGGAAGGCAGTAACACCATCGTCAGCCATACATCCTCCGCAGTAGAGTTCCTTGATGACCAGTCGACTGATGGTGGCGCGTTTCATGGGAATGGTGGCTGTGGCGCCCTGATTGGCAAGGACGGTAATCTGTCCTGAGGTGCCGTTATAGCTGTAGTACTCGTTGCCTGTGGTATTGCGCGTCTGCGAGGTCAGCGCCTCGTAAAGTCCTGGGGTAACATTGAAAATGGCGATACCCTGTGTGTTGCTCTTCTCAATGAACACGCTGCCTGTACTGATGTTGCGCAGTTGGACGTCGAGACCTGACAGGTCGTCGTCGAGACCAGCCAACAAGATACGAACCTCGCTGGTGTCAACAGAGGGGGCGTCCTGGTCGGAGCAAGCTGTCAGGTATGTCGCTATGGCATAGCAACAAACAAGGCATATTATCGTGCGGAGTATTTTCTTCATAGCTTGAGTCTGAGGGATAGTCCGTAGTAATAACTGGGAATATAACTGCTGGAGAAGAGCGACGCGTCGAGGTCGGTCTGCGAGGAGTGGACGGTCTTCATGTTGTTAAAGAAGTTGTTCGCATAGAACGAGATAGACACGTGGTCACCAATCTCCTTGGTTACGCTGAAGTTGGCAGAATAGTAGGCGCTGATGCGATTGGCATTCATCACATACGCTGTGTTGGGGTGTACCACGAGGTTTTGCAGGTCGTTATACAGCGTAGCGTCGTTGTCTTTCGCCCACAGGAACTTCTCTGCAAAGGGTATCATGGTGGTAGGATTGTCCCACGTCGTGTAGTATTCTGGATAGACATCGCCATCAAAGTCGCTGAGGCTCTTGTGATAGCTGTAAAGCGTACTCTCAATGCGCAGGGCCATGATGAGACGAATTCTGGGAATGTGCGTGGTGATGGTGGTGTTGAGGTTGAGCGTCTTTGAGATGGCACCATTGGCAATGGATGTCTGTGCTGTGGAGGTGCCGCTGGTACCACGATACCAACCGATATACTGGTAGGGTTCGCCAGTGCCTGTCATCTTGGTATTGCTGTTGTGCATGCTGGCAAAGAGCGTCTCGTCTTTACTCTTGTAGTAATAGTAGTTGCCGTCGAAGCGCAGACTGGTGTTCAGCGCCTTGAACTGCTTGAAATCAATCATCCATTCCAGTCCGTAGCGATCCAGAGGCGAGGCGTTGACATAGCGAGTGTTGCTCTGGTAGAAACGTCGCTCATTGCTGGGAACGACAGCGCTACTTCCGTCAGCTGAACGGACAGTCACAGTACCTGTCGATGGGTTGATGGCGTAGGTGCGTCCGTCGGTAGGTATCGTGAGCCCCTCCAAGGCAGAAACGGGGGTGTAATAGTAGCTGAATGGCGTATATTCCGTAGTGGCCATATAAGGGTTGTAGGTACGATGGTGGAAGGCAGACAGCGATACGCGCGTACCTTTTATATTCATCTCGATGCCGATGTCTGTCTGGTTAGTGTACTGCCACTTCAGGTCAGGGTTGTAGAGGGCTTTCGAGGGGCGTGTGTACCATGCGCTGACGGTGGTGTTGTCAGCAGTCGATGGCGAACGGAATACCTCGATGTCGTAGTATGATGGGCTGGGGTAGAGCACCTGGAAGGAGGGCAACTTGACGCTCTTGCCCCATCCGGCATGCAGTACCAGGTCGCTGACTACACGCTTGCGACGATTCTTCCAGAACGTATAGCGACCATTGAAGCGTGGTGACAGGGAACTGACAGTACCATACTCCGAGCCGTTGATGATGGTGATGTCGTCGCGCAGTCCAGCAGTAATCTCCAGCGTCGACAACTTTGACGTGGAAATGCTAACCTTTTCCTCTGCATAGAGGGCTATGTTGTTCAGAGTGGGCAGGTCGTCATAGCGATACTCGCGCCAGGTGGGTGCATAGCGCAGGTCATCGTAATACGTGCCTCGTCCGTTGTTGCGACTGCTTGTATATTCTGCACCCAACATCAAACGACTCATCAGCTTGTTGAAGCGACGCGTCCAGTCGGCTTTCAGACGCAAGGAGCCGTTGATGGGTTTGGAATCGTGGAATTGTTTGACGTGCCAATAGCCTGTAGGACCAAGAATGATGGGTGCATTGGGATTGCTGTCGTAGTTGGTAGCCATAAAGTAACCCTCCTGCATGGCGTGAAGGTTAGACAGTGTGGTAGCGCTATTGGTGTGGGTGTAGTCCTCGCTCTTGCGATCAGCTGTCGACAAGGAACCACGTAGCGAGAGGTTGGTAATCCACTTTTTGTTCAGCAACCAGTTCAGTTCGAAGTGTGCACGCAGATTGTTGTCGCGCGACTTGCTGTAGTCGTCGAGTTCGTTGTCTGGGTCAGCCTCTGCGTTATAGCCTCCGATGTTGCCTGTCAAACCAACATTCAGCGTCAGGGGTGTCGTCTCTCGCATAAAGATGTTCATGTAGTGCAACGACAGGATGTTGCGCTGGTAGGCTGTATGGGGCGATGCTGCATTGCTAAAGGAACGGGCATGTTCGAAAGAAGCATTCAATACACCATTGCGATGGCCCAAATCAAAACCTTTGTTCAGGGCTATCTGTTGGGTGTGCTGATTGAGTTTGCCCTCCACAATGAAAGGCGACTTACCCTTGCGAGTGTTCACCTTGACGACACCATTCGACAGGTCGCCATACTCTACAGAGGGAATACCCGTGACAATCTCTATGGACTCGATGTTCGAAGCGCTGATGGTACGAGTGCTGGCACCTGCTGTCTCGCCTGCTGAAGCGTTGTTGTCGAGTCGCATGCCATCCACCTCAATAGCGGTACCAAAGGAAGCGTTGCCTTTCTCCTGACTACCACTTCGCAGCGCCATACGGTTGTCGCTCATCAGGGTGGCATTAACCGTCTTTCCGCCAGGCAACAAGGTGGCGATATCGCTCACATTCAACAGTTGTTGCTGGTCGAGGGCTGCCCTGTCGATAGTATAGCTGGTGGTACTCTCGTTATCCTTGCGCTTGGCAGTCACGGTGACTTCGTCCAGCTTCAGGTTCTCTTGTTTCAAGTTGATGCGCAGGCGAGGAATGTCCTTGTTGATGTCAAGGGCAATCTGACGAGTGGCATAGCCCAGACATTGGATGGTCAGCACCACCTTGCCAGCAGGAACATTCTTGATGCGGAAGGAACCATCAGCACCAGTAATAGCCCATAGTCCGTTCTCCTTCATCAGGATGGAGGCAAACTCTATCGGCTTCTGCGTCTCTTCGTCAGCGACACGTCCGGCAATGGTGATTTGCTGGGCGTGAAGCGTTGCCAATTGGCAGAATATGATAATGAAAAAGAGTAGTCGTTTGTACATATTATATTATTATGGTGCAAAAGTACGAAGATTTTGTCGATTTCGCAATACCTATTAGTAGGTATGTGTGTAAATTTTTCTTAATTCTTGTTGCTTATGTCAATGGTATTTCGTAACTTTGCGCTCAAAATCAATAGAACGATGAGAAAAATTGTTTCAACAATGTTCTTGTTGACACTTGCTGTAGTGCTCTCAGCACAGCCCTTGTCACAAGATCCTACCATCAGGACAGGAAAGCTGAAGAACGGCCTGACATACTATCTGCGTCATAATGCCAAAGAGGCAGGACTGGCAGATTTCTATATCGCCCAGAAAGTGGGTTCCATTCAGGAGGAACCTCGTCAGCGCGGTTTGGCACACTTCTTGGAACATATGGCTTTTAACGGTACCAAGCACTTCCCTGGTAAGGGAAAACAGTTGGGTATCGTTCCTTGGTGTGAGACCATCGGTGTGAAGTTTGGTGCCAACCTGAATGCTTATACTAGCGTAGAACAGACGGTATATAACATCTCTTCTGTTCCCTTGAAGCGTGAGGGTATCCTCGACTCTTGCCTGCTGATTTTGAACGACTGGAGTCACTATCTGTTGCTGGAAGATGCAGAGATTGACAAGGAACGTGGTGTCATCCATGAAGAGTGGCGTACGCGTCGTGCCGGACGTGCCGTGCAGCGACTGATGGAACAGGCTATGCCGAAGGTCTATAAGGGTACGAAGTATGAGGACTGTATGCCTATTGGTTCGATGGATATCGTCGACAACTTCCCCTATCAGGACTTACGCGACTACTACCATAAGTGGTATCGTCCTGACCTGCAGGCTATCGTCGTGGTGGGCGACATTGATGTCAACAAAGTGGAGAAGAAGATTCAGAAACTATTCTCCAAGATTCCCACACCTAAGAATCCTGCCAAGCGTGAGTACTATCCTGTAGGTGATAACGAGAAGATGATTGTCGATATCGAGAAAGATGCCGAACAGCCCATCGTGTTGTGTCACCTCTACCAGAAGCGTGATGCGACACCTGACAACGAGAAGAACGACGTGAAATATAAGCGTGGTGAATATATAGACCTGCTGATAGGCGCTATGATGAACGACCGTTTAGCTGAACTGCGCCTACAAGCTAATCCTCCCTATCAGAGTGCTACAGGTCGTGCGACAACGTTCTTCCTCAGCCGTATGAAGGAGTCGTTCTCATTGTCTGTCAGCTGTCAGGAAAACAATGTCTTGGGAGGTATCATCGCTGCAGTAGGTGTTGAGGAGCGTGTTCGCCAACATGGTTTCACTCAGTCGGAGCTGCAACGTGCTAAGAGCATGCGTCTGAACCACGATGAACGTAAGTATCGTGAGCGTGACGATCGTCGAAACTCTAAGTTTGTGACAGCCTGCATCCAGCATTTTCTGAATGGCGAACCACTCATCTCTATTGACGACCAGTTGGAACTGACACGCCGCTTCGATCGTGAGGTAACGTTGGAGGAGGTGAACAATGCTGCTCGTGAACTGATTACAGACAAGAATCAGGTGGCTATCATGTATGCTCCTGACAAAGAAGGACTGGTGCTGCCTACAGAACAGCAGATAGAGAATGTTATTCTGGCTGCTCAGCAGTTGTCGTATGCACCTTATCCAGAGCAGGAGATAGCTGAACATCTTATTAGCGAGTTGCCACAGCCAGGAAGCATTGTCAGCGAGAAGGCTTTCAAGCATGGCTTCTCTGAGTGGACGCTGTCGAATGGTATGAAGGTGTATGTCAAGAAGACGGACTTTGCTGCCGATGCAGTCTCCATGCGTATGCAGGCTGATGGTGGTGCCTCTGTCTTTGACGACGAGGACATTCCTAACTTTAACCTGATGAATAGTGCTATTACTGATGCTGGTGTGGCTCAGTTTGATGCTACAACATTGCGTCGTATGCTGTCAGGCAAGTCAGTACGTTTGCAACCTTCTGTAAGCACGCGTGGACAGGTTATCAGTGGTGGTGTATCTCTGAAAGATATGCCTACGATGTTTGAGTTGGCATACCTCTATTTCACACAGCCGCGTCGTGATACCGTGGCTTTTGCCAGCCTGATTAATCGCACGCATGCCTTCCTGACAAATCGTAACGCATCTCCCAAGGTAGACTATAACGACTCTGTACGTGCAGTTATTTATGGTCACCATCCGCGTCTGGAACCTGTTGTTCAGGCAACACTCGAGAAGGTGAACTACGATCGCATCCTGCAACTCTATCGTCATCTGTTCAGCGATGCATCAAACTTCAAGACGGTAATCATTGGCAACTATGATGAACAGCAGTTGCGCCAGTTGGTATGCCAGTATCTGGCCACGCTGCCTACTACCCACAAGAACGAGCAGGTCAACTGGAAGAATGTACCCCAGATTGTTGAGGGTTCAAAGGTGTGCCGCTTCCGCAAGAAGATGAATACGCCATTGGCTAATGTGGGCATCTACTACTCTGCCGATGTGCCCTTCTCGCCCCAGAGCGACCTGGAACTGGACTTCCTGAAGCGTTGCCTCTCGATAGCCTATACGGATTCTGTTCGTGAGGAGAAGGGGGGGACCTATGGTGTTGGTGTCGATTTTGATTTGAACAAGGAAGATAAACCTAACGCCATGCTGCGTATCTCCTATAATGCAGATCCTGAACGTTATGAGGAACTGAATCCTATCATCTACCAGCAGTTGGCGAATATTGCCAAGAATGGTCCTGCTGCCAGCAGCGTGGATAAGGTGAAGCAGTATTTGGTTAAGCAATACCAGCAGGCTGCTATTACCAACGATTACTGGAGCTATGTCATCTGGCATGAGTTGGACGATAATGCCGATTTCGATAAAGACTATTGCAAGATGGTTGAGGAGATGACGGCAGAGAAAGTACAACGTATGGCCCAGCGCCTCTTGGATGCTCAGCGTTGCATTGAGGTGACGATGTTATCAGAATAATCACAACTAACTAAACATTATACGAATATGAAGAAACTTGTTTTTGCTTTGATGGCTGTCGCAGCCTTGTGCGCCTGTCAGAAGGATGCACCTGCTGATTTTAACTATCGTGGTCTGGCATTCACAATGCCTGTGGCTCAGTTTGTGGACTCCATGATGGCACGTGGCTTTGCTGTCGACTCTGCTGCATCAGACAGCGGAAAGACTGTCGTGTTGGCATCACCTGCTGAGCACTATCGTGTGTTGGCTGCCTTTAATGGTGAAAAGCTGATGGTTGTTCAGGAGACTTACAACCTCTCTACCAATGACAGTACTCGTCAGATGTGGCAGGAGCTGCGCGATGGTTTGGAGAAGGAATTGGGAGCATGGCCTGATTGTCCTGTCCTCAAGGAAGACCATAAGGAGGCTAACTTTGATGCTGGTGAAGGTCTGATTTCTGTGCTGTTGGAAAATACCTATACCCCAACGCTGACCGTTCGCTATCAGAAGAAGTAAGCCAGGGAAACTGCTAGTAACCCTTGATGAGATAAAGAAATAAGGAGGCTCCGATGAGAGTCTCCTTATTCTTTTCTGTGCGCCTGACAGGACTCGAACCTGCACGTCGCGAGACACTAGATCCTAAGTCTAGCGCGTCTACCAATTCCGCCACAGGCGCTAGTGCAAAAAAACAGTAGCAAATAGCCAATAGGTAAATTTGCGGGTGCAAAGGTAATGCTTTTTGCTGAAATAGCCAAATTATTTGACTAAAAGTTGGCGAGCTGCCTCGATGATGTCGTCCTTAGGGGCACTACCATACGTGAGGTCGTAGTTCAGACTAACCTTTACATCAGGGTCGATACCAAACTCTGTCTGTTGTTTCTTTCCGTCATACATAGGACAGGCAGAGAAACGTACGCTCCATCCGTTGGGCAGGCTATTACTCATAGGCATTCCGCTGCCGCCACCAGTATGGTCGCCCACAAGCATAACGTTTGGTAGTTCATGCATCCATACAGCAAAGGCATTGGCAGCACTATAAACGCTACGATTGGTGAGTACGCAAACTTTTTTGTACCAGCGCACATTGCTCGAAGGCTCCAGATACATCTCTTTCAGTTCAGAGAAATCATTGTGACCTGTTCCTGTCTTGTGCTGCATATAACCCACTAGAGTTTTCTCGTGTACGAAGCGCCCAGCCAGTCGTTCAGCAGTAGTGAGGTCGCCACCACCATTGCTACGGATATCAATAATCAGTCCACGACAGAGAAGCAGATAGGAAAGAACTTCATCAAGATTTCCTTCACCAATAGGTGATTCGAAAGAAGCACAGCGGATATAGCCGATGTTATCGTCGAGGACACGATAGCGCAGACCACTGGCAATCTTGTAGTCTGTACCCAGATAACGTCGTGATAGGGTATCGCTGAAATTATTTGGATAGTCCTCCTGCCACTTCCAGTAACGGCCATAGTCCATCGAACTGGATAGGTTAACATGTCCGTCTCGCAACTCTGCCAACATGTCGCAAAGCACCTCGAAGAGCTGCGTGGTGTTCATATTGTCATTGACACGCACTTTGTATTTATTGTAGACTTCGTTCCAGTCTAGCCCATATTCCTTCTGTTTGTAGTCAAAGAAACAGTAGCGCTCGTCGAGTATCTGCCAAAGTGCCTCGAAGTTGCCTGAGGGTGTGTCGTCGCGTTCCTCAGTATCTACGCAGGAGACTAATGGTACCAATAATACTAGTATGACTAGATAATCTATAATCTTTCTCATAGTGCGTGGGGAGTGATACTGAAGCGTTTGGTGATACCAATGAGGAAACGATGCGTCCAGACATGCTGACGCAGGTTGTTAACCTTTGACTGCTGGATGTTACCCAGATAGCCAATACGAAGAGTCAACTTGCGAGTGATGGCTGCATCGAGCGTCAGCAGATTACGCCATTCTGGTGCTGTTGCCATTGTGGTCACTACAGCGTTGTGGTCGTAGTCGCCACGATTGAAAATCTCATAGTATGACTGTCCGTAGTTGGGCGAGAAACAAATTCCTGCCAGCGGTAACGCCAACTCGTAGCGTGCCACAAAGGTCTTGTTGAATAACTGGAACCGATAGCTGGCAACACCTGTGGGCATCACATTCAGGTGGGCGCGAGCCTGTGCAGGATTATTGCCGTTGGAGGTGTTGTAGATGAATCCCAGCGAGGCATTGAGCAATCCACCAGCCTGCAGACTCAATGCTCCATCGAGCAGTTGCCAACAGTATAGCTTGCCCCAATAGAAGTTGTAGGCTCCCTCCAGTTCCTGTTGGGTGTGACGACTGTCGCAGGACGAAAGATTACCTTCGTGCTCCATGATGGTTGACCATCTGCTGTCAGGACGCTGACGTTCGACAGTAGCCAGAAAACTCACGCCTGTACCCTTGAAGTGCTCATCAGAGAGATAGGTGTCAAGGATGTTGGTACGTCCGATACCAATCATCGTGCTACGGGTGATAGTTTTTTGGCTATTAGCAGGAAGTGCCAACAGCCAACAGCCAATAGCCAACAGCCCTATCTTATACTTCGTCCTCATCAAACAGTCTCAGTTGTCCTGTCATCTCGTCCATAACCTGTTGCTGGCTCTTTCCTGCATCAGGATCGAGGTTTTCCTCTTCTTCCTCTTCATTATCTGGCGTTTCTGGAATCTCTGGCTGGCGTAGGGGTTCTAACTCTTCAATGCTGGCAATCTGCCAGGTGGTGAGACGCTTACCTTTTGCCTTGAATCCTTTGACGGAGATGAATTGCTCAACATCAATTTCCTCACTACCTCTGAAGGCATCGTTGCCACCATAGGTAACCAGCAGGCGTGGATAATAGGTGTCTGTCAGCAGCAACTGTTGTGAGTTGGCGTTCTCACCGATGTAGTTCTGCTTACGTTTCGTAGCCTCCATGAGGAAACGCTTGATATACGGATAGCCTTGATTGTCAGCGTCGTAGAGTACACAACTCCAAATCTTCTCTGATTCGTATTTCTCTATCAGCTGGATATTGTCCTCAAAGTGTACGTTGGGGTCGAAACCTGACAGGTAGTAGTCGCCGTTCTTCAAAATAACCAGGATGCTGTCACCATCGAAGAATTCACCCAGCAGACGTCCGTGCTCGTCGTAGTTCAGACGATTGACGTCTGGGTCGTACCACACCTTGCGACCACCAAGCGTTGAGTGTCCGTGACTCTTCAGACCGATACGGTGTACCTGGTATTTCGTCAACAGGTTTCCCTTAGCGGCACGTCCCTTGATAAGCACTTCTGAGAAGTCCTTGTCGAAGAAGATACGCTTCAGCTTGGGTGCTGGGTCGAGTGTGACCTTGATGACCTCAGCCTCGCCATTGGGGTTAGCAGTGAAATAAACGACGCGTGAGCCCTCTGTACCTGCTGTGATGTCGTATTCGCGATCGCGAGTGACGCTTGAGACGTTAAAGCGCTTGATGTAGTAATAGCCCTTGCGACCATCACGATAAACGGCATTGTAGATGGTGCGTTGGTCGTTCTTCTTGAAGACGCTGATCCACATGACGTTCTTGCCGACAAACAGCTTGTCAGCCACTTTCACAACCTTGAACTTACCATCCTTATAGAAGATGATGATGTCGTCAATATCAGAGCAGTTGCAGACAAACTCGTCCTTCTTCAGACTGGTGCCGATGAAGCCGTCCTGACGATTGATGTACAGCTTCTGGTTAGCCTCGACGACCTTCGTAGCCTCGATGGTGTCGAAGTTTCGGATTTCCGTCATGCGTGGATGATCCTTGCCGTACTTGTCCTTCAGGAACTGGAACCACTGGGCCGTCACTTCCACAAGGTTTGCCAGGTCGCGATTGATTTCTTCAATCTCTGCCTGGATGCGAGCCATGAGTTCATCGGCCTTGTCCTTGTTGAACTTCAAAATGCGCTGCATCTTGATTTCCAGCAACTTCAGGATGTCGTCCTTCGTGACCTCGCGAACCATCTGCGGATAGAAGGGTGTCAAGCGCTCGTCGATGTGTTCACACACAGCATCGATATTGGGCGCCTGTTCGAATTTTTTGTCCTTATAGATGCGTTCCTCGATGAAGATTTTCTCCAACGAGCAGAAGTGCAGTTGTTCTAAGAGTTCACCCTTGCGAATCTCCAATTCCTGACGAATCAGGTCTTTGGTGCGATCTGTAGAGTGGCACAGCACGTCGCTGACAGTCAAGAACTGCGGCTTGTTGTCCTCAATGACGCAACAGTTGGGCGAAATATTGATTTCGCAGTCAGAGAAGGCGTAGAGGGCATCCAACGTCTTGTCGCTTGATACACCAGGGGCCAACTGAACCTGTATCTCTACTTTGGCAGCTGTCAGGTCTTCCACGTGACGAGCCTTGATTTTACCCTTCTCGATAGCCTTCAGAATGCTGTCAATCACCGTCTCTGTAGTTTTGGAGAAAGGTATCTCGCGGATGACGAGCGTCTTGGAGTCGAGCTTTTCTATCTTGGCACGAACCTTCAGGACACCACCACGCTGGCCATCGTTATATTTGCTAACATCGATGCTGCCACCTGTTGGGAAGTCTGGGTAGAGGTGGAACTCCTCGCCATGCAGATAGCTGATGGCGGCATCACAGATTTCGCAGAAGTTGTGTGGTAGAATCTTGGACGACAAACCTACGGCAATACCCTCGGCACCTTGAGCCAACAATAGTGGGAACTTGACAGGCAGGGTGATAGGCTCCTTGTTGCGCCCATCGTATGACATCTGCCAATCGGTGGTCTTTGGGTTGAAGACGGTATCGAGGGCAAACTTGCTCAGTCGTGCCTCAATATATCGAGGCGCGGCAGCCCTGTTTCCTGTCAGAATGTTACCCCAGTTACCCTGTGTGTCTATCAATAGATCCTTCTGTCCCATCTGCACCAGGGCGTCACCAATACTGGCGTCGCCGTGGGGGTGGAACTGCATGGTGTGTCCTACAATGTTTGCTACCTTGTTATAGCGTCCGTCGTCCATGCGCTTCATGGAGTGCAGGATACGGCGCTGCACGGGTTTCAGTCCGTCCTCAATATGAGGTACGGCACGCTCCAAGATAACGTAGGAAGCGTAGTCCAGGAACCAGTTCTGGTACATGCCGCTCAGGTGATGTACGGCAGCAGCGTCAAAACGGTTTACAGGCTTGTAGTCTGAATGCGAAGCAGGTTCCTCTCCTGTGTCAGGAGTGTCTGCAAATTCAGGACCCTCTGAGTTGATGATGTCGTCTTTTATTTCGTCGTCCATAAATAATGTAGTAGTTTTCGATTTTCCTGCAAAAGTACTAAAAAAAGGCGAGAAAGCCAAATTTTATTTCAGTTTTTCATTTTATTGTCTGTACCTTCTGCGAATCATACCCTCGTATGGTTATGTTTTTTCTCCTTGTGCATTTTGTATTTGCAGACGTAAAATATATATTCTCAGTCTTAAAACATAAGTATAACGCCTTTGAACTTATGTTTTAAGCCCTTAAATATAAATTACTATTTGTGGTAATAACAAATATATCTCTCTGTTATCCTCTTTTTTATTAAATAATGTGTACAAATGGCGGTTTATTCGTTGAAAATGACTACCTTTGCACGCAATATAAATAAAAAGTTAAAAAGCAAAAAGATAAAAAGTAAATAAAGAAATGGCACAAGAAGATGTATTTAAGAAAATCGTAAGCCACTGCAAGGAGTATGGCTTTGTGTTCCCCTCAAGTGAGATTTACGATGGTTTAGGAGCTGTTTATGACTACGGTCAGAACGGTGTAGAGTTGAAGAATAACATTAAGCAGTATTGGTGGAAGGCCATGACGATGCTTCACGAGAATATCGTAGGTATCGACTCGGCTATCTTCATGCACCCCACAATATGGAAGGCTTCTGGTCACGTTGATGCCTTCAACGATCCCTTGATCGACAACCGCGACTCTAAGAAGCGTTATCGTGCCGATGTACTTATCGAGGACCAGATTGCCAAGTACGACGAGAAGATTCAGAAGGAAGTAGAGAAGGCTCGCAAGCGTTTTGGAGACAGCTTCGACGAGGCTAAATATATGGAGACAAGCGAGCGCGTAAAGGAGACGAAGGAGAAGCGCGACAACCTGCATGCCCGCTACGCCGCAGCCATGCAGGGTCCGGACCTGGACGAGCTGAAGCAGATCATCCTCGACGAGGAGATTGTCGACCCAATCAGCGGTACCAAGAACTGGACCGACGTTCGTCAGTTCAACCTGATGTTCTCGACGGAGATGGGGGCCAGCGCCGATGCTTCAATGAAGGTTTACCTGCGTCCTGAGACCGCTCAGGGTATCTTCGTTAACTACCTGAACGTACAGAAGACTGGTCGTATGAAGATTCCTTTCGGTATTGCTCAGATTGGTAAGGCTTTCCGTAATGAGATCGTTGCTCGTCAGTTCATCTTCCGTATGCGTGAGTTCGAGCAGATGGAGATGCAGTTCTTTGTAGCTCCTGGCACTGAGCTCGAGTGGTTCCCCAAGTGGAAGGAGACACGTATGAAGTGGCACCAGGCTCTTGGCTTCGGCGCTGAGAACTATCGTTTCCACGACCACGACAAGCTGGCTCACTATGCTAATGCTGCAACTGATATCGAGTTCAAGATGCCATTCGGATTCAAGGAGGTTGAGGGTATCCACTCTCGTACCAACTTCGACCTGAGTCAGCACGAAAAGTTCTCTGGCAAGAGCATCAAGTACTTCGATCCTCAGACCAACGAGAGCTATACTCCGTATGTCATCGAGACATCTATCGGTGTCGACCGTATGTTCCTCTCTATCATGTGCCACGCATTCGAGGAGGAGAAGCTCGAGAACGGCGAGACACGTACCGTACTCAAGTTGCCCGCAGCCCTGGCTCCTGTTAAGTGTGCTGTTATGCCACTTGTCAAGAAGGACGGTCTGCCCGAGAAGGCACGTGAGATCATCGACCAGCTGAAGTTCCACTTCAACTGCCAGTACGATGAGAAGGATTCTATCGGTAAGCGTTATCGCCGTCAGGATGCCATCGGTACTCCTTACTGTGTAACAGTCGACCACGACACACTGACCGATGGTAAGGTAACTCTGCGTTTCCGCGACACCATGGAGCAGGAGCGTGTAAACATCAGCGATCTCAACTCTATCATCGAGGATAAGGTGAGCATCGCTAGTCTGTTGAAGAAATTACAGTAATACGATGAAGTTCAGAAATATCATTTGGTGCGCATTGGCTTTGTTGGCCCTCGCTTCTTGTAAAGAGGAAGACGATACTGTAGAGGAGTTTGCTGACTGGCAGAACACCAATGACACGTATTTCAGCCGTCTGGTATCGGATGTGCAGCAGGGCTCGCTTCAAAAGTTGGAAGTCATTCCTTGCTATACGATGCCAAATGAAGGCTATATATTGAGTTATTTTGATTATATCGTAGCAGAGAAACTGGAGCAGGGGAGTGGCAAAACGTCTCCCCTGCAGACAGATTCTGTGAAAGTCCACTATGTTGGTCGTTTGCTGCCATCATACAGCTATCCGCAAGGCATGATTTTCGATCAGAGCTATGTGGGTACTTATGACCCGGATTTGGCAACGCCAACAAAGTTTGCTGTCAGTGGTGTCGTAAAGGGCTTTTCTACTGCATTGATGCGTATGCATCGTGGTGACCACTGGCGCATTTATATTCCTTATCAGTTGGGTTATGGCAGCGGGGCAAGAAGTGTCATACCTGCTTATAGCACACTGATTTTTGACCTGCGTCTGGAAGACTTCTGGCGAAAGACTCAGGGCGACAGAGAATAACGGTTGTTAATTAGTTATTGTTTATTATGCCTATGAAATACGCAGACTATATCCGGATTATTGAAATCGACTCCCTGTGGAGTGGTAAGAAGCATATTGTGTGGAATCTTGACCCGCAAGTGAATATCCTCAGCGGTATCAATGGTGTGGGTAAGTCGACTATCTTGAACAAGGTGTTCCGCAGTGTCAATACTAATGGTGACCTGCAGAACCACCTGCTCAAGGGGGTCCATCTGACGGTAGAACCTGAGGATGCCACGCATATCCGTTACGATATCATTCGTTCTATGGATTCACCTATGCTCGACAATGAGACGATGAATCTAGTGGATTCGCGTATTTCCTCAGCGCTTGATTTCCAACTTTATCATCTTCAGCGTAAGTACCTGGACTATCAGGTGAACATCGGCAATCGCATCATTAGCGCCTTACAGGAAGGACATGCCGATGCTGCACAGGAATTGTCAAAACCCAAGACACGCTTTCAGGATATTGTCGACGAGCTCTTTGAGGAGACGGGTAAGAAGATTGTGCGTACGGAGAACGAAATCCGTTTCTCACAAATTGGCGAGACCTTAGTCCCCTACCAGCTTTCATCGGGTGAGAAGCAGATGCTTGCTATTCTGTTGACGGTGTTGGTGGAAGACCAGCAACCCTATGTGCTCTTTATGGATGAGCCGGAGGTGAGTCTGCATATCGAGTGGCAGAAGCGTCTGATAGACCTTATTGTCGAGATGAATCCCAACGTACAGATTATCCTGACGACCCATTCGCCTGCAGTCATCATGAATGGGTGGCTTGACAAGGTTACAGAGGTAAGCGATATTACGATTTAGTTCATGGTTCATAATTCGTAATTATGAGCAACCAGCTAAGGGATAATCTCAATTCGCAATACTTCGAGGCTGCCAACCGCCTGAAATCGAAGCAGTCGCGACGGAGGATAGTTGTCTATGTCGAGAGTTACGACGATATCTTCTTCTGGCGCACAGTATTGTCGCGTTATGAAAACGACCAGCGTTACTTCGAGGTCATGCTTCCGTCACATAAGAAACTGGAGCGTGGCAAGAAAGCTGCCTTGATGGCTGGTTTGGGAGAGGCGATGATAGCCTGCGTCGATGCCGACTACGACTATCTGTTGCAAGGAGCTACCCAGCAATCACGTAAGGTGCTGGAGAGTCCTTATGTTTTCCATACTTATGCATACTCCATTGAGAGTCTACAGTGCTTTGCTCCATCGCTACATGATGTCTGTGTGGCAATTACGCTCAATGACCATCGTATCTTCGATTTTGAGGATTATCTGTATCAGTATTCTGAGGCAGTATTCCCGCTGTTTATATGGTCGGTATGGGCTTATCGTGCGGGATATCATAACCGCTTCTCACTTTCTGACTTCAATCGTGTGGCTGATCCAGGTGGCTTTGATGTCTTCAATCCACAACCTTCGCTTACCCATCTGCGCAAGAAGGTCAATACCAAGGTACATCAGTTGCAGCACGAGTTCCCCAATAACAAAGAGGAGTATCTGCGTACAAAGGAAAGTATTCTGGCTTTAGGTGTTACTCCGCGAACCACCTATTTATATATACAGGGCCATCATCTTTTTGATACGGTAGTCATTCCTATATTAAATAAGGTGTGCAACCGTCTTCGTATGGAACGTCAGGAAGAGATAGCTCGTACAGCACGACATCATATGCAACGCCAGAACGAGATGTCGTGTTACGAACATTCGTTGCTCGACATTCGTCAGACGCTGAAAAAGAATATGGGTTATATTTTGTCAGAGCAGTTCCGTCACATCCAACAGGACATTGAGCGCTTTCTTGCTTAATTGTCTTTCCAGAAACCTGGGGTGAACAGCACCAGTACAGACATAATCTCCAGACGACCAACTAGCATCAAGAAAGAACAGATCCACTTAACGTGGACGGGTAGGGTGCTCCACGACATTTCTGGACCTATCTGTGTGCCCAGCGTAGGACCGACATTGCTAATACAACTAAGGGCAATGGTAATGGAGTTGGTGTTGTCGATGCCTGCCGCAATCATCAGCATTGCCGTGAGCAGAACCATGATAGTGAAGATGGCGAAGAATGCCAGCAGGGTACTCAGTTGGGAGTGGGGTACTGGTACGCCGTTAATCTTGACGGGAAGAACCGCATTGGGGTGTAGTAACTTATGAAACTCGTTGCGCAAGACTTTCATAATCATTACGGCACGGACGCATTTGAAGCCGCCTGTGGTAGAACCTGAGCAGGCTCCTACAAACATCATGCAGCCTAGAATTACCCATGTAATGTGTGGCCAGCGTGCAGCATCGTCGTTGAAGAGTCCCGTAGTCGTTAGGAATGACACCACTTGGAACAGGGCCGAACGTAGTGCATTCTCCAGTCCATAGCCGTTGCGTGTCATCAGTAGGTACATAATCCAACCAGTTGCTGCTACGATGATAAAGATATACAGTTTGAATTCTGAACTCTTGAAGAGCACACTTGGACGCAACTTGCAGATACTCATATAAAGCATCATAAAGTTGATACCTGCCAGGAACTGGAAGAGCACGCAGATGTAGTCGATGGTAGCTGTGTTGTAATAGAGTATCGACTCATTATGAGTGGCAAAACCTCCTGTGGCAGTTGTCGTCATCGCATAGTTGATACTATTAAACCAGTCCATGCCTGCTGCATAGAAAGCTAGGATACAGGCAATGGTTAGTCCCAGATAGACTGTCCAAATCCATTTGGCCATTGTTGACAGTCGTGGATGCATCTTCGAACGCATAGGACCAGTAGCTTCAGCGGCAAAGACCTTCACACTACCACTGCCTACCATAGAGGGCAGGATGGCAATGGTGAAGAATACGATTCCCAAACCGCCAATCCACTGCGTCTGTGTACGCCAATAAAGGGTCGCATGCGGCATTGACTCTACGTCGTCAAGGATAGTCGCTCCTGTGGTGGAGAACCCTGACATAGTCTCAAAGAAAGCATCAGTAATATTGGGGATATAGCCACTGATGATAAATGGCAACATGCCAAAGAGACTGAATACTATCCATGTGGAGGTAACCAGCAGGTAGGAGTCGCGGCGACTAAGGTTGTTGTTGGCATCGCTACCGAAATATTTCAGTATGAAACCACAGCAAATGGTAAAGATGGCTGAAATAAGAAAGGCCACTAAATCATCTTCTTTGTAATAAAGGGATACACCTGCACAGATGAGCAGCAAGGAACCCAATAAGAAGAGTAGTGAACCAATAATCTTATATATCAGTTGTAAATTTACCATAGCACGTTGGCCTTAAAGAATTTCTCAACTTTCTTCAGATTCTGTTCGTGACAGAACACCATAACGGAGTCGCCTGCTTCTATCTGTGTGTTGCCGTTGACAAGAATACCTTGATCATGACGCACCAAGCCGCCAATGGTGACACCAAACGGAAGTCCTAAGTCCTTAACGGCTTTTTTGGTGACACGAGAGCCTTCGGCGGCTACAAATTCAGCGACATCGCTATCAACCACCATCAATGATCGTACATTGGTGACATCGGCATCAAGCATCATCTGGTAGATGTGTCCAGCTGCCAGTGTCTTCTTGTTGATGATAGTACCAATATCCAGACTCTCTGCCATCTCTACGTAGTCCAGATTCTCTACCATCGCAACGGTCTTCCGTACACCCAGTCGCTTAGCTGTCAGACAGGCTAGGATATTGGTTTCTGCATTGTCGGTCAATGCTACAAAAGCCTGTGTGTTCTGGATACCTTCGTCCTGTAACAGACCAATGTCTCGACCATCGCCGTGGATAATCATCGTGTCAGCATTGCTAAGCAACTCGTTGAGTTGCTCACAGCGTTGCTCATCAATCTCAATGATTTTCACATTCATATAGTCTGGCGTAGTCAGTGCCACACGTACAGCAGTCTTGCTGCCACCCATAATAATGACGTTCTTTACGTCGGCATAGTGTTCCTTGCCGGAAATCTTGTGAATATAGGGAATATATTCGCGGGTAGTCATGAAATAGGCGATATCATTGACGCGCAATTCATCATTACCACCAGGGATAAGCGTCTCGTCAGCACGCTTGATGGCTACGATATGGTAAGGATCGTCAGGACCGCAGAGTGTACGCAGAGGTTGGTTTAGAATCTCACAGGTCTCACGCAGTTTGATACCCAGCATGATGAGAGCGCCACCATGAACATCCCAGCGCTGTCGCACCCACGACATCTTCAGGCCATTGGTGATATCATAGGCAGCAAGCACTTCTGGGTAGATTAGTGAGTTGATACCCATTGTCTCGAAAAAAGACTTTAGGTTCGGTGCTAAGTATTCGTAGTTGTCAATACGTGCTACGGTTTTCTTGGCTCCTAAGGCATGTGCTATCATGCAGGCATTCATATTGCGGCTCTCGTCAGGCGTCACGCCAACAAACAAATCGGCATGTTCCACACCAGCTTCCTTGAGAGTTTGGATACTGGTGGGCGAACCGTGTAGCGTCATGATGTCATAACGACTTTCCAGACCGGTCAGACGGTCTATGTTATCATCTATCAGGACACAGTCTTGGTGGTCCTTGGACAGTAGTTTTGACAGGTGTGTTCCTACAGCGCCTGCTCCGCCAATGATAATCTTCATTCCAATTCTTGTATTGCTTTGATAATGCCCTCTTTGTCAATACCGACAATAGCTTGCAGTTCCTGGACGGTACCATGTTCCACAAACTTGTCAGGGAGTCCCAGACGTTTGATGACAGGATAATAGCCGTGGTCACTCATCCACTCTATGATAGCTGAGCCCATACCGCCGTTACGCACACCGTTCTCTACGGTAATGATACGCTTGAATTTGCGACCCACCTCGTCAAGTATAGACTCGTCGAGTGGTTTCACAAATCGCATGTCGTAATGGGCGACACTTATGTTATCGCCAAGTTCGGCAATAGCCCTTGTCACGTTATTACCTATCGGACCAATGCTCAAGACGGCTATATCTGTACCATCCTTCAGTTTACGACCAGTGCCCACTTTTACCTCCTCGAAAGGACAACGCCAGTCTTGCAACTCACCGCCGCCTCGTGGATAGCGGATAACAAATGGTCCCTTGTTGGGCAGTTGTGCTGTATACATCAGACGGCGCAATTCGTGCTCATCCATGGGTGAACAGATTGTCAGATTGGGTACAGGCCTTAGTGCAGCCATATCAAAAGCACCATGATGTGTCGGACCATCTTCTCCCACCAGTCCAGCACGATCGAAGCAGAACACCACGTTCAGGTTCAGTAGTGCCACGTCGTGGATGATGTTGTCGAAGGCTCTTTGAGCAAAAGCACTATAAATATTGCAGAAGGGGAGCAGACCGTCTTTGGCCATACCGCCTGAGAAAGTGACAGCATGCCCTTCAGCAATTCCTACATCGAAGGTCCTTTCTGGCATCTCTGCCATCATGATGTTCATCGAACAGCCACTAGGCATAGCAGGTGTTACACCCACAATCTTCGGGTTCTGCTGTGCCAGTTCTAATAGTGTATGACCAAACACATCCTGATACTTTTGGGGCTTTGTTGGGTCGTCGTCGACAATGCGTTCACCTGTGTCGGGATTGAATTTTCCTGGTGCATGCCATGTCGTCACATCCTTTTCGGCAGGTGCATATCCGTGTCCCTTTTGAGTGTGCAGATGCAACAGCTTAGGACCTTTCATGTCCTTGATAGCACTAAGTATGCGCACCAACTCTTTGACGTCATGCCCGTCAAACGGACCGAAGTAACGGATATTCATGCCGTCGAAGATGTTCTGCTGGTGGGCAATGGCACTCTTGATGGCATTTGACAGGCGCTGGATGCCCTTCTTGCGATCATCATTCATCAGTCCTTTATTATGCAGCCACTGAGTGGTACGGAACTTGATGGCATTATAGGTCTTGTTCGTATTCAATCCCAGCAAGTACTTCTGCATGCCACCTACGCTGCGGTCTATCGACATGTCGTTGTCGTTCAGGATAATCAGCAGATCGTTGGGGCTCGACGATACATTGTTCAATCCCTCAAAAGCCAAACCGCCACTCAGTGCGCCATCGCCAATGACGGCAACCACATTGCGGTTTTTCCCTTCCAACTTTGCTGCTACAGCCATACCCAGCGCTGCAGAGATGCTGTTCGATGCATGACCGCAGGCAAAGGTGTCATATTCACTTTCAAAAGGTGATGGGAACGGACGGATGCCTCCTAATTTGCGATTGGTGCAGAACTGCTCGCGGCGTCCTGTCAGTATCTTGTGACCATAAGCTTGATGTCCGACATCCCAGACTATACGGTCTTCTGGGGTGTCGTAAACATAGTGTAAGGCGACTGTAATCTCTGCTACACCCAGACTCGATGCCAGATGACCAGGATTTACGGAGAGTTCTTTCACGATGTCCTCGCGAAGTTCCTGACATACTTCCGGTAACTGGTCTACGCTTAACTTGCGCAGGTCGGCAGGATATTGTATTTGGGCTAACAGCCCGTTATTTTGTGTTTCCAAAATAGTATATAGTTCTTTTATAGAGCGCAAAGATACAACAAATCGTTCAAATAGCAAAATAAAATCAAAAATTCTTGCATATTACATAAAAACTTCATATATTTGCACAAGCATTTTGCTATTGACCTGAACGTTTATGACGAATATTACCCTGTCAGACAATTCTGTTGCAAGAAGGCTCTCGTACTTTCTTGCAATGGAGGAATATATTGCTCGTCAGCAATTGTCTGACGATGCTTTCTTTTTGTGGCAGGTGGAGCCTAGTGTTATCTATGGTCGTAATCAGGTTGTAGAAAATGAAGTTAATCTCGATTATTGTCGTGATAACGGTATCCAGGTATATCAACGAAAGAGTGGGGGAGGCTGTGTCTATGCTGACCGCGACAATCTGATGCTGTCGTTTGTTACAAGCGAACAACAGGTGGGCTTTGCCTTCAACCGCTTTGTCAATATGTTGTTGCTCGTGTTGCGTAAGATAGGTGTTGAGGCTACGGGTACCCGTCATAACGACATCATGATAGGAGATCATAAAGTCTGTGGAACCGCCTGCAGGGTGACACCCTATGGCTGTATTGTTCATAGCACTATGCTTTACGATACTAATATGCAGCACATGCTCCATGCTATCACGCCAAGTCATGAGAAACTGGCTAAGAATGGTGTGGAGAGCGTGCGTCAACGCATCACTTTGCTGAAAGACTATACCTCGCTGACTTTAGAAGAGATTAAGACACTCATCATCCAGACCCTCTGCGACAAGAAATACCAGTTGACAGAAGCTGATGTCTGTGCCATTGAAGAAATAGAGAAAACCAAATAGTAAAATAAAATGATGTCAACAGAACAAGAACAAGAAAAGAAGGACAAACAGACTTGTCTCTATGATAAGCACGTCGCATTGGGGGCTTTAATGTCACCCTTTGGTGGCTTCATTATGCCTATTCAGTATGTCGGTATTGCCCCAGAACATTATGCAGTACGTGAAAAGGTAGGGCTCTTTGATGTGAGTCATATGGGTGAGGTGACAGTGAAAGGTCCTGATGCAGAACGTTATGTGCAACACATCTTTACTAACGACATTACCAGTGCTCCTATTGGTAAGATTTTTTATGGCATGATGTGCTATGAGGATGGTGGAACTGTCGATGACCTATTAGTATATAAGATGGGCGAGAACGACTTCTTCCTCGTCATCAATGCTGCTAATATAGATAAGGATTGGGCCTGGATGCAACAGCATGCGGAAGGCTTCGATATTGATCTTCAGAACCGTTCTGACTTCTATGGTCAGATAGCTGTTCAGGGGCCAGAGTCTGAGCATGTTGTTGAGACCGTTCTGGGATTGCCTTGTGCAGAGCTATCGTTCTATACTTGTAAAACGATAGGCGATGTGATTATCAGTCGTACAGGTTATACAGGTGAGGATGGTTTTGAAATCTATGCTTCTCATGATTATATTCGCGAGTGTTGGGATAAACTGATTGCTGCCGGTGTTCAGGCCTGTGGCTTAGGATGTCGAGATACATTGCGCTTCGAGGTAGGTCTGCCTCTCTATGGTGACGAGCTGTCCCAAGACATTACACCCATCATGGCTGGCTTGGGTATGTTTGTGAAATTTGATAAGGCTGAGTTTATTGGCAAGGATGCATTAGCAAAACAGAAGGCCGAGGGACTTGCAAAGAAACTGGTAGGCATCGAGTTGGCCGACAAGGCTATTCCCCGTCATGGCTACCCTGTGCTGAATATGCAGGGCGAACAGATAGGCGAGGTTACTACTGGTTATCACTGTCTGTCGGTTGACAAGAGCGTGTGCATGGCATTGGTAGATGCTCAATACGCAAAACTGGATACTGAGTTGCAGATACAGATCCGCAAAAAGGTATTCACAGGCAAAGTTGTCAAGAAACAATTCTATAACAAGAGTTACAAGAAATAGCAAAATGGTCAAATAATATAATTGTAAAATAAATAAGATTATGGCAAAAGTAATGGAAGGACTCTACTATAGTGAGTCGCATGAGTATGTTCGCGTTGAAGGTAACACTGGTTTTATCGGTATCTCTGACTATGCTCAGCATGCCTTGGGCAATGTGGTGTATGTTGATATGCCGGAAGTTGACGACGAAGTATCTGCAGGTGAGGAGTTTGGCGCCGTAGAGAGTGTAAAGGCTGCCAGTGACCTGATAGCACCTGTTACGGGTGTTGTCGTAGAAGTCAACGAGGCACTGGAAGACCAGCCGGAACTTATCAACTCCGATGCCTATGCCAACTGGATTATCAAGGTTGAACTGTCCGACAAGTCTGAGCTCGACAACCTGATGGATGCCAAGGCCTATGCAGCCTTCTGCGAGAAATAATGTTTAATGTTTAATTTCAATCTTTAATGTTTAAGTATTTCCCTCATACTGATGCCGACCTGCAAGCAATGCTTGAAAAGGTGGGCATCAAGTCGCTTGATGACCTATATGCTCAGATTCCTGATGCTATCCGCTTCAAGGGTGACTATCAGTTACCTTCGGAAATGAGCGAGATGGAGGTGCGCGATACCTTTGCCAAACTGGGTGCGATGAATACACAACTCACCTGTTTTGCGGGCAATGGTGTCTACGACCACTATACCCCCTCTGTCATTCCTCAATTGCTGCAGCGTTCTGAGTTCCTGACGTCTTATACCCCCTATCAGGCAGAAATCTCGCAGGGTACGCTCCACTATATCTTTGAGTACCAGAGCATGATGGCCGAACTCACTGGTATGGACGTGTCTAATGCCTCTATGTATGATGGTTCTACAGCCACTGCTGAGGCTATGATGATGGCTGTTGCAGCTGGTAAGAAGCAGAATAAGGTGCTCATTTCTGATACGTTAAACACAAAGTTGTTTAATGTGGTACGCAATTATGCGTTGCATCAAGGCATCGATTGGGACTGTATCAAGTCGAAGGATGGTCAGACAGACTTAGACGACCTGAAAGCTAAGCTTGCTGAAGGTGGTGTTGCTGGAGTTATCGTGCAGTATCCTAACGCCTTTGGTATTGTAGAAGACTATACTGGATTTGCCGATGCTTGTCACGAGAATAAGGCATTGTTCATCATGAATAGTGTCGCTGCCGACCTCGCCGTGTTGAAGACACCTGGCGAGTGGGGCGCAGACATTGCTGTGGGCGATGGCCAGTCGCTGGGCATCCCCATGCAGTGGGGTGGTCCTTATGTAGGCTATATGTGTTGTACGGAGAAATTGATTCGTAAGATGCCAGGACGTATTGTCGGTATGACCAAGGACAACCGAGGGAGCAGCGAGAGCAATGACGAGCTTGCTCAGGCATTGCCGAGTCGTGACGGAGGTCGACCGGAGGTCAATCGCGATCAGCGTGCCTTTGTCTTGACATTGCAGGCTCGTGAACAGCATATCCGTCGCCAGAAGGCTACGTCAAACATCTGCTCTAATCAGTCGCTGATGGCGCTCTTCGTAACCATCTATATGTCGTTGATGGGTAAGCAAGGCCTCAAGGAGGCTGCCCAACTCTCTTACGCTGGTGCCCACTATCTCTGTGACGAACTGCTGAAGACAGGACGTTTCCACTTGGCCTTTGACAAGCCTTTCTTTAATGAGTTCTTTGTTATGTACGATGGTGACGTAGATACTCTCTATCAGCGTTTTATTGAGGCAGGCATACTGGGTGGAGTCAAACTGGATGAAGGCATTCTCTTTGCCGTAACCGAGAAACGTACCAAAGAAGAAATTGATAACCTCGTAAAGATTGCTGCCTTATGAATAATAGATTATATGGAAACCTGATTTTTGAGCTCTCCAAGGAGGGACGCAAGGGCTATAGTCTGCCTAAGAATAATTATGGCAATTACGAGATACCCGAATCCATGTGTCGTGCTGAGGATGCTCAGTTGCCTGAGTGCGATGAGCTCACGGTAGTGCGCCACTATACCAACCTGTCGAACAACAACTTTGGCGTAGATACGGGCTTCTATCCTCTCGGTTCTTGTACGATGAAGTACAACCCAAAGATCAATGAGGAGATGGCTGCTTTGCCACAGTTCCAGAATCTGCATCCTGACCAGCCCGCAGAGACGGTAAAGGGTGCTGAAGCGCTGGTGACGTTGTTGGAGAAGTCGCTCTGTGCACTCACAGGTCTGGCTCACTTCACCTTCAAGCCCTATGCGGGTGCTCATGGTGAATTGACAGGCTTGATGACGATAGATAACTATCATCGTTCGCGCGGAGATATCAATAGGAAAAAGGTCATCGTACCTGACAGCGCTCATGGCACCAATCCTGCCTCTGCTGCTGTCTGTGGCTTGGAAATCATTGAGGTGAAGTCGACCTCTGAAGGTCTAGTTGATCTAGAAGATCTAGAGCGTCTAGTATCTCTCGAGGGTCCCAATATCTCCGCCATGATGATGACCAATCCGAATACCCTTGGCCTCTTTGAGACCCACATCCCAGAGATAGCCAAGAAGGTTCACGATGCTGGTGGTTTGATGTACTATGACGGTGCTAATCTGAACCCGATGTTGGGAGCGTGTCGTCCTGGTGATATGGGATTCGATGTGATGCATATCAACCTGCACAAGACCTTCTCTACGCCTCATGGCGGTGGCGGCCCTGGTGCTGGCCCTGTGGGTGTTCGTGAGGGCTTGCAGAAGTTCTTCCCCTGCGTATCTCCCTATTTCGGCAACTATGGTGTCATGATGCGAGCCTATGCTTACATCCTCTCGTTGGGTCGTGAACACCTTAAAGAGGTAGGACCTTTGGCAACACTCAATGCCAACTATATCAAGGAGAGTCTGAAGGATGTCTACGAACTTCCCATTGATGGTTTGTGCTGTCATGAGTTCGTGTTCGATGGCTTGAAGGATAAGAGTACAGGTGTAACCACGATGGATGTGGCAAAGCGATTGTTGGACTATGGTTATCATGCGCCTACCATCTACTTCCCTCTGCTGTTCCATGAGTCGCTGATGATAGAACCTACAGAGAATGAGTCGAAGGAGACACTCGATGGATTCATTGACGTGATGCGAAAGATTGCCGAGGAGGCAAAAACCGATCCGGAGATGGTGAAGGGTGCTCCACACACTACGCCAATCGGACGTGTTGACGATGTCCTCGCAGCTAAGCATCCTGTTACGACTTATCGCCAACTTCAGGCAGATAATGTTTAATGTTTAATATTTAATGTTTAATGTCTAATGTTGATTTGATTATCATCGGCGCGGGCCCTGGCGGTTACCGCGCCGCTGAATATGCTGCTAAGCAAGGCCTGCAGGTGGTTATCTTCGAAGGCTCTGAGGTAGGAGGCACATGTCTGAACGTAGGTTGTATTCCTACTAAGACTTACGTGCATAGCGCAACTTTTGAGGAAGCACGTGAACGTATGGCTACTGTTGTGGCCCAACTCCGTCAGGGTGTTGAGGGCATTCTCTCGCATCCAAACATCACACTGGTTCGTGAACGTGCCTCTTTGGTTGATAACCATACCGTTGCTTGTTCTGTGAGCGGCGATGTGATTGCCGCTAAGAACATCATCATCGCCACAGGTTCCGAAACCAAATGGCTTCCCATAAAAGGGCTTGATGACCCTCGCGTGGTTGACTCAACTGGCTTATTGCAGCTTGAAACACTCCCCAACCGTCTCGCTATTATTGGCGCTGGAGTTATCGGTATGGAGTTCGCCTCTGTGTTTAATCGTTTTGGTTCTGAGGTTACGGTCATCGAGTTCCTGAAGGAGTGTCTCCCTGCGCTTGATAGCGACATCGCCAAGCGTCTGCGCAAGTATCTGGAAAAGCAAGGCATCACCTTCAAAATGAAGACTGCTGTTGAGAATATCGCTGATATCGATGCCGATGTAATTCTGATGGCTACTGGCAGAAAGCCTCGTGTGCAGGCTGACTTCGCCAATTCTGGCATTGAGTATGATGAGCGCAAGGGGGTAACTGTAGATGAGAACTTCAAGACTACTGTTGATGGCATCTATGCTATTGGCGATGTGAATGGCAAGCAGATGCTGGCTCATGCCGCTGAGATGCAGGCTATTCATGCTGTGAATCAGATCATCGGCAAGAAGGATGGCATCCGTTTCGATATCATGCCTGCTGCTATCTTTACTGAACCAGAAGCAGCCTGCGTAGGTCCTACAGAGGATCAGCTAAAAGAGCAAGGTGTCGCATACGAGTGTAAGAAGTCCTTCTGGCGTGCTAATGGTAAGGCACTTGCTATGAACGAGACGGAAGGTATGCTGAAACTCTTTGTTGCCGACGACGGACGCATCTTGGGCTGTCATGCTTATGGCGCCCACTCAGCCGACATGGTTCAAGAGGTCAGCGTTCTCATGTGTCGTGACACGATCATTGACCAACTGTGTGACATGGTGCACATCCATCCTACCTTGGGAGAAATTCTGTTCTCAGCTGTCAACTGATAGCCTGCGACATATATGTAAAGACGGCTGACCATCAAGTCAGCCGTCTTTGTGTTTATCTGAATGAATCAGTAAGCAGTTTGATTTCAATCTGCGGACTGATACGCTCGTACAATATATTATATACTGCATCGAGGATAGGCATGTTGACGTGACAGTGACGATTGATTTCCTTCATACACTTGGTGCCGAAATAACCCTCTGCAATCATCTCCATCTCAATCTGGGCAGACTTCACAGAGTATCCCTTACCAATCATATTACCGAAGGTGCGGTTGCGTGAGAAATTGGAGTAGCCTGTAACAAGCAAGTCGCCTAAGTAACAACTGTCCACAATACTGCGGTCGATGGGGTGTACCACTTTCAGGAAGCGTGCCATCTCCTGTACGGCATTGGCCATGAGGACAGCCTGGAAGTTGTCGCCAAATTTCAGACCATTACAGATACCGGCAGCGATGGCATAGACATTCTTCAAGACGCTGGAATACTCGATGCCGATAACATCGGTAGAAGTCTTGGTCTTGATGTAGTCACTGGTGAGAATATCTGCAAATGACTGGGCCTTGTCGATGTCGGCACAACCTACGGTGAGGTAGGAGAGACGCTCGAGTGCCACCTCCTCAGCATGCGACGGTCCGCCAATGCAGGCAAGGTTCTCGTAAGGTACGTCGTAAACCTGATGGAAATACTCTGAACAGACGAGGTTCTCATCGGGAACGATACCCTTGATGGCGGTGATGATGTATTTGTCGCGGATGCGCGTCTTCAATTTCTTGAGGTGGCTCTTCAGATAGGGCGACGGGGTGACGAATACCAGCGTGTCATATTGCTGGACAATCTTGTTGAGGTCGCTGGAGAAGAAAATCTCGTCGATGTTAAAGCGCACACTCTGCAGGTATGCTGGGTTATGTCCCAAACGGCAGAAGTCCTCGATACGGTCATCGCGACGCATATACCAACCGATGTGGTGGGTTTTGCCTACCACAATCTTGGCTATGGCCGTTGCCCACGAGCCGCCACCGATTATCGCTATTCTACCACAGTCGTACATAATCTTCTTTTTTGCATCGGACTTAACGGACGATTACGGACTTCTTCTTTCGCAGGCAATTAGTCCGTGCCAGTCCGTAAAGTCCGATGCTTATAAATTATTTATTGCTTTTTTCTATCCATGCTGCGACTTCATCTACTGAAGGCTTCTGGAGTTCGAGCTTATACTTCTTGAAAATTTCACCAATCTTTTGCTGAAGACCCTGAGCCTTCTCTGTGGCGATGTTCTGTACGAGGTTAAAACCAGCCTTGCGGAGTACAGGGACGATATCCTCGGGAACACCAATCTCGGCCCACTCAGCTACAGTCGACTGAGGAATCTTCTTCTCAGGCTTCATCTGTGGGAACAGCATCACCTCGCCAATAGCAAACTTACCAGTCATCAGCATCACCAGACGGTCGATGCCGATACCGATACCGAATGTGGGAGGCATACCATACTGCAGCGCGCGCAGGAAGTCGTGATCGATGATCATAGCCTCGTCGTCGCCCTTGTCAGCAAGTTTCATCTGCTCTACGAAACGCTCTTCCTGATCGATAGGATCGTTGAGCTCAGAATAAGCATTGGCCAGCTCCTTACCATTCACCATCAGCTCGAAACGCTCGGTGAGTCCGGGCTTAGAGCGGTGCATCTTGGTAAGTGGCGACATCTCAACGGGATAATCGGTAATGAAGGTAGGCTGGATGAAGCTACCCTCGCAGAACTCGCCAAAGAGTTCGTCGATAAGCTTACCCTTACCCATAGTCTCGTCTACATCCATACCCTTAGAGAGGCAGAACTGACGAATCTCGTCCTCGCTCTTGCCATCGCAGTCGAAACCGGTCTTCTCCTTGATAGCATCGAGGATAGGCAGACGACGGAATGGGGCCTTGAACGAGATGATGTTGCCATCAATCTCAACCTCAGGCTTGCCGTTTACGGCTGTACAGATCTCTTCGAGCATCTTCTCGGTGAAGTCCATACCCCACAGCAGGTCCTTATAACTCACGTAGAGCTCCATGCAGGTGAACTCAGGGTTGTGGGTCTTGTCCATACCCTCGTTGCGGAAGTTCTTACCCATCTCGTAAACACCCTCAAAGCCACCAACGATGAGGCGCTTCAGGTAGAGCTCTGTGGCAATACGCATGTACATGTCCTGATTCAGGGCATTGAAGTGGGTGATGAATGGGCGGGCTGATGCACCACCTGCGATGCTCTGCAGGATAGGAGTGTCAACCTCAGTATATCCGGCATTGTCGAGAATGCTACGCATGGTGCGGATGATAGTGGCACGCTTCAAGAAGGTGTCTTTTACGCCCTCGTTGACCACCAGGTCGACATAGCGCTGACGATAGCGCAACTCGGGATCGTCAAACTTATCGTAGGCCACACCGTCCTTGTATTTCACGATAGGCAGTGGCTTCAGCGCCTTCGACAAAAGCGTCAGCTCCTTGCAGTGGACGCTGATTTCGCCCGTCTGGGTGCGGAACACAAAGCCCTTGATGCCGATGAAGTCGCCAATGTCGAGCAACTTCTTGAAAACGGTATTGTATAACTCCTTGTCGTCGCCAGGGCAGAGGTCATCACGTGTGATATACACCTGAATACGACCCTTGGAGTCCTGTAATTCTACAAACGACGCCTTACCCATCACGCGACGGCTCATCATACGGCCAGCAATGCTCACTTCGCGGGTCTCGGCATCATCCTGAAAACTATCTATAATCTCTGTCGAGAATGCGTTGGTTGGGAATTCTGCTGCGGGGTATGGATTGATGCCCATATCGCGCAACTGCTGCAGACTTTCGCGTCTGCCAATTTCTTGTTCACTGAGTTCTAAAACGTTCATATCTATCAAAAAATGTCGTAATACGTTGCAAAGGTACGAATAAGTGAGCAAAATGCAAAGGAAAAATCGTTTTTTCTTTGCTTTTTCGAGCGAAAGTGTCTTCTCCTTAGGAGAAAGTACAATAAAAAAGCGAAAAAACTTGAGAAAAGTTTTGTAGATAAAAAATTATTTACTATTTTTGTCGCGTAATACTTGAGCTAAACACATTCATTATGATTCAGAACGGTATCAAGACACGCGTTGTCGGAGTCGACATCAGTCTGGAACGAACATCGATAGGTATTGTCGATATCCGTGGAAATATTATTGCTACTGATTGCTTTGTAACATCGGAACATCCCTATATTGGCGATTACCTCACGATACTCTGTGAGCACATCTTGAATTTGGTGGAGCAGAATGGTGGCTACGAAAGCATTCGTTCGGTAGGTATCTGCTCGCCCAGTGGTAACTATCGTACAAGTAGTATTGAGAACGCTCCGAATATGCCGTGGAAGGGTGTCATCCCCTTGGCTGCTATGTTGCGTGACCGTTTGGGAATGGCTGTAGCTCTGGCTAACAATGCCCATGCAATGGCTCTTGGCGAGCAGGCTTTCGGTGCTGCTCATGGCATGCGCGACTTCGCCGTTATTTCCATGGGACATGGTGTGGGCAGTTGCTTCTTCAGCAATGGCTTGGTACATCTGGGTAATGATGGTTTTGCTGGTGAGGTGGGTCATACGTGTTTCATTCCCAATGGCCGTCAGTGTGGCTGTGGCAAGAAGGGTTGTCTGGAAACCTATACTGCTGCCAATGGTATTGTGACAACTGCCAAGGAGATAATGGCTGAGCGCACAGAACCCTCGATGATGCGCCAGGTAGAGACGTTGTCACCCAGAATCATCCAGGAGTTCTGTGACTTGGGCGACGAACTGGCTATCGAGACCTATCGCCGTACAGGTTACTACTTAGGTGTGGGTCTGGCTAACTATGCTTCGATACTGAATCCTGAGGCATTCATCTTTACGGGTGGTGTCGCTCAGGCTGGCAAGTGGCTCTTTGAGCCAGCCAACAAGGCTTTTGAAGAGCACGTCTTCCATAATCTGCAGGGTAAGGTGAAATTCCTTGTTTCCAGTCTGGAGAACCGAACGCGTAACATGTTGGGTGCCAGTGTACTTGCCTGGGGTGTCAAAGAGTATTCGTTGTTTAAATAACCTATTTTTATTATATATAGGAGGCCTTTATGATTAACGACAAGATAAAATCCAGAGTTATAGGTATTAACGTAGATATCAATTCGACGATAGTTGCCGTTGTTGACCTGCGTGGTAATATATTGGCGCAAGACGTCATGGCTACCAAGGACTATCCCAACGTAAACAACTTTGTGGAGGCTCTCTCCGAGCGTGTTGTTATGTTGGCAGAGAATAATGGCGGTTATGAGAATATCCGCTCAGTAGGTATGTGTGCGCCCAGTTCCAACTACTTGACGGGCTGTATCGAAAACGCTTCCAATATGCCGTGGAAGGGTATCGTACCTATAGCTGCCATGTTGCGAGACAGCATTGGTCTGGCTGTGGCATTGGGTAACGACGCTCATGTGACAGCTCTTGGCGAGTGGGCTTATGGTGTTGCTCATGGTATGGATAACTTCATTGTCGTTACCTTGGTGGGCAGTGGCTTAGGCAGTTGCGTCTTCAGCAATGGTCTGGCTCTTCTGGGTAGTGATGGCTTCGCTGGCGAACTGGGACATACCTGTGTGGAAGATGGTGGTCGCCAGTGCACGTGTGGTCGTCACGGGTGTCTTGAGGAGTATGTCTCTTATCGTGGCATTGTGAAGACGGCTTATGAAATGCTGGAGGCCAGCGATGCTCCCAGTATCCTGCGTGATAGGGGTGGACTGACAATAGACATCGTTGCAGAATGTGCTGAGCGGGGTGATGCCATTGCTCGTGAAGTATGGAACCGTACAGGTGAGATGCTGGGCAGAGCCTTGGCCAACTATGCCAGCATCGTGAATCCTGAGGCAATTATCCTGACTGGCGAGATGGTTGTTTACAATCCGCTGTTATGGCCTGCTATGGAGAAGTCCTTTATGGATAATGTCTTTGGCAACATTCGCGACAAGGTGAAGGTTGTCGTCTCCAATATCGACGACCATGAGCGCAACGTACTGGGTGCCAGCGCGTTGGCATGGAAGGTCAAGGAATACTCCTTATTTAAGTAATCTTGTTTTAGTATTTGAAGCTACTGCCTCCCAGGAACTCACGCATGATGCTGGTGGGCGGTATCTCCTTGTCGCTGACGGGCAGGAAGTAGTGGATGAACTTCAGCAGTCGGTGCGCCTCACTGTATTCCGGACAGTTCTTAGGAACACTGGAGAGGATAATCTCCGCATGGGTGCGCAGTACGGCAAACTCAATGTTCAGCGCAGAGTTGAACATAGCATCGGCAGTCTCTTGGTAAGGGAATATCCACTTGTCCTCAGCCTCACAGACGTTGTTCCACTGAGCAATGGTTTCCTGAGCCGTAAAGGCTCCTTTGTTGTAGTCGCGAATGATGCGGCGCAACAGGCGATTGTCGCGTGTGGGAATCCAGTTGTGGTCATCCAGTGAGATGCTGGTCAGTGCCGAGATATAAATCTTGTATTTCAGCGAGTTCTCTATCTTCTGCGTCAGTTGTGGGTTCAGCGCGTGGATACCCTCAATGATGAGCACCGTGTCGCCAGCCAGTTTCAGTTTCTTGCCGTTCCACTCGCGCTTACCGGTAGAGAAGTTATATTCCGGAATCTCTACACGTTCACCCTTCATCAGCTTCGTCAGGTGCTCTTCCAGCAATTTGTAGTCCACAGCCTCGATGTTGTCGAAGTCGTAGTCGCCATTGGGCAACTTCGGCGTGTCCACACGGTTCACGAAATAGTCATCTGTAGAGAACGACAGCGGGCGCAGTCCGCAGGCCAGCAACTGGATGCTCAGACGTTTGCAGAAGGTGGTCTTTCCTGATGACGACGGACCCGTAATGAGTACGATGCGGATGGGATTCTCCTCAGCATGGAATCGGCGTTCAATGTCCTCGGCAATCTGCACAATCTTTTTCTCCTGCAGGGCCTCGCTGACCTGGATGAGTTCGCTGGCATAGCCCTTGAGGATGGCTTTGTTCACGTCGCCCGCATTCGACAGACGCATGATGATGTCCCATTTCGTCTTCTCAGCAAACATCCCGTAGGTCTTGGGCATATCCACCTTTTCAGCCAGTCGGGTGGGGTCGTTCCAGTCAGGCACGCGCAACAGCATACCATCGTGGTAGGGCTCCAGTCCAAACACCTTCAGATAGCCGGCACTGGGCACCAGCGGACCATAGTAGTAGTCGGCGGTGTCGCCCAGCGTATAGTAGTCGCTGTATATCTGTCCGCTGGTCTCCAGCAGTTTCACCTTGTCGGAGAATCCTCGCTCGGCAAACACACGGATGGCCTCCTCGTTGGTGGCTTCTGTGCGACGGAAGGGCATGTCCAGATTGACAATCTCCTGCATGCGCTCATAGAGTCGTTCCACATCGCCCTCAGCCAGCGACTCGTTGTTCTTTTTCTTGAAGTTACAATAGTATCCGCGCGAGATGGTGTGCTCGATGAACAGCTTCGAACCAGGGAAGAGGTCCTGTGTGGCCTTGTAGAGCAGGAAACACAGCGAGCGCACATAGACGCGGTGTCCGCTGCCTTCGCGGGCGTCCAGAAACTCTACGTCGCGGTTCTGATAGACTCTGAACTTCAACCCCTGAGAGGCATTGTTCACTTTGGCCGAGACCACAGGGTAGGGGAGTTTGATGTCGTCAGCAAACTCCTGATAGATGTCCAATAGCGAGGTTCCCTCGGGGAAACTCTTAGTGACATTGTTGTTCTTGCAACGGATTTGTAACATGGTGTTGAGGATTTTTCGCCACAAAAATACGCAATTCTAATGAAATAACCAAAAAAAATGTGTATCTTTGCAACATTGATAATGAAAAATAAATGCTAGGCTTATGAAAATCGTGATACTTGATGGCTATTCAGCCAACCCCGGCGACCTGTCGTGGAAGGAACTTGAGACAATGGGTGAACTCGTAGTCTATGACCGTACAGCACCTGCTGAGACTGTGGCAAGAGCCCAGGAGGCAGACATCGTGCTGACCAACAAAGTGGTTCTTGGAAAGAAGGAGATTGACCAACTGCCCCACCTTAAATATATAGGTGTGCTGGCTACGGGTTACAACGTGGTGGATATCCCTGCTGCTCGCGAGCGCGGCATCATCGTCACGAATGTCCCTGCCTACAGTACGGAGAGTGTGGCGCAGATGGTCTTTGCCCATTTGCTGAATGTCACCAACCGCACGGAGCACTATGCCCAGCAGAATCGCCAAGGGCGCTGGACTCAGAATCCTGATTTCTGCTACTGGGACTTCCCTCACATGGAACTGGCGGGCAAGACCTTCGGCATCGTCGGACTGGGCAATATCGGACAGCGTGTTGCCCAGATAGCATTGGCCTTTGGCATGAAGGTTCAGGCCCTGACCAGCAAGACTGCGCTGCCTGCAGGCATTCAGAAGGTCTCCTTGGATGAGCTGCTCAGCACGTCAGATGTCTTGTCGCTGCATTGCCCGCTGACGGACACCACGCGCCACCTTATCAATAATGATACCCTGCGACAGATGAAGCCTTCGGCTATCGTTATCAATACGGGTCGTGGCCCACTGATTGATGATCAGGCTGTTGCCGACGCACTGGCTGAAGGTCGCCTGGCTGCCTTCTGTGCCGATGTGCTGACGGAGGAACCCCCTAAGGCAGACAATCCCCTGCTCAGTCAGCCCCACGCCTTCTTTACGCCCCATATTGCCTGGGCATCCTACGAGGCTCGTGTCCGATTGTTACAGGTCGCCATCGGCAATGTTCGTGCCTTCCTGAATGGCCAGTCGGTCAATGTCGTCAGCTGATTTTGGTGATTAGTTCGCAAATCTGCTCCAGATAGTGGCGGTCCGTGTCGTCGAAGGTGGCCAACTGTTCACTATCGATGTCGAGCACGGCAGTCACCTGATCATCCGTGCCCACCACGGGTACTACGATCTCAGACTTCGACGCGCTGCTGCATGCAATATGCCCTGGAAACTGCTCAACGTCTGGCACAATGACCGTTTCTGCTCTCTCCCAGGCTGTGCCGCACACACCCTTTCCGTAGGGGATGTGCATACATGCTATGGGACCTTGGAAAGGGCCAAGCACCAATTCCTTGCCGTTCACACGATAGAATCCCGTCCACCAGAATCCCATCGTCTGGTGAATGGCTGCAGCCACATTGCTCATAACGGCTATCACGTCCTTCTCGCCCTCAATCAGCGAGGCAATCTGACTTGTCAGTAACTTATATTTCTCTTCTTTCATACTTCTCGTTTTTTCTTAGCTACAACAACGGTGTCATATACAGCGGAAGATAAGTTATGCCATCCTCCACCTTGTAGTCGGCTGCATGAAGCACAGTGGGTGTGGCCATGTATTCTCCAAACTTCTTCATGCATTTTGTCAGAGAGGAAAGCGTATAGTTCTTACCGCTCTTGACCTCTAAAGGACGGATGTTGTGGCGACTGGTCACTTTGTCCTTCTGGAGCAGGAAGTCGATTTCCATACGCTCCTCGGCTTCCTCTGACGACTTGCTATAGAAAAAGAGTTTGTTACTGCTTGCCGTAAGCATCTGGGCCACGATATTCTCAATGAGCATTCCCTCGTTGACCTCCAACTTTCCAAACAGCAACTTCTGGTAAATCTCAGACGAGACGATGCCCTTTTCATCGAAAGCGTGACTGATCAACAATCCCGTATCGTTCATATAACACTTCAATGTCGTGCGATCTTCATTCATCTTCAGTCCGATGTTCGGCTCTGTCGAATTATAACAGATGTTGACAACTCTCGCATCTTTCAGCCAGAAGAAGGCATCGTCCCAATCGCGATATTTCGCACCTGGCTTCAGGGCAGACAACCGGAATTTCTTTTCGTGCTTGGAGAGCTGAGGGGGAATCTGGTCGAAGATAGATACTACCTTGTCGGCAATCTCACCTGCATAATTGAAGATGTCGTTACGATAGATGGCCAGCACATCGCGCTTGGAAGCATCTACGGCATCAAAGTCTTTTGTCTCTAAATACTTCTTGACGGCTTGCGGCATACCTCCCACTATCATATAGAGACGGAAAGCATCCATAGCTTGACGATGGAAAGCCTGGCCCATCGGCTTCCGTTCAGCATACATCTTCCGTATCAAGTCCATCAGCATGTCGTTACCTGTAGCCCAAAGAAATTCTTCAAAGTCCATCGGGTACATCTGAATGGGACGTTCTTCTGAAGGGAGCACAATGCCTTGCGTATTCTTCTTGATGCTTACCAGCGATCCTGTTTCTATATAGTCATATCGACCATCAGCCACCAAAAACTTAATGGCAGCTCTCGCCCTGGGACATAATTGTATTTCATCGAGGATAATGAGCGACTTGCGTTCATGGAGTCTCACCTTATAGTGCTGGCTCAGATAGAGGAACAACGTATCGAGGTCTTCCAGATAGAGGTCGAACCAGTCTCTGACCATCTGGGGAGCCTTATTGAAGTCAATGAGGATGTATGACTCGTATTCATTTTTGCCGAACTCCTCTACGATATAACTTTTACCGATGCGTCGCGCTCCCTCTACGAGTAGTGCTACCTCACCGTTCCTTTTCTCCTTCCAGTCAAGGAGTTGCTGGTATATTTTCCGCTTCATAATGATGCTGTTTGCACCTTTTTGAGATTTCTCTTCTGCCATATTTTACACCTTTTTGAGATTTTTGACGTTGCAAATATACACCTTTTTGAGATTTCTTGCAAGTTTTTGAGTAATTATTTAGAGGGAAATGCTGTTTTTGCCTCTGAATTTCTCTTACTTCTTCCATCACTTTAACTTTGCAGCACTTTTTTTTAGCAAATCACAATAAGGATTATTCCGTTGTGAAAACATTAGGTCCTGATCCATCGTCCTTCAACGGTGGATTTTTTTGTGTTCTGCTCTCCAGGGACAAACATGTTACCCAACAGAAGACTATGGTGTAAGATGGTAGAAGGACAGATGAGTGACATCAGACAACTTTTGGACTGATTTCCGCTATTTGTCCATTATATCCCTGTTTGTCCACACTAGTGGTGGAACAAATGGGGATTTTCCTTGGTTTGTGATGAAAAACGCAGTAACTTTGCTTTTACAAAAGCGAGAACAGGCTGCACCTCAGCAAAGAGCGAGCTCTCTGCATTCGGTTTGCACTGTCCTTGTCATCAGACAAAAGAACAAAGCGTTGCTCTAAGAAGTCTAAGAATAGTTTTTTCATAAGCATTGTTTGGTTAGTTTTAGTTAGTAATTTTCTTCATGTAG
>CACYBB010000015.1 GCA_902772585.1 uncultured Bacteroidales bacterium | reverse complement strand
AAGCGCTTTGCCGTTCTGGTACATGCGTATCATGTGAGGGATGTAGCGTGACAGGTTCTTGTCAAAGAACACCAGCGTGGCTTCGTCCGTCTTATACTGGCAATAGGTCTGGTTCTGCCCCCTGGATATACAGGGAATCATCGATAGCAGAAGGACAGCAATCCAGTTACGCATATACACCGCAGTAATTATGGTTCAATTTTTGGGCCTTTTTTGTTCAGCATTACACTATTGTTTGCTGCTGCTATCTGACTGATGACGTTGCCAATCATAAATGCATTATAGGGATCGATCTTACGGCCAGCAAGAACCTCCTTCTGAGCATTGTGGGGATTGATCTTACGGCCAGCAAGAATTTCCTTCTGAGCAAGGAGAACCGAACTGATTTCACTTTCGAGAACCTTTGGCCGAATTTTGCCTCCAATCGTGTTGGGAAGCTTCAAAGCCTGGGCCAACTCGCAACTTTGCAACACAATTATGCGTTCTGCAATACCGAAATTAGCTATGGCAGCAAGAGCCTTTTCGCCACTAAGCAGGTTACCCTTCTTAGCCAAAGCCTCAGCACTTGCCTTGTCACCCTCAAGGGCAGCAGTCATCTGCTGGTAATCCAACCACTGGTCGCGGACCAGTTTCAATTTGTCATCACCCTGGGCTGTCTCCAAATACTTGTCGGTGGTCTCAATGAAACGGTTGGCCAAATTGTTCTGCTTCTGCAGCGTGGTGTAAGCCAGTGAGGCGTTGATGGTGGACTGTGCCAAGTCGGGACACTCCTCACCATCAAGGGCGGCATTCAGTTTTTCGGCCGACTCTGCCAGCGAACTGGCAACGTTGTCCACCATCTCACGGCTGGCGTTCATATCCTTGAGCACCTCGGCAAATGCGGGGATGTTGCCGGCTACCTCATTTGACATGTCAACCAGCGTGCCGAACTGGAGGGCGCGTGTCTGCATCACCACCTGGGCTGTCACAATATCATCCCTGAAAGCTGAGTCGGTCTGAAGGAGTTCTTCCATATTAGTAAGCTTTTCGGAAACTTGCTCACGAGAGAATTTAGCAGCCTTGGCGATATCTCCATCGGCCTTGTTGAAATCAACAGGCCATTCAATATAATAAGAGGTAATCAATCCGATGGCGCATATCACTACCAGCGAACACAGGATAATACTCTTCTTTTTCATATGCTTAAAATTTTAAGTTTTTGTTATTTTCTCTGATGTTAAATGTCATTTTTATAGCATTTATTTTGCAAATTTACAGTGTTTTTTGCTATTTTACAAACTTTTTGGAGTTTTTTTTTTGTTATGCTCACGACTTTTCGTATCTTTGTCGAATAATTTGTGTAGCAGCTCGCACTATGGAGAGAAAAGAATTTGAATTGTACTTGAAAAAGTATGAAGGCAAGATAGAGCAAATCAGGCAGTCGGCCCATGATTTGCATCAGAGTGTTAACCAGACCTATGGCGAAGATTTGCCCTATGGATATCATTTGGATATGGTGGTGCAGGGCATACGGGATTTTGGTCATCTGGTGTGTGCAAGGGAGGAGGATGTGCTGCCCTTGTTCTTCGGCGGGTATTATCATGACAGTATAGAGGATGTTCGTCTGACGTATAATGACGTGATGAAAGTGGCTCGTGGCTTTTTGTCTGAGGAGCAGGCTGTTATGGCTACCGAGATAGCCTATGCGCTGACCAATGACAAGGGTCGCTCACGTGCTGAGAGGGCAGGCGAGAAGTATTATCAAGGGATACGCGAGACTCCATACGCTCCGTTTGTCAAGTTGTGTGACCGACTGGCTAACATCACCTTCAGTTGTTCAGCTGACAATTCCGACAGCAGACGAATGAGGGAGGTCTATAAGGGGGAGATGCCTCACTTCCTGCAGTGCATCAATCCGCATAGTGACGATTCGCGTTTCATGCTGCCACAGGAGACAGTGCTCCGTTTGGCTGAGTGCTTGATTGACGACCTGGAGCGTGAGGAGCGCGAAGGCAAGGTCTGGTGGTACGACTATTAAAGTGATAAGTGATGGCATTAGGAAAATGGATTGGAGGAATCCTCGGATTCATGAGTGGGGGACCCTTAGGAGCACTAGCTGGCATTGTGTTGGGTGGTTTTCTCGACAATATGCTCGATGGGGTGAATACTCCAGAAACACAGGGTGCCTATGATGGCTATGGTGGTTATCAGACGAGGGCTGCACAGGGACAGCGAAATAGTTTTCTGTTTTCGATGTTGGTGCTGGCCTCATATATCATCAAGGCTGATGGCAAGGTGATGCACTCAGAGATGGAATTGGTTCGCAACATGCTGCGCCAGAACTTTGGCGATGTGGCCAGTCAGCAGGGTGACGAAATCCTGCGTCGTCTGTTCGACGAGCAGAAGCGAGTAGGGGAGCAACAGTTTAAGAATACTGTTGCTGACTGTTGTCGACAGATAGCTCAGAATATGGACTATTCTCAGCGTCTGCAGTTGCTGAATTTCCTCGTCATGATTTCGCAAGCTGATGGGCATGTGGATGCTACGGAAGTCGTTGCGATGAAGGAGTGTGCCCAATGGATGCAGATGTCCATTGATGAGATTGATTCGATGCTGGGTATGGGTAAGGATGATTTGGAATCAGCTTACAAGGTGTTGGGTGTCTCACCTAATGCTACTGATGCTGAGGTGAAGCGAGCCTACCGCAATTTGGCGCTAAACCATCATCCTGACAAGGTGGCTGCGTTGGGTGAGGATATCCGCAAGGCCGCTGAGAAGAAGTTCCAGGAAATCAACGATGCCAAAGAACGCATTTGGAAAGCCCGCGGATTGTGATCGTGTGCTGTTGCATGCGTGTTGCGCTCCTTGTTCGTCGGCCATCGTTGAATGGCTGATCGCGAATGGTGTGCGCCCGACCATCTACTACTATAATCCCAATATTTGGCCTCGTGAGGAATATGAGATTCGCAAGGAGGAAAGTAAGCGCCATGCAGTATCGTTAGGCATTGAGTGGATAGATGATGACTATAATCATGAGGTGTGGCGTACAAGTGTCTGTGGACTGGAAAATGAACCTGAACGAGGACGTCGTTGTGAACAATGCTTCACCTTGCGACTCACAGCTGCCGCTCGCAAAGCACATGAATTAGGCATTCGTTATTTTGCAACAACCCTGGCTTCCAGCCGTTGGAAGAGTTTGGAGCAGATAGAGCGTGCAGGTCTTGCAGCTGAGCAGGCTGTTGGCAATAATGTTACCTTTTGGGCCCAAAACTGGCGTAAGGGAGGTTTGCAGGAGCGTAGAAACCAGTTGCTCAAGGAGTATGGTTTTTACAATCAGCAATATTGTGGTTGTGAATTTTCTGCGCGTCAGGCACTTACCAAACCCGTGTTACGTCAGCAGATGCGTGAGGCTAAACATCAGCATCAGGAACTGTTGCCTGTGATGTCAGCAAATATCGTGGAGCAGTTGAAAAACAAGTTGGCTGATAGTCATACGATAATGGCCTATTGGCCATTGCCTGACGAGGTGGATATCCGTCTGCTCATCAACTGGCTGGTAGAACAAGGGAAACATGTTGTCTTGCCAAAAGTAACGGGTGATGAAACGATGGAGTTGCGACGCTATGTTTCGCAGGAAGATTTAATGGAGGGTGCTTTCCATATATTAGAACCAAATGGAGAACTCTTTACCGATTATGATATAGTCGATGTTGCTCTTGTCCCTGGTATGGCTTTCGATGCTGCTGGTCATCGTTTGGGACGTGGTCGTGGTTATTATGACCGCTTTCTGGCTGCGCATCCATATCTGAAAAAAATAGGAGTTTGTTTCCCTTTTCAACGTGTTGCAGAAGTTCCAACCGAGGGGCATGATATATGCATGAACGAGGTATGTTCATAAGAAATGTGCATTTCTTTGCCTTATTTGGTAAAATAGTTGGATAATTATTTTGTAGATGCAAGATTTCTTTGTAAATTTGCAACCAATAACTTAAAACACTAAGGACATTATGCTGACACAACAAGATTTAAAACAGCTTGCTCAGAAAGGAATCTCTGAGCAGCAGATTGAGACCCAACTCGGACAGTTTAAAACTGGTTTCCCATTTCTTAAGTTAGAGGCCGCTGCAGCTATCGGTCGTGGTATTGTTGCCCCCAATGATGCTGAGCGTAAGCACTTTGTCGATGCTTGGCAGAAATACAAGGCACAAGGCAAGAAGGTGGTGAAGTTTGTACCTGCCTCAGGTGCAGCCAGCCGCATGTTCAAGGATATGTTTGCCTTTGTCGATGCCGACTACGACAAGCCCACTACTGATTTCGAGAAGAAGTATTTTGATAATATTGAGAAGTTTGCCTTTTATGACGAGCTCGATGCCGTCTGCCAGAAGAATAATGGCAAAGGTATTAGAGCTTTGATGGCTGAAGGAAATTATAAGGCTGTTGCTGCCAATATGCTGAAAGCTGAGGGAATGAACTATGGTCAGTTGCCTAAGGGCTTGCTGTTGTTCCACAACTATACTGAGGGACCACGCACTCCGATGGAGGAACACTTGGTGGAAGGTGCTCTTTATGCCGCATCCAATGGTGAGGCTTATGTGCATTTTACTGTATCTCACGAGCACATGGAGCTTTTCAAGCAGAAGGTTGCTCAAAAAGCTGATTTGTATGCTCAGAAGTTTGGCGTTCACTATGATATTAGTTTCTCTGAACAGAAACCCAGTACCGATACAGTTGCTGCTAATCCTGACGGCACCCCATTCCGCAACTCAGATGGTTCGCTGTTGTTCCGTCCTGGTGGTCATGGTGCTCTGATTGAGAATCTTAACGAGATTGATGCTGATGTTATCTTCGTGAAGAATATTGATAATGTCGTTCCTGATCGTCTTAAGAGCGAGACAGTTATCTGGAAGCAGATTATTGCCGGTGTGCTGATAGAACTGCAGCAGAAGGCATTCGAGTATCTGCGTCTGCTGGATGCAGGAGCTACCGATGCACAGATTGCCGAGATTGCTCAGTTTGTAGAAAAGAATCTCTGTACCGATCCGAAGGGTAAGAAGGTTGATGCTGCTTACCTGCGCGAGAAGCTGAATCGCCCGATGCGCGTTTGTGGTGTCGTGAAGAATGTCGGTGAGCCTGGTGGTGGTCCGTTCCTGACCTACAACCAAGATGGTACTGTTAGTTTGCAGATTCTGGAGTCCAGCCAGATTGACAAGTCGAACAAGGAATATATGGAGATGTTTACCAAGGGCACTCATTTCAATCCTGTTGATCTTGTCTGCGCTGTGAAGGACTATAAGGGCAATGCCTTCGACCTGCCCAAGTTTGTTGATCCCACCACTGGCTTTATCTCACAAAAGTCAAAGAGTGGTAAGGAACTGCAAGCATTGGAGCTTCCCGGTTTGTGGAATGGTGCTATGAGCAATTGGTCTACCGTCTTTGTGGAAGTTCCTCTTGGCACGTTCAATCCTGTTAAGACCGTCAACGATTTGTTGAGAGACCAACATCAATAAGGTTGAAAATATTGCAAATCGCAACTTTTACATCAAAAAAAGTTGCGATTTGTTTGTTGTTTTCGTGGGAATTGCTTAACTTTGCAGCCGATAAGTAAAAAAGAACGATGAAAAGTCTTAATCTGATTAACGCCATTATTATTATTCGACTGCGTAAAGCTGCCGGAAGTGATAGGGTATGTATATAATTAAGGTATAAGACAGTACGATACAGAGCCTTTCTCACTTCCGGGTGTAGAGAGGCTTTTTCGTTTTTGTCGTGGCAACGATAACGTATTAACGAAAAATATTAGAGAGATGAGTGACAGATTGTTTATTTTCGACACAACACTTCGTGATGGCGAGCAGGTGCCCGGTTGTCAGTTGAATACTGTTGAGAAGATTCAGGTAGCTAAGGCGCTTGAGCAGTTAGGCGTTGATGTAATTGAGGCAGGTTTTCCTATTAGTTCTCCAGGTGATTTCAATTCGGTCATTGAGATTTCCAAGGCCGTCACGTGGCCCACTATCTGTGCGCTGACTCGTGCCGTTGAGCGTGATATCGAAGTTGCTTTTGATGCTTTGAAGTATGCTAAGCACAAGCGTATCCACACCGGTATTGGTACCTCAGATGAGCACATCAAGTTTAAGTTCAATTCTACCCGTGAAGAGATTCTGGAACGTGCTGTTGCTGCTACGAAGTATGCCAAGCGTTTTGTGGACGATGTTGAGTTCTATTGTGAGGATGCAGGTCGCACAGATAATGAGTATCTGGCACGTGTCGTTGAGGCCGTTATCAAGGCTGGCGCTACTGTTGTCAATATCCCCGATACCACTGGCTATTGCTTGCCTCAGGAGTATTTTGATAAAATCAAATATCTGAAAGAGCATGTCGATAATATTGATTGTGCCATCATCTCAACCCATTGTCATAATGATTTGGGAATGGCTACTGCCAACACCTTCAATGGAGTGATGGCGGGTGCCCGTCAAGTGGAGGTGACCATCAATGGTATTGGTGAGCGCGCAGGTAACACCTCGCTCGAAGAGATTGCGATGATTCTGAAGTGTCACAAGGGATTGGGCATCGAGACGAACATCAATACCACTAAGATTTATCCTACCAGTCGTATGGTGTCGAGTCTGATGAATATGCCTATCCAGCCCAATAAAGCCATTGTTGGGCGTAATGCCTTTGCACACTCCAGCGGCATCCATCAAGATGGTGTGCTGAAGAATGTGCATACCTATGAGATTATGGATCCCAAGGATGTGGGCATCGATGATAACAGCATTGTACTAACAGCTCGTAGTGGACGTGCAGCCTTGAAGCATCGTCTGCATGTGAATGGTGTTGACCTCACGGAGGAGAAACTCGATAAGATTTACGAGAAGTTCCTTGTGCTGGCCGACCAGAAGAAGGAGGTGTCCGATGCCGATGCCTTGATGTTGGCAGGTGCTGATACGGCCGATACCCATGCTGTTCGCCTCGACTTCCTGCAGGTTACCACAGGTAAGGGCGTAAAGAGTGTGGCCTCTATTGGACTTGATATTTCTGGTCAGAAGTTCGAGGCTGCAGCCTCTGGTAATGGTCCTGTCGATGCAGCCATTAAGGCGCTGAAGAAGATTATCATGAAGCAGATGACGCTGAAGGAGTTTACCATTCAGGCAATCTCCAAGGGCTCGGACGATGTTGGTAAGGTGCATATGCAGGTAGAGTACGACGGCAGTCTCTACTATGGCTTTGGCGCCAATACCGATATCGTTACTGCCAGCGTTGAGGCTTATATCGACTGTATCAATAAATTTAAGCAGAAAGACGAATGAATACACTTTTCGATAAAATATGGGACAAGCACGTCGTACAGGTTGTTGACGATGGTCCCACACAACTCTATATTGACCGCCTCTATTGCCATGAGGTGACCTCTCCGCAAGCCTTCGAGGGTATGCGGAGTAGGGGACTGAAGTGTTTCCGTCCCGAGCAGATTGTCTGCATGCCCGACCACAACACGCCAACCCATGATCAGGACAAGCCCATCGAAGACCCTATTTCTGCCAAGCAGGTTGCCACGTTGGCGCAGAATGCCCAAGATTTCGGTTTGAAGCATTTCGGCATGTATTCCAAGGACAACGGCATCATTCATGTGGTAGGTCCTGAAAAGGGACTGTCGCTGCCTGGTATGACCATCGTCTGTGGCGACTCCCACACGTCCACGCATGGCGCGATGGGCGCTGTGGCCTTTGGTATTGGCACGTCGGAGGTAGAGATGGTGATGGCTTCCCAATGCATTCTGCAACAGAAACCCAAATCGATGCGCATCACGATTAACGGTACGCTTGCTAAGGGCGTGACAGCGAAGGACGTCGCGCTGTACCTGATGGCGCAATTGACCACTAGTGGTGCTACAGGTTATTTTGTCGAGTATGCTGGTGAGGTGGTTAAAAACCTCTCCATGGAGGGTCGTCTGACGCTTTGCAACCTATCGATAGAGATGGGTGCCCGTGGTGGTTTTATTGCCCCCGATGAGGTGACCTTTGATTATATCAAAGGTAAAGAATATGCCCCTAAGGGTGAAGAGTGGGAGAGAGCCGTTGCCTATTGGAAGACGCTGAAGAGTGGCGACGATGCCATTTTCGACAAGGAACTGGTGTTCGATGCCAAGGATATCGAGCCACGTATCACTTATGGCACCAATCCAGGTATGGGCATTGGTATTACGGAGTCCATTCCTGCGAGTGGTGATGCCAACTTCGAGAAAGCCCTGCAGTATATGGGTTTCAAGGCTGGCGAGTGTCTCTTAGGCAAACCTATTGATTACGTGTTCTTGGGTGCTTGTACCAATGGCCGCATTGAGGACTTCTGCGCCTTTGCCTCTATCGTCAAGGGTCGCAAGAAGGCTGATAACGTTGTGGCTTGGCTGGTGCCCGGTTCATGGGTTGTTCGTCAGCAGATAGAGGCCGAAGGTCTTGATAAAGTGCTGGCAGATGCAGGCTTCGAAATTCGTCAGCCTGGCTGTTCGGCTTGCCTCGCTATGAACGATGACAAGGTGCCTGCTGGTAAGTATGCCGTTTCTACCTCGAACCGCAATTTTGAGGGTCGTCAGGGACCTGGTTCGCGCACCATCCTTGCATCGCCTTTAGTAGCAGCCGCAGCTGCCGTCACAGGAGTAATAACCGACCCAAGAACACTATTATGAAACAGAAATTTGACATCATAACATCGACTTGTGTGCCCCTTCCGTTGGAGAATGTGGACACCGACCAGATTATCCCCGCACGCTTCCTCAAGGCAACCACCAAGGAGGAGAAGTTCTTTGGCGACAACCTGTTTCGCGACTGGCGATATAAGGCCGATGGCTCGTTGAATGAGGATTTTGTCCTTAACAACCCCCAGTATAAGGGCTGCATCCTCGTGGCTGGCAAGAACTTCGGTTCTGGCTCTTCGCGTGAACATGCTGCTTGGGCCATTGCGGGCTATGGATTCCGCGTGGTTATCTCGTCGTTCTTCGCCGATATCCACAAGAACAACGAACTGAATAATTTCGTGTTGCCCGTGCAGGTATCAGAAGCTTTCCTGTCTGAATTGTTTTCAACCATTCAAGACAATCCTGATGCTCAGGTCGAGGTTGATCTGCCCAACCAGACGGTTACCAATCTCACGACGGGCCATTCTGAGCACTTTGATATCAACGGCTACAAGAAGCATTGTCTGATGAACGGATTGGACGATATCGATTTCCTCGTGGCAAATAAAAATAAGATAGAAGCATGGGAGCAGAGGAGGTAAATACATATCAGCGCATGGTGCCCTTCGTAGAGATTATGGACGCTACGTTGCGCGATGGTGAACAGACCAATGGCGTTTCGTTCCTGCCTCATGAGAAACTGGTGATGGCTCGTAAGCTGTTGTCTGATGTCAACGTCGATCGTATCGAGATTGCATCGGCGCGTGTATCGGAAGGCGAGCGTGAGGCCGTTACCAAGATATGCACCTATGCCCAGAAGAACGGACTGCTGGAGCGTGTCGAGGTGTTGGGCTTCGTGGATGGCGGCAAGTCGATAGACTGGATTGCCGAGTGTGGCGGAAAGGTCGTCAACTTGTTGGCGAAGGGCTCGCTGAAGCATTGCACCCACCAGTTGCACAAGACCCCCGAGGAGCACATCAGCGACATCAAGAAGGAGTTAGAATATGCTGCCAGCAAGGGCATCAGCGTGAATCTGTATTTGGAAGACTGGTCTAACGGTATGAAGGATTCGCCCGAATACGTCTATCAGTTGATGGACGAGTTGGTGGCAACGAATATCAAGCGTTTCATGCTGCCTGATACCTTGGGTGTGATGAATCCCCTGCAGGTCATCGAGTATTTCCGCAAGATGATGAAGCGCTATCCTGAGACGCATTTCGATTTCCATGCCCATAACGACTACGACCTTGCGGTTTCTAACTCGCTGGCGGCCGTGTTGAGTGGTGCTCGTGGTTTGCACGTCACCGTCAATGGGCTGGGGGAGCGTTGCGGCAATGCGCCGATGGCCTCCGTGCAGGCTATCCTGAAGGACCAGTTCCATGCCAAGACGAATATTGTGGAGAGCCAGTTGAACGACCTCTCTCGAATGGTCGAGAGTTTCAGCGGTATTAGTGTTGCCCCCAATCAGCCGATTGTTGGTGAGAACGTCTTTACGCAGGTGGCAGGCGTGCATGCCGATGGCGACACGAAAGACAAGCTGTATTATAACGAATTGATGCCTGAGCGATTCGGTCGTAAGCGTGAGTATGCGCTGGGTAAGAATAGCGGAAAGGCCAATATTGCCAAGAACCTCGAGGAACTCGGACTGGAACTGACTCCCGAGCAGACGCGTCGTGTGACGGAGCGCATCACGGAACTGGGCGACAAGAAGGAAATCGTGACTCAGGAAGACCTGCCCTATATCGTCAGCGACGTCTTGAAACACGACGGTTCTGAGGATAAGGTCAAGTTGATTAGCTATATCGTTACAACTGCCTATGGCCTGAAGCCAGGTGCAAATATCAAGGTGGAAATCAATGGTCAGGAGTTTGAAGGAAGTGCGGTTGGCGATGGTCAGTATGACGCTTTCGTAAAAGCCCTGCGCCACATCTATAAGAAATATCTTGACCGCACCTTCCCCACGTTGGCCAACTATCAGGTCAGTATTCCCCCTGGTGGTCGTACTGATGCCTTGGTGCAAACGGTCATCTCATGGCACTACAAGGACGGCTTGTTGCGTACACGCGGCCTTGATGCTGACCAGACGGAAGCTGCCATCAAGGCGACATTCAAGATGCTGAACATTATTGAAAACGATTTAACGAAATAACGAAAAATAAATAATATGAAACTAAAAATTGCGGTATTGGCTGGTGACGGCATTGGCCCAGAGATTATGAAACAAGGTGTGGCTGTAATGAACGCCATTGCCAAGAAGTGTGGTCACGAGTTTGAATATGAGGAAGCGCTGGTGGGTGCCTGTGCTATTGATGCCTGTGGCGATGCCTATCCAGATACGACCCATGATGTCTGTATGCGTGCTGATGCAGTCTTGTTTGCTGCCGTTGGCGACCTGAAATACGACAATAATCCCACGCTGAAGATGCGTCCTGAGACAGGTTTGCTGGCTATGCGCAAGAAGCTTGGACTCTTTGCCAACATCCGTCCTGTGGCCACGTTCGATTGCCTGCTGCACAAGTCGCCGCTGAAGGAGGAACTGTTGCGTGGTGCCGATTTCGTGGTCATTCGTGAACTGACGGGGGGCATGTATTTTGGTGAGAAGCATCAGGACAACGATATGGCCTTCGACACCAATGTTTATACGCGTCCTGAGATTGAGCGCATCCTGAAGGTTGCTTTCGAGATAGCCATGACGCGTCGCAAGCACTTGACCGTTGTCGATAAGGCTAACGTCTTGGCGTCCAGCCGTCTGTGGCGTCAGATAGCCAAGGAGATGGAGCCCCAGTATCCTGAGGTCACCACCGACTATATGTTCATCGATAACGCCTCGATGCGTGTACTCACGGAGCCCCGTTTCTTTGATGTCATCGTGACGGAGAATACCTTTGGTGACATCCTGACCGACGAGACCTCCTGCATCACGGGTTCTATGGGTCTCCAGCCCTCGTCGTCGCTGGGTGAGCACACACCACTCTTCGAACCCGTTCACGGTTCATGGCCTCAGGCTGCTGGTCAGAACCTTGCCAATCCGTTGGCACAGATACTGTCTGCCGCTATGCTGCTGGAGCACTTCGGACTGGAGCGTGAGGGCGCCCTCGTTCGTGAGGCCGTCAATGCTTCGCTGGATGCTAACGTTCGCACCCCTGAAATCCAAGTCAAGGGTGGCAAGAAATATGGAACAAAAGAAGTAGGACAATGGATTGTAGAGTATATCGAAAAGGCGTGATGCTTTTGTTTGTTGCCATAGCATGGCAACAGACGGGACAGGCACAGGAAAACTGGCGCGACTCGCTGACGGCTATCAACAAGCAGATAGCGGAGTCGGCATGGTCAACAGACCTGCGCTTGCGCAAGGCCAATGCCAACCTGCAACTGAAGCAATGGCAGTATGCTATCGATGAGTATAATCTTGTGCTGCAGAAGGAACCCCACAACCCTGCGGCTTTGTTCTATCGTGCCTATGCCAATACCCATCTGCGCCGTTTCGAGTTGTCGCGCAACGACCTCAACGACCTGTTGGCGATTGCTCCTGCACATTTCGAGGCCCGCTTGTCGCTGGCGGTGGTGCTGCAACAGTTGGGACGTAAACAAGATGCTCTTGACAATCTGAACCAACTTATCCAGCAGCATGCCGACTCAGCAGTTGCCTATGCCGCTCGTGCCAATCTGGAACGCCAGATGAAGCAAGACGAGGTGGCGCTCTATGACTGGCAGAAGGCAGAAGAGTTGGCACCTAAAGACCCGACCTATGTGGTGTCGCATGTCGATTTGTTGCTGGTCTTGGAGCGCAGGAAAGAGGCGCGTCGTGTGCTTGATGCTGCCGTCAAGCGTGGTATTCCCCGTGGATTATTAACTGAATGGTATGAAAAAACTAATAGATAAAGTAATTGAAAAATTGTTGGCGCTGCCCCTCAAGCAAAAATATTTGCTGGGCTTCGTCGTGGTAGTGTTGCTGTTGGCTGCTGTCAAGCCCTTTGTATATCCAACAGAGGAGGGTAGTGAGGAAGCGATTTTCGAAGAGAATGTGGTCACGCAGAACCTTTCTCATGATAAGAAGAAGCACCACCGCATCCTCTCCGTTCCGAACTACAAGGCGGCCTTTCCCGATAGCCAGAGTGTTCAGATTGTGGCTGCCAACAAGTGGGGCGTTCATCCCGTCAAGAATCGCGAAGATGCTGAGGCGCGCAAGAAGGAACTGGTTTATGTCGGCGAGAGTCCCTACTATCATGTTGACAAGCTCAACAGTTCCATTCCTTATCTCGTGCCCCGTGCTGCCCTGTTGTTGCAGGACATCGGTCAGGCGTTCTACGACAGCCTTTACATGAAGGGAGTGCCCCTGAACCAACTTATCGTTACCAGCATTATGCGTTCTATGGATGATGTTAAGAAATTGCAGCGCCACAACGGTAATGCTACCGACAATTCCTGCCATCTCTACGGCACCACCTTTGACATTTGCTACAACCGCTACCACGCCCTTGACCAGGAGGTGCGCAACGATACGCTGAAGTGGGTACTCTCCGAAGTGCTCCGCGATATTCGGCGCGACAAGCGAGCCTACATCAAGTATGAGGTCAAGCAGGGTTGCTTCCACATGACGGTCCGATAACGACCGTCATTTCTTTTTCTGCATCACTCGTTCCTCTATTGTCTGGAAGATGACGAAGAGGACGGGCACGATGAACAGCAGGGCAATGGTTCCGATGACCATACCGCCTATGGTTCCTACGCCCAGTGAGTGGTTACCGTTGGCTCCAACTCCTGTTGCGAGGGCCAGTGGCAGGAGTCCGAAGACCATCGTCAGCGACGTCATCAGAATGGGGCGCAGACGAACGGCAGCGGCATCAAGTGCTGCCTCGACGATGCCCATGCCCTGGCGGCGACGCGTCGAAGCATATTCCGTCAGCAGGATGGCCGTCTTCGACAACAGACCAATCAGCATGATAAGTCCCGTCTGCATGTAGATATTGTTCTCCAGTCCCCACATCCACGCAAAGAGGAACGATCCTGCCAGTCCGAAGGGCACGCTCAGGATAACCGCCATCGGGATAAACAGACTCTCGTAGAGCGCGCAGAGAATCAGGTAGATAAACACGATGCAGAGCACGAAGACCAGTGCCGTGGTGTTCTGCGACGAAGCCTCCTCGCGCGTCATACCGCCAAACTCATAGCCATAGCCTTCGGGCAACACCTCGGCAGCCACCTCGCGGATGGCGTTGATGGCCTGTCCTGAGCTGTAGCCCTCGGCAGCCGTACCGCCCACCTGTATCGATGGGAAGAGGTTGAAGCGCGAGAGCGTCTCAGAACCATAGACGCGCGTCAGCGTCAGGTATTGGCCGATGGGCGACATTTCGCCCTGGTTGTTCTTGACGAAGATATTGTTCAGCGACTCCGTGTCCAGACGGTACTCCGGCGAAGCCTGCACCATGACGCGATAGAGTTTGGTGAAGCGCACGAAGTTCGAGGCGTAGAGACCGCCTACATAACCGCTGAGGGCTGAGAGCACATCGCTGGGCGACACGCCGCGACGCTTGCACAGGGCGGCATCCACCTCCACGCGATATTGCGGATATTTTAGCGAGAAGTTGGTGTAGGCACGACCAATCTCTGGGCGCTCGCCAAGGGCCGCTATCAGTTTGTTCGTATAGCCCAGCAACTCCTGAATGGTGCCACCGTGCTTGTCCTGTACGTGCAGTTCGAAGCCGTTGATGCGTCCAAAGCCTGGCAGCATGTTCTGCGTGTTCACCTGAATCTTTGCGTTGGCGATATCGGCCGTGCGACGATAGATTTCCTGCACGATGCTCTGGTCGTCGTCGCCCTTGCCCTTGCGCTCGTCCCACTTCTTCAGTTTCAGCGTGAAGTTACCGTTCGATGATGACTGCTCGAAGCTGTTCGAGTTGCCCGCAATGAGCGAGTAGATGCGCAACTGCGGCAGGTCCTTGATGCGTTCCTCTACCTCCTTTAATATATGGTAGGTCTGGTGCAGACTGCTGCCTGGCGATGCCTGCACGTTGATGAATACCGTTCCCATGTCCTCGTTGGGTACCAGTCCCGTCTTGGTGGTCTTCATCATCCATCCGAGGACGGCGAAGGCCACAACGACAAGGAGGCCAGCCAACTTCTTGCGACCGATGAATCCCGTGACAACACCCTTATAGCGCGTAGCAACGGCCGTGAAACCCACGTTGAAGCGCTCCTGGAACTTGTTCAGTTTCGAGTCGCGCATGATGATGGCCGACAGGGCGGGGGAGAGTGTCAAGGCGTTGAACAGCGAGATGGCAACGGCAATGGCCATGGTCAGTCCGAACTGCGTATAGAACGTTCCTGTGACGCCGCCGATGAAGCAGACCGGCACGAATACCGCCATGAAGACCAGCGTAGTGGTGATGAGCGCGGAGGTGATGTTGTGCATGGCGTCGGCGACAAGACTCACCCCCAACCCCTCCCTGTGAGGGAGGGGAGTAGAAAGCCCTTCCGTTGAGGATTCGTTATGAGAGTAACCACTCCCCTCCCTCACAGGGAGGGGTTGGGGGTGAGTCTCTGCTTCTACCGCTTCTACCACCACTATCGCATCGTCCACCACCGTACCGATGACCAGCACGAGGGCAAAGAGCGTCAGCATGTTCAGCGAGAAGCCGATGGCGTAGATGACGGCCAGCGTGGCTATCAATGACACGATGATGGCAATGGCGGGGATGATGGTGGCGCGCCACGAACCCAGGAACAGCCACACCACGAGGATGACTAGCAAGAGGGCCTCGAAGAGCGTCTCCACTACCGAGGCGATACTGGCGTCAAGGAAGTCCTTCTTCGACTCCAGGTCTTCTATCACGATGCCCGGCGGCAGCGACTGGCGTATCTCCTCTACCTCGGCATCTATTGCCTTGATGATTTCGTTGGCGTTCGAGCCAGCCACCTGGTTGATGCTGATGTTGATGCCGGGAGAGCCGTTCGTCTCACCAATGATATTATAGTTCTGCGAACCCAGTTCCACGCGGGCTATGTCGCCAATGCGCAGCACGTCGCCGTCGGGCAGCGAGCGCACCACCAGGTTCTCATATTCCTGTTCCTCCTCGTAGCGACCGCGGTATTTCAGCACATACTGGAACGTGTTCTCGCTCTCGGCACCCAGCGTTCCCGTAGCCACCTCGACGTTCTGCTCGTTGAGCACCTGCGTCACGTCGGCAGGCGTCAGATTGTAGCGCGCCATCTTCAGCGGGTCCAGCCAGATGCGCATGGAGTAGTCGGCACCCATCACGTTCACCTCGCCGACGCCCGGAATACGGCTCAGTCGCGGTTCGATGTTAATCTTCGTATAGTTGGCCAGGAACGAGCGGTCAAACGTCGAGTCCGGGCTATAGACGGCTATCTGCTTGATGTTCGACGTCTGGCGCTTGCGAACCGTCAGACCGCTCTTCACCACGTCGCTGGGCAGTCGGCCCTGCACCGTTGCGGCACGGTTCTGCACGTTCACCATCGCCATGTTCGGGTCGGTGCCCTGACGGAAGAAGATACCGATGCTGGCCGTTCCGTTGTTCGATGCACTTGACGTCATGTACATCATGCCCTCCACGCCGTTGATGGCTTCCTCCAGGGGCACGATGACGCTCTTCTGTACGGTCTCGGCATTGGCACCGGTGTACGAGGCCATGATGCGGACCGTGGGCGGCGCTATCTCTGGAAACTGCTCCAGTGCCAGACGGCTCAGACCGATGATGCCTACCAGCACCATCAGCACGCTGATGACTCCGGATAATATGGGGCGGTCAATGAATGTCCTTACGTTCATAGTTTACTTGATTTCGATTCCTTCTTTCAGCAGTCCGGCACCCTCGGCGATGATGGTGTCGCCAACCTGCAGGCCGTCCTCTACGATATACTCCTTGCCGTTGTTCTGCGGAAACAGGGTGACGGCGGTGGCCTTTGTCTTGCCGTTCACCACGCGATAGACGAACGAGCGGTTCTGCAACTCGTAGGTGGCCTCCTGCGGAATGACGATGCAGTCCTTGTGCTCCATGGGCACTACTACCGTTGCCGAGCCGCCGTTGTGCAGCAGGTGTCCCTCGTTGGGGAACGTGGCACGCAGCGAGATGGCACCCGTCGAGGTGTCCACGGTGCCGCTGACGGCGGTGATGTGGCCCTGCTGCTGGTAGTCCTCGCCGCTAATGAGTCGCAGGATGACCGTGGGCGACTTCTCTATGAGTTGCTGGATGGAGCCGTAGCGGCTGGCCAGGCCGAAGGCCTGGCGCTGGTTGATGCTGAAGTAGGCATACATCTCCGAGACGTCGGCCACCGTCACCAGCGGTTCACTGATGTTGCTGCTCACCAGCGAGCCAACGTGCCAGGGAATCATCGACGCCACGCCACTCACCGGGCTCTTCACCTCGGTATATGACAGGTCGTTGCGTGCTGACACCTCCTGCGCCTTGGCCAGCGACATGGCTGCCTCGGCCTCCAGCAGGGCATTGTGGACGGTCTTTACGCTGACGTCGCTCACCACTCGACCTTCCTTCAGTTGCGTCTCGTTCTCGTAGTTCATGCGAGCCGTAGCCAGTCGGGCCTCTGCACTCTTGCGTGCTGCGATGGCTGCCTCCAGGGCTGCCTGGTAGGGCACCTGGTCGATGACGAACAGCAGCTGACCCTTCTTGACGTTCTGACCCTCGTTGATGCAGATGCGCGTGATGCAGCCGCTGACCTGTGGACGAATCTCCACAATCTGCCGACCCGTCAGTCGTGCTGAGTACTGGCGTTCCAGCGTCATGTCCTTCTTCTCCACGATGGTTGTCTTATACTGCTGTGCGCCCTGCTCCCTCTTTTTCTGCTGGCCGCACGCCGTGAGCAGCAGTCCGCCGCAGACCGCCGTGAAAACCCACGAAATCAATGCTTTCTTCATATTGTTAGTTTATATGTTGTCAATTGTGATTGCAAAGATACGAATAAGCGAGCGAAAAAAAGAAGAAAAGTTTGTTTTTCTTCTTTTTTCCGAGCGAAAGTATCTTCTCCAAAGGAGAAAGATACGAATAAATGAGGACAATGCAAAACAAAAAAGCATTTTTGTTTTGCATTGTCGAGTGAAATAATTGCAACGCCACACTCTATACCTTTAGGTCAAAGAAATTCGATAAAAAAAGATTCGTATAATTCGAGAAATTCGTGGTTGTTAAAAGAAATCCCCGTCAGCAATGGCGGGGATTCTTGTATCGTTTACTCAGCGGAGAAGTAGGCCTCCAGTTCCGTGCGGGCACTGGCCTCGGCGTTGGGCAGGTCGCGGATGATGACGCCGTGCTCCAACAGGGCTATGCGCGTGGAGATATCCACGGTGTGCTGCAGGTTGTGGCTGGAGATGATGATGGTGGCACCCGTCTCGCGGTTGTAGTCGGTGAGCAGGTGCTTCAGGACCAACTGAGAGGTGGGGTCCAGGAAGTTGAAGGGCTCGTCGAGGATGACCGTCTGCGGCTTGCGGAGTAGGGCGGAGATGATGCCCACCTTCATCTTGTTGCCGGCAGAGAGGTTGCGGATGAGTTTCTTCTGACCGAACACTTCGCCATTGGCAAAGCGCTCAAAGTCCTTCAGGCGCTCGTCGACCTCGGCCTGCGTCATGCCCGACACCTTGCCCAGGAAGGCAAAGTACTCCTCGGGGGTTAGGAAATCGATGAGGAAGCCCTCGTCGATGTAGGCACCCACGTGGCGCTTCCAGGCCTCGCTCTCGGCGGGGTTGATGGAACCCGACGCGGATGCGTCGGGAACGGTGGCGTCGGGGGCAAAGACGTACTCCACGCTTCCCTCGTCGGCCTGGAGCAGGTCGAGGAGCATGCGGAAGAGGGTGGTCTTGCCGGCACCGTTGTTACCCACGAGACCAAGGATGTCGCCGTCGTTGATTTTGAACGAGGGGATGTCGCAGGCTGTGGTCTCGCCAAACTGCTTCTTAAGGTTGTCTAGTTTGATCATAGTTGTTTCGTTATTACGTTATAACGTTATTACGGGATAACGACAATTACACGAGTCCCTTTCCGTGGCAGTTCTTGAACTTCTTACCGGAGCCGCAGGGACAGGGGTCGTTGCGTCCGGGCAGCTTGTCCTTGATGATAGGCGTGCGGGGCTGCTGGGCACGGGTGTCCTGGGCAGCGGCGGCAGCCTGGTTGGGGTCGGTCATCTGCTCCTGGTTCAGCGACTGCTTAGACTCGGTGTACTGCTGGCGCTGAGTGTGCTGCTCGGGGGCAGCCTCCTGCACCTGCTGCATCTCAGGAATCTGGGCGCGCATCAGGATAGAGACGGAGCGGTTGTTCATGGTGTTGACCATATTGTCGAACAACTTGACAGACTCCAACTTGAAGATCAAAAGCGGGTCTTTCTGCTCGTAAGAGGCGTTCTGCACAGAGTGCTTCAGTTCGTCCAACTCGCGCAGGTTCTCCTTCCAAGCCTCGTCGATGATGTGTAGCAGCATCTGCTTCTGGAACTCCTTGACCACCGACTTGCACTCGGTGTCGTAGGCCTCCTTCAGGTTACAGGGAATGTTGTACATCTTGCGGCCGTCGGTCAGGGGAACGACGATGCGCTCGTACATCTGGCCCTGGTTCTCATAGACCTGCTTGATGACGGGCATGGCGACCTCCTGGATGTGCTCCATCTTGCGTTTGAAGTTGCCCATAGCCACCTGAAAGACCTCCTCGCAGAGTTCCTCGTGGTTCTTGTTGATGAACTCGTCGCTGGTGAAGGGACACTCCATAGCGAAAATCTTGATGAACTGCTCCTTGCAGCCCTCGTAGTCGTTGGTCTCGATGATGTTGACCACGCGGTCCCAGATGGTGTTTGAGATGTCCATGCCGATGCGCTCACCCATCAGGGCGTGGCGGCGCTTGCCATAGACCACGGTGCGCTGCTTGTTCATGACGTCGTCGTACTCCAGCAGGCGCTTACGAATACCGAAGTTGTTTTCCTCGACCTTCTTCTGGGCGCGCTCTACCTGCTTAGAAATCATGGGGCTCTCCAGCATTTCACCCTCCTTGAAACCGAGCTTGTCCATGACGGTGGCAATGCGCTCAGAGCCAAACAGACGCATCAGCTTGTCCTCCAAAGAGATGAAGAACAGAGACGAACCCGGGTCACCCTGACGACCGGCACGACCACGCAACTGGCGGTCCACACGGCGCGACTCGTGGCGCTCGGTGCCGATGATGGCCAGACCGCCTGCAGCCTTTACCTCAGGTGACAGCTTAATATCGGTACCACGACCGGCCATGTTGGTGGCGATGGTCACGGCACCCTTGCCATTGGTTGACTGACCAGCCAAGGCCACGATGTCGGCCTCCTTCTGGTGCAACTTGGCGTTCAAGACCTGGTGGGGGATACCCTCGCGCTTGCCGGTCTCGGGATTGACATACATGTCGAGCATGCGGCTCAAGAGCTCTGAAATCTCCACCGAGGTGGTACCAATCAGCGTTGGACGGCCCAGGTTGCGCAGGCGAACCACCTCCTCGATGACGGCGCGATACTTCTCGCGGGCAGTCTTGTAGATGCGGTCGTCCATATCGTCACGAATGACGGGCTTATTGGTGGGAATCTCCACCACGTCGAGCTTGTAGATATCCCAGAACTCGCCAGCCTCCGTAGAAGCGGTACCGGTCATACCGGCCAGCTTGTGGTACATGCGGAAATAGTTCTGCAGGGTGATGGTGGCAAAGGTCTGTGTGGCAGCCTCGACCTTGACGTGCTCCTTGGCCTCGACAGCCTGGTGCAAGCCGTCACTCCAGCGGCGACCCTCCATGATACGACCGGTCTGCTCGTCGACAATCTTAACCTCGCCGTCGATGACCACATATTCGTCGTCCTTGTTGAACATGCAGTAGGCCTTGAGCAACTGCTGCAGGGTGTGGACGCGCTCCGACTGCACGGCATAGTGCTGCAGCATCTCGTCCTTCTTGTTGATGCGCTCCTCGTCAGAGAGGCTTGCGTCGCCCTCCAGCGCTGACAACTGACTGGTAATGTCGGGCAGCACGAAGAGGTCCTTATCGTTGACTTGATTGGCCAACCAGGCGGTACCCTTGTCGGTCAGGTCGCAGGAATTCAGTTTCTCGTCGACCACGAAGTACAGGGGCTCAACGACCTCCGGCATGCGGCGATTGTTGTTCTCCATATAGGTCTCCTCGGTCTTCAGCATGCCGCTCTTGATGCCGTCCTCCGAGAGGAACTTGATGAGCGGCTTGTTCTTAGGCATGGACTTGTGAGAACGGTAGAGTGCCAGGAAACCTTCGTCCAGAAGCTTCTTGTCGTTCTTCTCCTGTCCCTCGGCAATCTTCTGCTTGGCATCGGCCAGATACTGCGTGGCCAACTGCTTCTGCACGCCGACGAGTTTCTCTACCAGCGGCTGGTACTCCTCGAACATCTGGTCGTCGCCCTTGGGCACGGGACCAGAGATAATCAGCGGCGTACGGGCATCGTCAATCAGCACGGAGTCAACCTCGTCGACGATGGCGTAGTTGTGGGCGCGCTGCACGAGGTCAGAGGGGCTGATGGCCATGTTGTCGCGCAGGTAGTCGAAACCAAACTCGTTGTTGGTACCGAAGGTGATATCAGCCTGATAGGCACGGCGACGGGCCTCAGAGTTGGGCTGGTGCTTGTCGATGCAGTCCACAGAGAGTCCGTGGAACATATAGAGCGGACCCATCCACTCGGAGTCACGCTTGGCCAGATAGTCGTTGACGGTCACCACGTGGACACCATTGCCGGTCAGCGCGTTCAGGAACACGGGGAGGGTAGCCACGAGGGTCTTACCTTCACCAGTCGCCATCTCGGCAATCTTACCCTGGTGCAGTACGGTACCACCGAAGAGCTGCACGTCGTAGTGGACCATTTCCCATTTCAGGTCGTTGCCACCTGCCGTCCAGTGGTTGTGGTAGATGGCCTTGTCGCCATCGATGGTGATGAAGTCCTTTTTCGGATCGGCAGCCAGTTCGCGGTCGAAATCGGTAGCAGTAACCACCGTCTCCTCGTTCTCGGCAAAGCGGCGGGCGGTCTCCTTGACGATGGCAAACACCTCGGCCATCACCTCGTTGAGCGACTGCTCGTAGATGTCGAGCACTTCCTTCTCCAGCTTGTCTATCTGGGCGAAGATGTCGGCACGCTCGTCGATGGGCGTCTCCTCGATGGTGGCCTTCAGTTTGTCAATCTCTGCTTTCTGCTGCTGTGCGCTGTCCTGGATGAAGCGCTGTATGTCCTTCGTGCGCTGACGGAGGGCGTCGTTGTCGAGCTTCTGTACCTCAGGGTAAACGGCCTTGACCTTCTCTACCAGGGGCTGGATGAGTTTCATGTCGCGTGAGGACTTGTCGCCGAACAGCGAACGTAAAATCTTGTTGAAATTCATATTGTTATTTTACTATTTTACAATTAAACTATTAGACAATTAATTAAACGCGTGCAAAGGTACGAAAAATATTCGTACTTCTGCATTACCTTTTTACTTTTTTACCTTTTTATGGTTAAAAAAGCGGTTCCGTAGCGCAGGCATTCGGAGCGCGAATGCGGATGATGCGAGCTATGGTCGGTGCAATGGCATCGGCCGTAACGGGTGTCTGGACGCGCTGGGCCTTGACATCGGCACCAAAGAAAATGATGGGGAAGGGGATGTTGCTGACGCGCGACGTCGTCGAGGTGTGGTTGTGCTCGTTGACGAGTTCCCAACCGGGCGCAATATCTATCAGCAGGTCGCCGCACTTCTCCACATTAAAGCCGCTGCGAATCTTCTCCAGCTGATAGCTGTCGCTGGTGGTCAGTTGGTTGGTGGTATAGACGTGGCGAACGCCAGACAGTTGCAAGATGAACTGCTGGGCACGCGACAGCACGTCGACCATATTGATGTTCTTGCGCTCCAGCAACTTGTGGTCCAGAAACAACTGGTTCCTATAGATGGCCTCCACGTACTGGGCGGTGCCGAAGGTGGCTCCCAAGTACATGTTCAGCAGGTTGGCGGTGCGCTGAATATCAAATTTCCCCGTGGGAATACGGTATTTCTCATTATTATTCTGCTCGTTCTCTACGCGGGCGGAACCGGTACTGGTCAGCACGAAGAGTACGCGGTCCAGGGGCACACGCTTGCTGACGCTACCCACCAGTTGGGCAATGGTGCGGTCCAGCGCCACATAACTCTCCATCTGGGGATCTACCGAATAGCCGATGCTGAGCAGGTCGGTCTTGTCGTCGAGCGCCAAACCGCCATTTTTCAGGCACTCCAGGGCTATCTCCGTGACGCTGGCATTCGCTGACTGGTAGTCAGGGACCGGTGCTGCTTTCTTATTATTCTTGTTATTTTTGTTATTATTCTCGATGGTAGGCTTGTAAAGGCGTGAATAGCCGCGCAGCCACTGGTTCAGGGGCTCGTAGTAGTTGGTGATGACCCACTCGCCGGACTGCATCCAGGCGGCTCCGTCGGCAGCATGACCGGCTGACAAAATGGCATTCTCGGGGGTAGCAGCAAAGGCGAAGACCTTGGCAATGCCGTTGGTGGCTATCTTCAGTTCGTCGCCCAGCGTTGAGGTGCCCAACTGTCGGGGAGAATAGCCCTGACGGGCATCGTGGACGGCACGGACGGGGCGGAGTGTGCTGCGGTCAAGCCATTCCTCGCCGGTGACACCATGATAATAAGGCGTGGTGCCCGTAGATAACGAGGCGGCTGCCGAGGCGCGGTCAACAGGCGTAAAGTTGTACGACGCGTTGGCATAGAAGGCTCCCTCGGTCAGCAACTTGCGCAGTCCACCCGCAGAATAGAGTGGGGCAAAGGTCTCCAGATGGTCGGTGCGCAACTCGTCGACGGTAATGGACACCACCAGTTTGGGCGCCTGCGGAACCGTCTGAGCACCGATTTCGTTGCTGAAGGCCAGCGCTGAGAGCAGGGTAATATAGATGTATTTATTGCTCATTCTTTTTATGCATGAAAATATGTAGTACGGTTTGTAGTAGCAAACATAATGCCAACAGGTAGATGCCTTCAGCGTAGGACTGGAACAGGCTGCCGAGGAGGAACAAGAGGCACAGAACGGCACAAATGCGCCAATAGCGGGTGGGACGGCCCTTGAGGACGGGCCACAGATAGACCAGGTGCAGCGGATTGAAGAAGAGCAGCTGCAGGTTGATGCGTACCGTGGGATGCTGCGAGAACAGCATCAGGAACAGCACCACGCCGATGATGCCAGAAACCAGCATCAGCAGGACTTCCCACACCTGGAAGGTTTGGTGCATGCGCCATTGTATCAGGAAGAGCACGAAGCCCAGGGCTAACAGGATTTCGCCACATTGGAGGGGTGTCAGCGGGAAACCATCGTGTATCATCTGCACACCTGCGGGCACGATGATGCGGCGCTCCTTGACCAGTGGGCGGTATTGACCATTAGTGTAGATTTGAGCGTGGTCGAAATCGTACAACAGATTGTCGGGCAGGAACTCCTGTTGGCGCATAGTGGTCTTGCTGTCGGCCTGGATGCCCAGTAGCAAATCGTTGCCGAAACGGGACCAGGGATGGTTGCGAGTCATGTGGTGAACTATCTCTCTATAAGTTGGTGTATAGTCCTCACGCTCAGTATATTGTACTTTTTCGTTAATGCAACGCTCAATGATGTCGCGAGCCTTCGTCGTGCAGTTGTTATAGAAATAATTGTAGCGGTAAATCTTGTTGGTTGGCCTCAGATTTTCAATCAGTGCCAAGCGCAATTCCTGCTTCTCGTCGTTGGTGAGGTTGAGCACCTGCTCGGTTACCATACTGCCAAACTGGCGATACTCTTTCTGGAACAGTTGGGTGGGGTAAGCGCCCAACTCATAGTCCGTCAGACCGAAAACGAAACGGGCAACAAAGAATGGGGCGTTATAGTTGAACACGCCGTAGTTGAAGGCGGCATCGATGCCCCCTCTCGTCAGTTCGTGGTAGCGGATGGCTGTATGTCCATAGAGACTGTACACCTCGTCATGGGGCTGACAGGTGAGCAGACTAATTTCTATAGAATCCATCGGTGGCACGTCTTGATTCTGGGCCAACGCTGTATTCTGGCAGAGCAAAGTCAGCAAGAAAAGTCCCCCTCTGAGGACGCTTTTTATGGTCTTTTTGTATTTCACGCTGCAAAATTAGCCTTTATTTTCCACTTATCGTGCGTTTAGTACGATTTTTTTTAATAAAAAATTAAAATTCGTATATTTATTTTGTATTGTTCCTGCTTTATTGTACCTTTGCACTCCGAAATTGAATTCATAAAGAATAAAAAATGAAGAAACGCATAATAGTAAGCCTTCTGGCTGGTTGGGTACTGCTGCCTTCAATGGCTCAGGTGAGTACAACACTTTCGCCCTATAGTCAGTTTGGCTTAGGAACGCTATCGGACCAGTCAGTAGGCTTTAACCGTGCCATGGGTGGTGTGGCCTATGGACTTAGAAGTGGCAAGTATGTCAACATGCAGAATCCTGCCTCTTATTCCGCTATCGACTCTCTGAGCATGATTTTTGACGCTGGTGTGACCGGACAGATGTCCAACTATAAGGAGGGCGGAAAGAGCCTGAACACCAAGACGGGTAACTTCGACTATGCCGTGGCTGGCTTCCGCCTGTTTCGTCGCATCGGCGTGGGATTGGGTGTGGTACCTTATTCAAATATCGGTTACTCCTACACGCACAAGGATGAGATAGGTTCTTCTCCTATAGGCGCAAAAACTACCTCTTCGCAGGTTTATGACGGTAGTGGCGGCTTCTCGCAGTTCTTTCTCGGTGCCGGTTGGCGCGTGACGAAGAATCTGTCGCTGGGTGCCAACATCTCTTATTTCTGGGGACATTACGACAAGACCATCTCGATGAGCACCAGTGAATCCGAAGCCAATACGGAGTCTCGTGTATATTCTACGTCGCTCAGCAGTTACAAACTGGACTTCGGTGTCCAGTGGCAACAACTCGTGAGCGATCAGGACCTGCTGACGGTGGGTGCTACGTTCGGATTGGGACATAAGCTCGGTGCTGAAGCCGATTTGAAGATTATCAATAGTAATTCATCGAATGCGGTTGTGAACAGCAGTACGCTGAGTGTGGAAAATGCCCTGAGCATTCCATATACCTTTGGTGTGGGTGCCTCGCTGGCGCATAAGGGCAGTCTGACGGCTGCTGTCGACTATACCCTCCAGAAGTGGGGCTCGCTGGACTATCCGCTGTTCAACAATACCAACGGAACCTATTCGCTGCAGAGCGGTTACTTTAAGGACCGCCACAAGGTGGCTGCTGGTATTGACTGGCAACCCAAACCGATGGGACGCAAGTTCTACCAGTTGATACACTACCGCATGGGTGTGTCATATGCTACCCCTTATTATAAAATAGGTACGCAAGACGGCCCTGGTGGGTTGACCGTCAGCGCAGGTTTCGCGCTACCTATCTATAATTCGTGGAACAACCGTTCAACGGTGAACATCAGCGCACAATGGGGACGCAGCATGGGTTGCGACCTGATTAAGGAGAACATATTCCGCATCAATATCGGACTGACGTTCAATGAACGCTGGTTTGCAAAATGGAAGGTAGACTAAAGATACTATACCTCTTAGGCGTGAGCGCGTTGCTCATGGTGCTGTCGTGTACGGAACAAAAGTCGCACACGGCAGCTGCCGTTCGTGACCGCGACTCAGCATCGATGATGGTGAGCTATGGTGTCAATACGCTTATCTCCGACTCGGGCGTCATCAAGTACCGCATTGTGACAGAGCGATGGGATGTCAATACCGTCAAGAATCCGTCACGCTGGACCTTCGAGAAGGGTATCTTCATGGAACAGTTCGACGAGAACTTCCATATTGCAGGCTACATCAGCGCCGATTCTGCCTGGTATTATGACCAGAATAAATTGTGGGAACTGCGTGGACGCGTCAGCATTCGTAATGCCAACGGACTGAACTTCAATAGCGAGGAATTGTGGTGGGACGGCATCAAGCATGAGTTCTACTCCTATAAGTTCTCGCGGGTGGTAACGCCAGAACGCATGCTCGAAGGTACTTATTTCCGTAGTGATGAGTACATGACGCACTATGTGGTAACCAATTCTGAAGGCTCGTTCCAGGCGGAGGATATGGAGGGCGACAGCCAGAACAGCCAACAGCCAGCAGCCAATGGCCAGCAGCCAACAGCTAACAGTCAGCAGCCCGATACCACACAACAGGTTCCCGTGCGCCAGGCTGCTACCCGTCATAAAGCTTTCCAGAAATCAACGTATCAGCCATGACGAATCTAATCATAGGACTCATTGTGTCGATGGTATTCTCGGCCTTCTTCTCCGGTATGGAGATTGCTTTCGTTTCAAGCAATCGCCTGCGTGCTGAGATGGATCGCGAGAAGAACGGCATGGCACAACGGGCTCTCGACGTGTTCTACCGCCATCCGAATAACTTCGTGTCGACCATGCTGGTGGGTAATAATATCGCGCTGGTGGTCTATGGTATCCTCTTTGCCAAAATCTTCGACCAGACGCTGTTCTATCCATTGAGCGATGGTATGCGCGTGATGGCTGATACGCTATTATCGACCATCGTGGTGCTCTTTACGGGTGAATTCCTGCCGAAGACGATATTCAAGTCGAACCCGAATACGATGCTGACGGTCTTTGCGCTGCCGGCTTATCTGTGTTATCTGTTGCTCTATCCGATATCGCGATTTGCCACGCTGCTGTCGCGCGGCTTGCTACGCATCGTTGGTGTGAAGATGCCGAAAGAAAGTGACGACAAGGAGTTTACAAAGGTTGACTTGGACTATCTGGTGCAGTCGAGCATAGATAATGCAAAGGATGAGGACGAAATAGAGGAGGAGGTGAAAATCTTCCATAATGCCCTCGACTTTGCCGATACGAAGGTACGCGACTGTATGGTGCCTCGTACAGAAATCGATGCTATCGATATTGACGACTCCAGTATTGAGGAACTGAAAAGCAAGTTCATTGAGAGTGGTCACTCGAAGATTATCGTCTATCGCGAGGATATCGACCATATCATTGGTTATATCCACTCTTCGGAGATGTTCACTTTGCCTCCTAACTTAGGGGGCTTGGAAGGTCACATTCAGGAGATGCCCTATGTGCCGGAAACAATGGCTGCTCGCAAACTGATGCAGATTTTCCTGCAGCAGAAGAAGTCGCTCGGCGTTGTCATTGACGAGTTTGGCGGTACCAGCGGTATTGTCTCGCTAGAGGATATCGTGGAGGAAATCTTTGGCGATATTGAGGATGAGCACGACAACACGAAATATGTGGCCAAACAGCTTAGCGATGGCGATTATATGTTGTCGGCGCGACTGGAGATAGAGAAGGTTAACGAACTCTTTGACCTCAACTTGCCGGAGAGTGATGACTATATGACTGTTGGCGGACTTATCCTGCACGAATATCAGTCGTTCCCCAAACTCAACGAAATAGTGAAAATAGGGCACTTTGAGTTCAAAATCGTTAAGAATACGATGACAAAAATCGAATTAGTAAGGCTAAAAGTCGTGGAGTAAGGTATTTTTTTTATAAAAAATGTCGCTGTTTCAATGAAATTTAGTAACTTTGCAGGCTGAATCTGAAATTCAAATAGAAAAGAACAAAAATAAAAAATTAAAAACTATAAAAATCAAATGGCAGCAATTGGAAAAATTAGAAGCTGGGGACCAGTACTTGCTACAGTAATTGGTCTCGCCCTTTTTGCATTCATTGCCGAAGAGATGTTCCGCTCGTGCGAGGCTACTGGCAACGAGCGTCGTCAGCAGGTCGGCGAAGTGTTAGGTAAGAAAATTTCAGTCCAGGACTTCCAGAGTCTTGTCGACGAGTATCAGGAGGTCATCAAGATGACTCAGAACCGTGACAACCTCTCAGAGGAAGAACTCAACCAGGTAAAGGATCAGGTTTGGCAGCAGTTTGTCAACAACACCATTCTGGAGACCGAAGCCAAGAAGGTTGGTCTGACCGTTACTGATGAGGAGTTGCAGAACGTGCTCAAGGCTGGTACCAATGGTATGCTGATGCAGACTCCGTTTGTCAATCAGCAGACTGGTCGTTTCGACGTTAGCCAGCTCACAAAGTTCTTGGCTGACTATAAGAAGCAGCAGGAGCAGGGTGGTAATGCCCAGATGATGGAGCAGTACACTCGCATCTACAACTATTGGAAGTTCATTGAGAAGACACTCCGTCAGCAGTTGCTCGGTCAGAAGTACCAGAGCCTGCTCGCTCAGTCTCTGCTGTCGAACCCCATCTCTGCTAAGATGGCTTTCGCTGATCAGAACGAGGAGAGCGACATTCTGTTGGCTACTGTTCCTTACAACGCTATCAAGGATACTGATATTCAGATAAGCGATGCTGACCTCAAGGCTAAGTACGACGAGAAGAAAGAGCAGTTCAAGCAGTATGTGGAGAGCCGCGACATTAAGTATGTTGACTTCCAGGTAGTTGCTTCTCAGGCTGACCGTGATGCGCTGATGAAGACCATGAAGGAGGCTCAGCAGCAGTTGGAGAGCGGTATGGCTCCCGCTGAGGTTGTTCGCAAGGCTCAGTCGCAGATTGCCTATACTGGTATCGCTGCTACTCGTAGCGCATTCCCCAACGATATCGCTATTAAGATTGACTCTATGCAGGTGGGTCAGGTTTCTGCTCCCTTCGAGACTGCTTATGACAATACCCTGAACGTGGTGAAGCTTATCAACAAGGTACAGCAGCCCGACTCTGTCGAGTATCGTCAGATTCAGGTTGGTGGCGCTACTGCTGAGGAGGCTCACAAGTTGGCTGACAGCATCTATACCGCTCTGAAGGGTGGTGCAGACTTCGAGGTACTGGCTAAGAAGTATGGTCAGACCGGTGAGAAGCAGTGGATGACCTCTGCCATGTATGAGCGTGCACAGACTATCGATGCTGACACCAAGGAGTACATTCAGTCACTCAACACGCTGGGTGCTGGCGAGGTGAAGAACCTCCAGTTCTCTCAGGGCAATATCGTGCTGCAGGTAACTGACCGCAAGGCTTTGGTTAACAAGTTTGATGTGGCTGTTGTGAAGCACACTATCGATTTCTCAAAGACAACTTATTCAAACGCTTATAACAACTTCAGCCAGTATGTCAGCGAGAACAAGGACCTGGAAGGTCTGGAGAAGAACGCTCAGAAGTTCGGCTTCCGTGTTCAGGAGCGTAACGACCTGTACAGCTCAGAGCACAACGTTGCTGGTCTGCGTGCTACTCGCGAGGCTATGAAGTGGATCTTCGATGCCAAGGCTGGTGAGGTTTCTCCGCTCTATGAGTGTGGCAACAATGACCACCTGCTGGTAATTGCCCTTACTGGTGTTCATCCTGTAGGCTATCGTGCTATGGAGAGCGTGAAGGAACAGCTGAAGGTGGAGGTTACTCGCGACAAGAAGTTTGAGAAGGCTGCTGCTCAGCTGGCTGGTGTCAAGGACATCGCTGCTGCTAAGCAGAAGGGTGCTGTTGTTGACAGCGTTCGCCAGATTACTTTCTCTGCTCCTGTATTCGTTTCTGCCGCTGGTTCTAGCGAGCCTGCCCTGAGTGGTGCTGTTGCTGCTGTTAAGCAGGGTCAGTTCAGCCCCGCCATTGTTAAGGGTAATGGTGCAGCATACCTCTTCCAGGTAATTGCCAAGAAGCAGCGCGAGGGCGTGAAACTGGATGAGAAGCAGCAGATGAAGCAGTTGCAGCAGCAGGCTATGCAGGCTGCCAGTCGCTTCATGAACGAGATGTATCTGAAAGCTGATGTGGTAGACAACCGCTACCTCTTCTTCTAATCAAGAGAAAACAGAAGGCAAGCCCAGTCGCCGTCGGTGCGGGTAGCCTTCAACGATAAACCAAGTGTCTGTGCCTTGCTTTCGAGCAGGGCACAGTCATTTTTATAGAAACCGCTCAAGATAAGCTGGGCTCCTGGTGCCATCACGCTACGGAAACGAGGCAGGTCGTTGAGCAGGATGTTGCGATTGATGTTGGCGAGGACGAGGTTGAACTCAGCAGAGAAACTGCTGAGAACACTGGCATCACCACAGAGAGCAGTAAGGTGGTCGTCAACGCGATTGATGACAGCATTGTGACGGGTATTATCGGCACTCCATTCGTCGATATCATAGCCTACACAACTGGCCGCTCTCAGTTTCAAGGCGCAGATGCCCAGAATACCGGTGCCACAGCCGCAATCGAGCACGCGCTGCCCGTCCAACGGCATGTCAAGCATCATACCGCAAATCATGCGTGTCGTCTCGTGGGTGCCTGTTCCGAAGGCCAGATGGGCGTCAATCTCAATTTCGATATCAGAAGGCTGAAGGCTGAAGTCTGAGGGGAGGTGGCGGCCATCATGAATGACCAATGAGGCACATCTTCCATCATCCATCTTACCTCTTCCTTCTTCCATTTTCCTTCTTACCTCTATCGGTTCAAAACCTTCTTGTTCCCATTGTTCATTCCAGTCCTTGTCTTCGGCTTCCTGGATGGAGTAGGAGAGGGTGACGTTCTCGAAGGGAAAACCTTCGAGCGCAAGACGGAGGGCTTCCTCGTCGAACAGCGCTTGCTGCACATATGCCTTCAGTCCTGTTCCTGTTTCCTCAAATGTTTCGAAACCTGCCTCACCAGCCAATGCTGAGAGGATATCCTGGGCGTCCTGAGAGCAGGGCGCGATGGTGAAATCAACTTCGTAGTACTTCATAAGATGTTAAATTTGCCCACAAAATTACAAAAAATAGGGAAAAACCTACGCTGTCTTAGGGTTTTTCCCTACTTTTGCATAAAAATATGTTGTATTTTTGCAACGTGAACAAGTATAAAAGACGAAAAGCTATGAAAAAGTGGATTCTTTTAGCAGCAATCTGTTCCTTGCCACTCCAGTTGATGGCACAGGACGATGATATGTACTTCGTTCCTACGAAAGAGAACGTTGCCAAGGAGGCAGAAAACTACGGTATGCCCAAGAAAACCTACTATTCGGGTTCTAACCGTAGTATTGACGACTATAATGGTCGTCTGTCGTCCACAGTTACGCCTATCGATTCGACAGGACAGGAAGTAGAGACCGAAGACTACCAGTACACGCGTCAGCTGTCGCGCTTCGATGACTACACCCCCAGTCAGGCCTACTGGGAGGGTTATCGTGACGGACGCTGGCTATCCCCTTGGTATTATGGTCGTTATGGATGGTACAGCACGTGGTACGATCCTTGGTATATCTCGTGGTATGATCCTTGGTACGATCCCTGGTACTATGGCGGTTATTACAGCTGGTCGTCGCCTTGGCGCTATGGATGGTACAGCAGCTATTATTACCGTCCATGGGGATATTACAGCTGGTACAGACCCTATTATCGTTATTATGGTGGCCGCAGTTATCGCCCAACAGCACACCAACGCTTCCATGCCAATCGTAATGTTACAAGTACATCGGCTTTCGGCAATGGCTTCGGACGTAATCGCAGTACTGGTTCCTTTAATAATCGTTCTAATAATGGCACTTTCGGAAATCGTTCGACAACCAGTCGTACTACGACTAACAACAGAGTTTTCAATGGTTCGCGCAATAGCACAGGTTTCGGTTCCAACAACCGTTCCAGCAGTAGCAGCAGCGGCTCCTTTGGTACTTCTCGTTCCAGCGTTGGAGGAGGTGGCAGCCGTGGCGGTTCCTTCGGTGGCGGCGGTGGTCGCTCTGGTGGTGGCGGTCGCTTTGGACGATAAGAGATGTGTAACCCCTAACCTCAACCCTTTATATTATTAAAATGTATAAGCTATGAAAAAGTTATTTGCTATAGCTGCTATTGTCGTGGCTACAATGCCCGCAGCAGCACAGGAAACTTACGAGAATGCGAAGATTGTTCAGGAAGACCTGAATGGTACAGCCCGCTATGTGGCTATGGGTGGTGCTATGGAGGCTCTTGGTGCCGACATCTCGACCATAGGCACTAATCCTGCCGGCATTGGTATGTTCCGTCACTCTAATATCAGCCTGTCTATGGGACTTGTCTCGCAAGCTGATGCTACGAATGCTGTGGGTGGCTCTACAACCAATGCATCGTTCGACCAGTTGGGTTTCGTCTATTCCTATCGTAGCGGAAAGACTTCGTTTATCAACGTGGGCATTAACTACCACAAGAGTCGTAACTTCGATATGATTCTCTCTGCTGCCAGTCAGTTGGGTAATGCATCGCTCAATAAACTGACGTGGGCCAAGGGTAATTACGATCTGGTCTATGAGGCGAAGCAGGAGAAACTGGATGACGGCACTATTATTGATGTGCCAAACTTTAGGGCTCCTTATATTACCTGTAGTCAGTTGGACGACCTGTTTGGTCCAAATCTGAACTGGGATAATAGTGACAAGACATGGGGCTATGATAATGCCAACAGTTTCCGCTTCGATCGTGCCCATGAGGGTTATATCGGTGAGTACGACTTCAATGTCAGTGGTAATATCAACAACCGCATCTATCTGGGAGTAACCGTTGGCGTTCATGATGTTCACTACAAGCACTATAGCGAGTATGTTGAAGAGATGCCCCTGTTCCAGTGTAAGGTTGCCGACCGTCGCGAGATTACCGGTACGGGTATAGATGTCAAGGCTGGTGTTATCCTCCGTCCTATTGAGAGTTCGCCGTTCCGCATTGGTCTGTCTATTGCTTCACCAACATTCTATGATTTGAAAACAGCCAACTATTCGTATATCTCTGACGGTAATCTAAGGTTTGATTCTGGAACCATCAACGATGCCCGCGACCGCACCAGCTATAAGTTCCGCCTGTATACACCATGGAAGTTTGGTGTCAGCCTGGGTCATACCATTGGTTCACAGGTGGCCCTGGGTGCCAGCTATGAATATGCAGACTACGGAAGCATGGACACGCGCTACCTCACTGGTGAGTATTATGATGACTGGACAGATACCTATCGTAAGGATTCTGAGAGTGACCGTGTGATGAACGACCACACCGCAAAGACCCTGAAAGGTGTGCACACTCTGAAGTTTGGTGCTGAAATAAAGCCAACCCGTGAATTGGCCTTGCGCATAGGCTACAACTATGTCAGTCCAATGTATCAGAAAGAAGGCTTTAAGGACGGCACACTCAATTCTGATGCCTCCTATATTAGTTCTGCTACCGACTATACCAACTGGGATGCAACCAATCGCTTTACCTGCGGTTTCGGTTATACATTCGACAAGTTCAATGCCTCTCTGGCCTACCAGTATAGCGCTACCAAAGGAACCTTCTCGCCCTTTATGAGCTACTACGATTCCGATGATGCCATGTATGACAATATCGCTCCGCAGATATCGGTTACAAACAAGCGTCATCAGGTGCTCTTCACGTTGGGCTATACGTTCTAAACACGTAAAACAGAAAAAACGAGACTCATTATTTGTGAGTCTCGTTTTTTTATTGTAATTTTGCAGCTCAATAATTGCAATTAATGATATGTTTGAGAATTTAAGTGAGAGACTTGAACGTTCGTTCAAGATACTGAAAGGTGAAGGAAAAATCACTGAGATTAACGTTGCTGAGACCCTGAAGGACGTTCGCAAGGCCCTGTTGGATGCCGACGTGAACTACAAGGTAGCCAAGCAGTTTACTGATACTGTCAAGCAGAAAGCACTGGGTATGAATGTGCTCACGGCCATCAAGCCTAGCCAGTTGATGGTGAAGATTGTTCACGACGAACTGGCAGAACTGATGGGTGGCAAGGCCGTAGAACTGAAGTTGGAGGGTCGTCCTGCCATCGTGCTGATGTCTGGTTTGCAGGGTTCTGGTAAGACCACGTTCTCTGGTAAGTTGGCTAATATGCTGAAGACTAAGCAGCACAAGAATCCGTTGCTTGTTGCCTGTGACGTTTATCGTCCTGCTGCCATCCAGCAGTTGCATGTGGTTGGCGAGAGCGTTGGTGTTCCCGTTTATTCAGAGCCCGACAACAAGAACGTTGTAGAAATTGCTCAGAACGCAATCCGTGAGGCTAAGCAGAAAAATTATAATGTAGTCATCATCGATACCGCAGGTCGTTTGGCTGTTGACGAGGAGATGATGAACGAGATAGCTACGCTGAAGCAGGCTGTTCAGCCCGACGAGACGCTCTTTGTCGTTGACTCGATGACGGGTCAGGATGCTGTGAATACTGCCAAGGAATTCAACGACCGTCTGGATTTCGATGGTGTAGTATTGACCAAGCTCGATGGCGATACCCGTGGTGGTGCTGCCCTTTCTATCCGTACTGTTGTCACCAAGCCTATTAAGTTTGTGGGTACTGGCGAGAAGATGGAAGCACTCGATGTGTTCCATCCTGAGCGTATGGCCGACCGCATCTTGGGCATGGGTGATATCGTTTCACTCGTGGAGCGTGCTCAGGAGCAGTTCGATGAAGAGGAGGCTAAGCGTTTAGAGAAGAAAATCCGTAAGAATAAGTTTGACTTTGACGATTTCTACGGACAGATTCAGCAAATCAAGAAGATGGGTAACATCAAGGATCTGGCTGGTATGATTCCTGGCGTGGGTAAAGCCTTAAAGGATGTTGATATTGACGATAATGCTTTCAAGGGTATTGAGGCTATTATCCAGTCGATGACACCTAAGGAGCGCCAGAATCCTGATATCATCAACCAGAGTCGTAAACTGCGTATTGCCAAGGGTTCTGGTACGAAGATTGAAGAGGTGAACCGTCTGCTGAAGCAGTTCGACCAGACGCGCAAGGTGATGCGCATGATGACTGGTGCAGGTTCGTCGAAGATGGCGCAGATGGCTGCTGCCATGAAGATGCGTAAGCCATTTTAGGCCAGTCGTAATAACGTTATAACGTAATAACGAAATAGAAACAAATGCAGTTAATTGACGGTAAAGCAACGGCAACAGCTATCAAGGCTGAGATTGCCGAAGAGGTAAAAGAGATTGTGGCCAAGGGTGGCAAACAACCCCATTTGGCAGCGGTACTTGTAGGTCACGACGGTGGTTCGGAGACCTATGTAAAGAATAAGGTACTCGCGTGCGAGGCCTGCGGTTTCAAGTCGACGCTGATTCGCTATGAGGCAGACGTGACGGAGGAGGAATTGCTGGCATGTGTGGACAAGTTGAACAAGGACCAGGACGTGGACGGATTCATCGTACAGCTGCCCTTGCCCAAGCACATTGACGAGCAGAAGATTATCGAGGCTATCGACTATCGTAAGGATGTTGATGGTTTCCATCCCATCAATGTGGGTCGTATGGCTATTGGTCTGCCGTGCTTTATTTCAGCTACACCGCTGGGTATCATTACTCTGCTCAAACGCTATGGCATTGAAACTAGCGGTAAGAAGTGCGTTATCCTCGGTCGCTCGAACATTGTTGGCAAACCTATGGCTCAGCTCATGATGCAGAAACAGTATGGCGACGCAACCGTTACCGTTTGTCATTCACGTTCGAAGACATTGAAGGAGGAGTGTCGTCAGGCAGACATCATCATCGCTGCTATTGGTCAGCCCGACTTTGTGACTGCTGATATGGTAAAGGATGGTGCTGTCATCGTTGACGTTGGTACAACCCGCGTGCCTGATGCTACCCGTAAGAGTGGTTTCCGCTTGAACGGTGATGTAAAGTTTGATGAGGTCGCTCCGAAGTGCTCGTTCATCACTCCCGTTCCTGGTGGAGTAGGTCCCATGACTATCTGTTCGCTGATGAAGAATACGCTGGCTGCCGGAAAGAAGGAATTCTATAAATAATGACCGCAGACGAGTATTATCAGAAAGGCAACGAGGCTCGCAAGCAGGGCTTGTGGCACGAAGCCATCAACAACTACATCCAGGCTATTGCGCTTGACCCCGACAGTCCTGCTGTTGAGGCCAAGCGCATGTTGGATGATATCATGGCCTTCTATTGTAAGGACATGTATAATCCCTAACACAGAGCTTCTATACAACGCTATGAATAAAACCTAACTTTGAATATGAAAAGACTTATTATCAACGCCATTGCCCTAATGATTATTGGGCAAATGTCTGCCCAGACCACGATTACGGGTGATGAATGGGACAATCCCCTGACAACAAGTGTAAACCGCGAAACTGCACACACATTGGCCATTCCTGTAGCGAGCGATGCTGCTGTAGCACAGAACGACATGACACAGTCGCCCTGGTACCAATCGTTGGACGGTGTCTGGAAGTTCCAGTGGGTTGGTGTACCTACTAATGCCAAGACCGAGTGGTGTGCCAAGGACTTTGACGATGCCTCATGGACTAATATCGATGTGCCTGCCAGTTGGCAGGTGTGGGGATTGAACCACGGCAAGTCGTGGGACAAGCCGCTATATTGTAATACCAGCTATCCATTCTCTTATAACGAGTCAACATTCTCGGTCATGGCTGACCGCCCCAGTTGGTTTACCTATACTGGTTCTAAGAAGAACCCAGTGGGAACCTATCGCCGTACCTTCACTGTTCCTGATACTTGGAAGGGTCGCGATGTCTATGTGCGCTTTAATAGTGTGGGTCACGGCTACTATCTGTGGATTAACGGACAGCGCATTGGCTACTCGGAGGACTCTTATCTGCCATCGGAGTTTAAGATTACTGATTATCTCGTAGATGGTGAGAATACTATTGCTCTGCAGGTTTATCGCTTCACCAGTGGTTCGTTCCTTGAGTGTCAGGACTACTGGCGCTTGACGGGTATCCACCGCAGCTGTTTCCTGTGGTCAGCACCGAAGAGTCAGATTCGTGACTATTTCTTTACTACCGACCTCGATGCCACCTATACCAATGCCAAGGCTAATGTGAAGGTGACTGTGACTGGTGCCGATGTCGTTAATGGAGGCACTATCGAAGCACGTATTATTCGTGATGGTTCCACTATCGCATCCGCCAGTGCTGACGTCGCTGCTGACCTTTCCCTCACGATGGATGTTACTGCTCCTGACAAGTGGACTGCGGAGACGCCTAACCTCTATGACCTTGTGGTAACTCTGAAGGATGCTGAGGGTAATGTCGTTGATCGTCGTGGTTCGAAGGTGGGTTTCCGTAAGGTGGAGATTCGTAAGAACGATGGCGCTCTGCTCATCAATGGTCAGCGCATGGTGTTCCATGGTGTCAATCGTCACGATTTTTCTCCGATTAACGGTCGTGCTATTACACCCGAGGAAATTGAACAGGACATCCTGTGCATGAAACGACTGAATATCAATGCCATCCGTACCTCTCACTATCCTAACGATCCCGTTTTCTATGACCTTTGCGACAAGTACGGCATGTATGTGTTGGCTGAGGCAAATGTGGAGTGTCATGGCAATTGGAACCTGTCACACAAGTCGCAGTTTAAGAATGCGATGGTGGAGCGTTCGCAGAATCATGTGCGCTGGATGCGTAATCACGTCTGCATCTTCATGTGGTCGTTTGGTAACGAGAGCGGTAATGGTAACAATTTCCAAGCTGTTCGGACAGCTATCAAGGAACTCGACAAGACTCGCCTGACACATTATGAGGGTGCCAGCGACTATGCCGACGTCAGTTCGACGATGTATGCCAGTTACGAGACCATTAGCTGGATTGGTCAGTCGCAAAAGAACCGTCCGCATATTCAGTGTGAGAACTCTCACTCGATGGGTAACTCGATGGGTAATGTTCGTGAGATGTTCGATCTCTACGAAAAGTATGCCTGTCTGACAGGTGAATTCATCTGGGACTTCAAAGACCAGGGACTTCTGACCAAGAGTAGCAACGGCAAGCAGTATTGGGCTTATGGTGGTGACTTTGGCGACAATCCCAACGACGGCAATTTCTGTATCAATGGTCTGGTGCATCCCGACTGGAGCTATACCGCAAAGACATACAATACGAAGAAGATTTACCAGCCCCTGGAGTGGGCTGCTGTCAGTGGCAAGACAGGAACATTCCGCATGAAGAACAAGTTGGCGTTCCTGTCCAGCAATACCTACGATGTCAGCTATACTTTGATGGATGAGGAGGGTAATGTCCTTGGCACTGGTACTATTAGCGATGACGTCGCTGCTGGTGCAACGAAGGATGTCACCATTGACCTGAGTGCCGTCAACGACCTTGATGCTACCAAGGAAGCATTCATCTATTTCTCTGCTAAGCAACGCGAAAAGACTGCCTGGGCTGATGCTGGCTATGTCGTAGCTGAAGAGAAACTGCCTGTAAAGACTGCTACCAAGCCAATGAAAGACTTGACGTTTGCTACTTCTGAAGCGCTCGTTGTTGATGACGCTTCTTCCGTTATTACTGTCAGTGGTTCCAACTTTACTGCTACGTTTAGCAAGAGTAAAGGCACACTTGCGGGCTATACTTACGATGGCGTGGAGTTGATGAGCAAGGCCCTGCAACTCAGTGCCTTCCGTTTGCCTACCGATAACGATGGCTCCAAGAAGGCCAGCTGGGACGGCATGGGTTTGCGTAGTCTTAGCTCTACGGGTAAGGGCACTGAAACGAAGGTGACGAAGGCTGCTGATGGCAAGACCGTTACTGTTAGTATGAAGAGTACCTATGGCAGTGGTTCAAACACGTTTGATGTCAGTCTTGACTTCATCGTCTGCGCTGACGGTACCATCATGACCAACTCATTCATCCGTCCCCAGAATACGGGTGCCATCCTGCCCAAACTTGGCTTCAAATTAGAGATGCCGAAGGAAATGGAGCAGTTGGCTTGGTTTGGTCGTGGTCCATGGGATAGCTATCGCGATCGCAAGGAGGCCTGTCTGCCTGCCATCTACGAAAGTACCGTCACTGACCAATATGAAGAATACATCCTGCCACAGGAACATGGTACGAAGCAGGAGGTACGCTGGATGTCCGTAACCGATAGCGAGGGTAGGGGTCTGCTCTTTGCTGCTCCCGACCAGATGGCAGCATCGGCTGTTCATTTCCGTCCAGAGGACAACTATACTAATAAGGATACGCGCAAGAAGCACACTTATGAGTTTGTAAGTTGCTCCAACACCGTTGTCAACCTTGATGCTGCTACCCGTGGTCTGGGCAATAACTCATGTGGTCCCGATGTGATGGATAAGTACGAACTGAAAGCAGCCAACACCGCTTTCCGCTTCTTCCTCATTCCGTTGAAAGCTGGAGTCAAGGCTGCTGAGGCTGCCCGCATTGATATGCCTGTTTGCCAGCCAGTCAGTGTGGAGCGCCAGACAAATGGTAAACTGAAGATGACCACCCAGACCAAGAATGCTACCATTTGGTATAGCATTGATGGTGGTGAATACCAGAAATATACTGCAGTCATTAGTCATAATGCAGCCTGCACCGTTACGGCCTATAGCACGCTTGATGGTCTGATGACCAGTCCTATGATGAGTTACGACTTCCCGCTTTTTATTGACAAGAGCAGTTGGAATGTAAAGAGTGTCGATAGCTATCAGGGAGGCAATGAGGCCAAATATGCTATTGACGGTAATACCAGTACCTTCTGGCATACTGCTTGGGGCAGCAATGAACCCAAGCATCCGCATACCATCGTTATTGATATGGCAACCAACTATAACGTGACTGCCATCACTTATTTGTCTCGTCAAGACGGCAACCAGAATGGTATGGTGAAAGCCTACGAGATATATCTGAGCACTGATGGTCAGACGTGGGGTTCTGCTGCTACTGGAAATTTCAAGAATACTACCGCACTGCAAACTGCCAAACTGAAGAAAACCACCACGGCTCGTTATATCAAATTCGTTGCCAAGAGTGAAATCAACGGTAATGCATGGACATCTGCTGCCGAGATTGGCATCGAGGCAACCAATGAGACCACGGCTATCAATAGCGTGCAAATGCAGAGCCAGGATACGAAATACATCTACGACCTGCAGGGGCATCGTCATGATGCCTCGCAGGCATCTTTGCCTCATGGCATTTATATCGCCCAAGGACGCAAAGTTATGAAGTGATTGCTGCATAAATTTGCAAGAATCGTACATGAATGATTGATTTTGCATAAATAATTGCATTTTCTGTAGGTTAAATACAAAAATCTTTTGGTGGTTTCCTCACTAATTCGTACCTTTGCACCCCAAATAAGAAAATTAATGCATTAAACAAATACAATATGGCAAAAATGAAAGGCGCCATCGTGGTAGATACTGAGCGTTGCAAGGGATGTCAGTTGTGCATCATTGCTTGCCCTCAGAAGGTCATCGCCCTGGCCAACAAAGTGAATCTGCACGGCTACCCATACGTGGAAGCTGTCAACGAAGAAGCCTGTGTGGGCTGTGCTTCGTGCGGCATCGTCTGCCCCGATGGTTGTATCACCGTGTATCGTAAAAAAGTGGAGGAGTAATTATGGCACAGGAAAAAGAAGTTGTATTGATGAAAGGCAACGAGGCAATCGCCCACGCTGCTATTCGATGCGGATGCGACGGCTATTTCGGCTATCCTATTACTCCGCAGAGTGAAGTGATTGAGACACTGGCTGAGCTGAAGCCTTGGGAGACTACCGGTATGCAGGTGGTTCAGGCCGAGAGTGAGCTGGCTAGTATCTACATGGTTTATGGTGCTGCCGGTGCAGGTAAGCGTGCCATGACATCTTCGAGTTCTCCTGGTATCGCACTGATGCAGGAGGGTATCACTTACATGGCTGGTGCCGAGGTGCCGGGTGTGTTTGTAAACGTGCAGCGCGGTGGTCCCGGTCTAGGTACTATCCAGCCTTCGCAGGGTGACTACTTCCAGGCTACCCGCGGTGGTGGTAACGGCGACTACAAGGTTATCGTACTGGCTCCATCATCTGTACAGGAGATGGCCGACTTCGTTGACCTGGCATTCGAGCTGGCATTTAAGTATCGCAACCCTGCCATGATTCTGAGCGACGGTGTGATCGGTCAGATGATGGAGAAGGTGGTTCTGCCCCCATTCAAGCCCCGTCGTACCGACGAGGAGGTTATCAAGCAGTGTCCTTGGGCTTCTACTGGTAAACCAAAGAACAGAGAGCGCGTGGTTATCACATCGCTTGAGCTGAAGCCAGAGATTATGGAGCAGCGCAACCTGGCTCTGCAGGAGAAGTATCGCAAGATTCAGGAGAACGAGGTACGCTTTGAAGAGCAGCAGATGGACGATGCCGAGTATGCTATTGTAGCATTTGGTAGTGCCGCCCGTATCGCTGAGAAGAGCGTAGAGATAGCCCGTGAGCAGGGTATCAAGGTAGGACTGTTCCGCCCAATCACTCTGTTCCCATTCCCCGAGAAGCAGATAGCTGAACTGGCTAAGAAGGTAAAGGGTATCCTGGTTGCCGAGATCAACGCCGGACAGATGGTACAGGATGTACGTCTGGCTGTGAACGGTGCTGTGCCCGTAGAGCAGTTCGGACGTCTGGGTGGTATCGTGCCCGATCCCGAGGAAATTGTCACAGCTTTACAGCATTTGACAATTTGACAATTTACGATTTGACAATTGTAAAATGGTGAAATAGTAAAATAGTGAAATAGTAAAATATCATGGTGGATAGAAATCAAATAGTTCAACCAGAGAACATCGTCTGCAAGAAGCCGACGCTGATGAACGACAACAATATGCACTACTGCCCAGGCTGTAGCCACGGCGTGGTACATAAGCTCATTGCCGAAGTCATCGAAGAGATGGGTATGGAAGATAAGGCCGTAGGTGTTTCACCTGTAGGTTGTGCCGTCTTCGCGTACAATTATATAGATATCGACTGGCAGGAGGCTGCCCACGGTCGTGCTCCCGCACTGGCTACCGGTATCAAGCGTACCTGGCCCGACCGACTGGTATTTACCTATCAGGGTGATGGCGACCTGGCTTGTATCGGTACCTGCGAGACCATCCACGCACTGAACCGTGGCGAGAATATCGTGATTATCTTCGTTAACAACGCTATCTACGGTATGACTGGTGGACAGATGGCTCCTACCACGCTGATTGGTCAGAAGACATCTACCTGTCCTTATGGTCGTGATCCTGAGATTCACGGATACCCACTGAAGATGGCTGATATCGCTGCCCAGTTGGAGGGTACCTGCTACGTCACTCGCCAGAGTGTAGAGTCTGTAGGTTCTATCCTCAAGGCTAAGAAGGCGCTGCGTAAGGCTTTCGAGGCTTCAATGGCTGGTAAGGGTTCATCGCTCGTAGAGTTTGTTTCAACCTGTAACAGTGGTTGGAAACTGACTCCCGCTAAGGCTAACGAATGGATGAAGGAGAATATGTTCCCCTTCTATCCCAAAGGTGACTTAAAAGATACGACAGACAAATGAAAAAAGAGATAATTATTTCAGGTTTCGGAGGTCAGGGCGTGCTCTCAATGGGTAAGATTCTGGCCTATAGTGGACTGATGGACGACAAGGAGGTCACTTGGATGCCTGCTTATGGTCCAGAGCAGCGTGGTGGTACTGCCAATGTGACGGTGATTGTGAGCGACGAGCGCATCTCTTCGCCTATCCTCAGCAAGTACGACATTGCTGTGGTATTGAACCAACCATCACTCGAGAAGTTTGAACCCAAAATCAAGCCTGGTGGCATTCTCATCTACGACGGTTTTGGTATCATCAACAAGCCCACTCGTAAGGATATCACCGTGTATGAAATCAACGCTATGGACAAGGCTGCTGAGATGAAGAACAGTAAGGTGTTCAACATGATTGTCCTCGGTGGTCTGCTGAAGATTGCTCCTGTGGTAAGTACAACAGGTGTTGAAAAAGCTCTGAAGAAAACGCTTCCTGAGCGTCATCATCACTTGATTCCTCTGAACATGCAAGCCATCGAAGAGGGTGGAAAAATCATTCAAAAACAGTAGTTCTAGGCTGTTTGTTATAAAAAAGTGAACGTAAATGTATGATTTTTACTAAAAAACTTGGCAGTTTTAAATATTTTTTGTTACTTTGCACCGTTTAAAGTATCGAGGATATTTGTGTAGAACAAAACATTTACATTATTAATATTAACAAAAACAATGAAAAAGTTATTTTTAATGCTTGCAGCAGCAATGCTGACTGTTTCTGCCTCTGCGCAGAAGACCACTATCACTTCTAACAAGGCTGGTGACAACTGGTATGTTGGTGCTAACGTTGGTGTAGCTACTCCTATCTCTAAGTTCAATGTAGGTACTGAGGAGTGGGGTCGCCTGAAGGGTTTTGCTCCAAAACTGGGTGTTCGCGTTGGTAAGAATCTGACCACCGTATTCGGTCTTGCTTTAGATGCTGACCTCTATTTCGAGTCTTCAGATAAGTCAATGATGAAGCAGAAGACTTTCATCGACGCTATCAATGTTGACCTGTTGGGTACCTTCAACTTGAGCAATGCTTTTGCTGGTTATCAGGGTGATCCCCGCGCTTTTGAGGTTATCGCTCTCGTTGGTGGTGGTTACAGCCACACATACGGTAATGCTTCTTCTGGTCTGAATGCTAAGGCTGGTTTGGACTTCGCTTTTAACCTGGGTGCTGACAAGGCTTGGCAGCTCTACATCGAGCCTGCTATTGTAATGGGTCAGCCTTCTCCAGTATGGGCTAATCCTTTCCGCAAGGTTAACGACAAGTGGAATGCCATCGCTCAGGTTAGCGTTGGTGTGAACTACAAGTTCGGCAACTCTAACGGTTCTCATAACTTCAAGAAGGAGCAGCTGCGCGACCAGGCTGAGATTGATGGCCTGAACGCTAAGATCAACGAGCTGCGTGCTGACAACAAGGCTAAGGATGGTAAGATTGCTGCTGACGGTAAGGCTATTGCTGACCTGAAGGCTCAGCTGGCTGCTTGCCAGGCTCGTCCTGCACAGACCATCGTTGAGGAGCGCATCATCAAGGAGATGAATGCTACTCTGCAGCCTATCGTTATCTTCGGTCAGGGTAAGACCACCGTTGATGCTGCTGGTATGGCAAGCTGCGAGATGGTTGCTAAGTACATGAAGAACCATCCTAACAGCAAGGTTAAGATTCTGGGTTATGCTTCACCCGAGGGTTCTAAGGAGGTTAACGACCGCATCGCTAAGCAGCGTGCTGAGGCTGTGAAGAACGTTCTGATTAAGAAGTACAAGATTGCTGCTAGCCGTCTGGAGGCTGAGGGCCAGGGCGCTACTGACAAGCTGTCTTCTGAGAACGACTTCAACCGTGTTGCTAAGTTCATCGACACCACTGCTCAGAAGTAATTAAGGTTTATCACTAAAACCACGATAAAATCCCCGCAATTATTACGTTGCGGGGATTTTTTCTGTCATTTTGTTGGCTATTTACGGAAAAAGGCTTATCTTTGCAACTTCAAAGAACAGAATAAAATAAATCAATATAGATATGGGAAAGCATCAGTTACGCAGTGCAGTGTGTACAGAAGGCAGAAGAATGGCTGGCGCCAGAGCACTTTGGGTGGCCACAGGTATGAAACATGAGCAGTTTGGCAAACCCATTATTGCCATCGTCAACTCGTTCACACAGTTTGTGCCTGGTCATACGCACCTGCATGAGATTGGTCAGATTGTTCGTGAGGAAATCGAGAAGATGGGCTGTTATGCCGCTGAGTTCAATACCATTGCCATCGACGATGGTATTGCGATGGGCCATGATGGCATGCTCTATTCACTGCCTTCGCGCGACATCATTGCTGACAGCGTAGAATATATGGTCAACGCCCACAAGGCTGATGCCATGATTTGCATCTCCAACTGCGACAAGGTGACGCCAGGAATGCTGATGGCTGCTATGCGCCTGAATATTCCTGCCGTGTTCTGCTCGGGTGGTCCGATGGAGGCTGGTCGCTGGCGTGGTGAGAATGCCGACCTGATTACAGCGATGGTGAAGGGTGCCGATCCTGAGGTCTCTGATGAGGAGATGAAGGAGATTGAGTCGTGTGCCTGTCCAGGTTGCGGCTCGTGCTCAGGCATGTTTACGGCCAACTCTATGAACTCGCTGACGGAGGCTATTGGTCTCTCGTTGCCTGGCAACGGAACCATCCTTGCTACCCATACCAACCGCATCGAACTGTTCAAGGCTGCTGCTCGTCAGATTGTCAAGAACGCCTTTGCCTATTATGAGGATGGCGATGAGAGCGTGCTGCCTCGCAATATTGCTACCCGCAAGGCCTTTATGAATGCTATGTCGCTGGATATTGCGATGGGTGGTTCTACGAATACCGTGCTTCACCTGTTGGCTGTGGCTCAGGAGGCTGGTGCCGACTTCACCATGAAGGATATTGACGCCCTGAGCCGTAAGGTACCCTGCCTCTGCAAACTGGCTCCTAATACACAGAAGTACTCTGTTCAGGAGTGTGGTCGTGCAGGTGGTATCTTGGGTATCCTCAACGAACTCAATAAAGGTGGTCTCATTGACGGCTCTGCACCCCGTGTGGATGGTATGACGCTGGGCGAGGCAATGGAGAAGTACAATATTACTAGTGCTACTAGTGAGACTAGTGCTACTAGTATTTACTATTCCGCTCCAGGCAACCGCTTCTCAACGAAGATGGGTTCGCAGTCGGAAGAGTGGGAGAGTCTCGATACTGATCGTGCCAATGGTTGTATCCGCGACCTCGAACACGCCTACACCAAGGATGGCGGATTGGCAGTGCTCTTTGGCAATATCGCACAGGATGGTTGCGTAGTGAAGACTGCTGGCGTTGACGAGAGTCTCTGGCACTTCGAAGGTCCTGCCGTTGTCTTCGACTCTCAGGAAGATGCCTGCGAGGGAATTCTGGGTGGCAAGGTGAAGAAAGGCGACTGCGTGGTCATCACCCACGAAGGTCCGAAGGGTGGTCCTGGCATGCAGGAGATGCTCTATCCCACCAGTTATATCAAGTCGATGCACATGGGTAAAGAGTGTGCCCTGATTACTGATGGTCGCTTCTCGGGTGGTACCAGTGGTCTGTCTATCGGACACATCTCTCCTGAGGCTGCTGCTGGTGGTAACATTGGCAAAATCAAGGATGGCGACATCATTGTCATCGACATCCCCAACCGTTCTATCAATGTGAAACTCAGCGACGACGAACTCGCCGCACGTCCCCAACAGCCCCTGCGTCGTAACCGTGTGGTCAGCAAGGCTCTCCGTGCCTATGCCCAAAGCGTTTCGAGTGCCGATAAGGGTGGAGTAAGAATCATCGACTAACAGACTCTCCCCCGACCCCTCCCTGAAGGGAGGGGAGTAATTACTTATTTATCAGAAAAATGAAGAAAGAAATAGAAGCGAAAGGAGTATCTACTCCCCTCACTCCCAGGGAGGGGCAGGGGGGTGTGGCCCTGAAAGACAAAATAACAGGAGCAAAAGCGTTGATGCGCGCATTACAGGCAGAAGGTGTCAAGACCATCTTCGGTTACCCTGGTGGTAGCATTATGCCTACCTACGATGCGCTCTTCGACTATACACGAGGCGAGAAGAAGTGTTTCGACCACATTCTGGTGCGCCATGAACAAGGTGCCGTCCATGCTGCTGAGGGCTATGCACGCGTCTCAGGCGATGTGGGTGTGGCACTTGTCACCAGTGGTCCTGGTGTTACCAATACCTTGACGGGTATTGCCGATGCCATGATGGACTCCACACCGATGGTGGTCATTGCCGGACAGGTGCCCATCTCTGCACTGGGTACCGATGCTTTCCAGGAGGTTGACCTCGTAGGCGTTTCTCAGCCTATCTCCAAGTGGTCCTACCAGATTCGTCATGCTGCCGATGTGGCTTGGGCTGTCAGTCGTGCGTTCTACATTGCTCGCACGGGTCGTCCTGGTCCTGTAGTGCTCGACTTCACCAAGAATGCGCAGGTTGAGGAGATTGACTGGGAACCCAAGAAGGTTGATTTCGTCCGCTCGTATGTTCCTTATCCTAAACTCGACCACGAGGCTGTTCGCGAGGCTGCCGAACTCATCAACAATGCCAAGAAACCCTTGGCACTCGTTGGTCAGGGTGTCGAACTGGGTAATGCCCAGGAGGAGTTGAAGGCGTTCCTCGAGAAGGCCGATATCCCTGCTGGTCGTACCATGCTGGGCCTCTCCGCATTGCCTTCTAACCATCCGCTCAACGTCGGTATGCTGGGCATGCACGGCAACTATGCCGTCAACCTGAAGGAACAGCAGTGCGACGTGCTCATCGCTATCGGCATGCGCTTCTCTGATCGTGTGACGGGCAATCTGAAGACCTACGCCAAGCAGGCCAAGATTATCCACCTCGATATCGACCGTTCAGAGATTGACAAGAATGTTAAGACCCACGTGGCTGTCGTTGCCGACTGTAAGGAGTCACTGCCCGCTTTGACGGCCCTGCTGAATAAGAATAACCATCAGGAGTGGCGCGACTCGTTCCGTGAGCTCGACGCCAAGGAGCGTACCATGGTCATCGAGCCCGCTATCCATCCTGCCAGTGGTCCGCTGCTGATGGGCGAGGTGGTCAATGCCGTTGCCCAGCAGGTTCCCGATGGCACAGTGCTGGTCACCGATGTTGGTCAGAATCAGCTCTTTGCCACCCGTTATTTCAAATACACCCAGCAGCGCAGCATCTGTACCAGCGGTGGTCTGGGCACGATGGGTTACGGCATGCCTGCCGCCATTGGTGCCACCTTCGCTACCGATCGTACCGTCTGCTGTTTCATGGGCGATGGTGGTTTCCAGATGAATATCCAGGAGTTGGGTACCATCATGGAGCAGCAAGCCCCTGTCAAGATGATTCTCCTGAACAACCACTACTTGGGCAATGTGCGCCAGTGGCAGGATATGTTCTGGATGCGTCGTAAGTCGTTCACCAAGATGATGAATCCCTGCTACGAACCTATCGCACAGGGTTATGGCATCCCCTATATCGCAGTCACCGACCGTAAGGATTTGGCTGCTGCTGTCGAGAAGATGCTGGCCACCAAGGGTCCGTTCCTTTTGGAGTGTGCCATCAAGGAAGACGATGACGTACTGCCTATGACACCTCCAGGCATGGATGTCGATAAGATGATGCTGGAGATTTAAGGACTCTCCCCCTTACCCCTCCCTTCAGGGAGGGGAGTGATTACCAAAGAAATAAAGAAATAATATGAATAATAGTAAAGAAACGAAAGGAGCATCTACTCCCCTCACTCCCAGGGGGGGGCAAGGGGGTGGGTCTCTTTATACCCTCTTGGTCTATTCAGAGAACGTAGCAGGTATTCTGAATCAGATTACCGCCGTGTTTACGCGTCGTCAGGTCAACATCGAGAGTCTGAACGTGTCGGCCTCCAGCATTCCTGGTGTGCATAAGTACACCATTACCGCATGGAGCGACGAAGACCAGATTATCAAGATTACGCGCCAGATTGAGAAGAAGATTGACGTAGTGAAGGCTAACTATTTCACTGACGATCAGCTCTTTATCCGTGAGGCAGGCCT
>CACYBB010000014.1 GCA_902772585.1 uncultured Bacteroidales bacterium | reverse complement strand
GGCCAGCGAGGACGGCTGAAGTGGCTCGGCAAGTTCTTCTACTATTACTATCCCGCCCACATGGCGGTAATAGGCCTGCTGGCCCGTTGCTTCCAATAAGTGCTGCATTCAGCTAGTTTTCTTCCGCACTTTTATTAGCACGCTGTAAAGCTTTCTTGATACTTTCTGCTGTTCCCAAGTCCGAATGCTCTGCCAGATAGCGGCAGAGCTGGAGAGTGCTGACCGTGAAGACAGGGGGCGTAGTGCCCAATGCGGCAGCAAGGGCACGGAAAACATAATGCTTAAGATGGGGAGGAAATGTGAAGAAGGTGGCTTTTCGTGGATTCAGGGTTTCGGTGGTCCGTTTCTGCCATTCGGCTATCATCAACTGGTAATACCCGAACTGTTGCAGGTTGACTAATCGGTAGAGTGGTGTCTCGTCGCTCCATGCCGTTTTTCGTTTCTTCCGATGCGCAGCTGTCAGCGCTCGCTTACGCTGTCGCAGTTGGTTGATTACTGTCTGGTGTTCACGAATCTGGAGGTCAATCTGTGCTACCTCCTGTTGCCAGGCTTCCTGGCTCTTGTCGTTTTTTTCATCATTTTGTTATTTTTAAAAATTAGTCTAAATTTCGATTATTAACAAAAACCTCAAAAACCCCTCTGACGAGGTCTTTGCTCTCCGAGCTTCTGTGCCGCTGTCATGTCTTTGTGTCTGTGAGCAAGCTCCCGCACTAGCCACGACATCACCACACATTGCTCCGCAACGTAAGACATCCTCAGAGGAAAAAACACCGCTTCGCTAAAAAACATTTATTTCAAAACGAAAGCTTTGACTTAACCCCAACCCACATTCACTGTCCGTAGGTACTCCCCTCCTTTTGAAGGGGTTGGGGGAGGCCCCGATTTTTCAGCCCGAAGGGCGATGTTTTTGCCACCATGAAGGCTGAGTTTCGGAACGAAACCGGACTGAGCTTCTGGACTGTGCAAGAGCTCGCTCTTAGGCACAAGGCTGGAAGGACAGGACGTTGGGCCGAAGGCCACAGCTATCATGAGTGGTGTTTTTCTGGTTTTTGTTTTCATCATATCAACTTCCGAAAGTAGAATAATTAATAAAAAAAATCCTGCAGAATCGCTTGTGCACAACTCTACAGGACCATTTTCTTCGTTTCGGGACGCGAAATTAGTAAATATTTTCTACGTAGCCAAAACTTTGTCCGTGTTTAATATAATCTAACACTTTTTCGCCCCAATATTATCGACGAAATGCTGTGAATTGACAAAAAAACTTCCGCACCATAAAAAGTGCACGGAAGTTTTACAATAAAAATCAGGCGGATTGCGTAGCCACACTTCGATCTTTAGTTGAAGAATTGACCCGAACTTTCCTTAAATAGTATTAAAATGAATACTTTTTCTGCCTTTTGTTTGCAAAATGGTATTCTTTTTATTACCTTTGCACCAACATATAGTACAAAAATGAAAGCATATAAGGTTATTGAAGTCATCAAAATGCTTGAAGCTGACGGATGGGTCCTTGTAGCCACCAAAGGTGACCATCGACAATATAAACATCCTCAGAAGAAAGGTAAGGTGACTATCAGAGGACACAAAAATGAGGTGTTAAGCCAATTTCTCTTGAATAGTATTTGGAAACAGGCAGGTTGGAAATAATAAAAGGAATGGATATGGAAAAAATTATTGTAAATGTATCGTGGTGTGACAAGAATTATGGTGCAGCTCTGAGTGAGAATGTGCCTGGTGCAGTGGTTGTAACTGCCAAATCGTACGAAGAACTGATTGATGAAGTGCGTGACACCCTCAATTTCCATATAGAAGAAATGATTGCTGATGGCGATGATGTTCCTCAGTGGCTTCGCGATGGCGACTACGAATTCGAGTACCATCTGGATGCAGCAGCCTTGTTACAGATGTGCTCCCCTTATGCCTCAATTGCTGCTATTAGCCGAGTGTCTGGTATCAACCAACACCAGCTAAGCCACTATGCCAACGGCATTAAAAAGCCTCGTCCAGAACAGCGTCGTCGCATCGTTGAGGGTTTGCATAAAATAGGCCGAGAGCTTATTGCTGTGGAATAAAACTTATCTATGGAAAGACAATGGCAGACATATCACTTGATAGTCTGCCGTATTTTGTGTGTCGCAGGGACAGGTTCCATTGACATTGATATGTCAGGTATCTGGTCGCCTGTCATAACAACGAAAAACGGAAGCCGATGACTTCCGTTTTCTGTTTCATTCTTTAGTCAGACCTAGTTCACAGTTTTCCTCCGATAAGCATAGATGGAGAGGATGATGATGATAAGGATGAGGGTGGCGACGATGCCAACGGTCCACAGCTGTAGGCGTTGGAATTTCTGTTCGGTAAGCTGGCGCTCTTTGGCCTCTGCCTCATAGATGGTGCCCAGGAGCACGGCATCAGAGCGCTTCTGCCGGACAAGGGCGGAGTCGTAGGCCTCGGCAATCTGTGAGGCTACGCTGAGTGCTGAATCCTTACGGCCTGCAGACAGGTTGGCACGATATTTGGGCAGCAGATAGCGGCCAATATTCTCCAGGTCGGTTTCGAAGGCACTCTCGTGCATATAGCGCTGAAGGAGCATATAGTGGTCGGCAGCCTCGTCATAGCGCTCGGTGAGCATCAGGTATTCAGTGCTGTTGATAACGTGGCCCAGTCGTTTCGAGGTGCGTGTAGAGAGATAGTCCCTATAGGCACGCTCAGCAGCGATGGCTCCTCCTCGTTTATGCTCCAGCAGGGCGCGGCAGTAGCAGATGTCTGCCTTCATCTCGTCGATATAGATGGTGTCACGGTCTGAGCGGTTGCTGGCAATGGCAAACAAGGAGTCTTGTCGCTCTACCCAGGGCAGTGCCTTGGCATAGTCGCCAGCCTGGATATAAGCCATTGCCACCGACTTCATGGTATGCTGACTCTCACGGAAGTCGAGTGGGGCATGGTGGATTTTCAGCATGTTATGAATGTCGTTCAGTGCCGACTGGAAACTCTGTTCCGCCTCGGCAGTCTGACCGAGATAGAGTTGGCACTCGCCAATCATCTCTGCGATGTCGTGAAGACGTGTGAATTCGTCACCTCCCGTTTCCTTCAACTTCTTGTCGAAGGCATTGGCCTCGCGGAGTGCCTCGTCATAGCGCTTCATGTGGCACAGCAGACGGAGATAGTCCTTACAGGTATAGTTGAAGCACTCGAAGTCGCCCTGGTCGTCCAGTTCGCTGACGCTGACATCGGCCAGTTTGTAATAGAGGTTCAGCGACTTACTGTACTTACCACTGGAGTTATAGGAAATGGTGCGATAGAAGATGGCTCTGACCCTTGACAACTCGCCCCTGCGTTCCACACTGTCTATGACGGCAAGTGTGCGAGGAATGTCACGCGTGTCGAAGGCAGCGAAGATGACGGAGTCGACATGTGTGCGCTGGTTCTCATCCGTGATGCGACGGTGTCCACGCTTTTCTCCGCAACTCACGACGAGGACGGCAGTCAGCAGGATGATGGAAAGATATACGGTCAGTTTCTTCATTTGTCAGATGGTTGATGGTTTCGGCAACGTGAGCACCATACGGGTGCCGCCTTCGTAGCGGGTATCGAGTTCGAGGGTTGCCTGCAGTCGTTGGGCCAACTGGCGGCAGAGGAAGAGACCCATGCCCAGTCCCTCGTTGAAAGAGTTGAGTTTCGTGAACTGCGTGAAGACACGCTCCTGGTCGTCCTTGGGGATGCCTGGTCCGCTGTCGGCCACGTAGAAGCAGATGGTGCCGTCGGCAGTCTGTTCACAGCCGATAGTGATATGTCCCTGAAGGGTGTATTTGTTGGCGTTGTGCAGCAACTCGCTGAGAATCTTCATCAGGTAATCCTTATTGGTCGTCACCAGCACATTGTCTGATGGTATCTCCACCTTCAGCGTTACTGTCTCAGGATTGCGCATCACGATGTCGCGTACGACCTCCTGACAGAGTTCACCGCAGTCAATACGGTCTGTCAACGACGTTTCCCCAGCCTGTTCCAGTTTCAGTATCATCTTCCAGTTGTCGATGATGTTGCTGATGGTCTGACCGTTCTGCTTGACCTCACGCGTCACATCGTCAAGATCCTTGCTGCTCATCAGATCATGACCGTCGCGCAGCACCTGTGCAAAGCCACTGATAATGTTCAGCGGGGTGCGTATCTGGTGGAACATATCCTGAATGAATGCCGCCTTCTTGCTGTCCGACTCCTCTGCTAACGTCTTGGCAACCGTCAGTTCCTTGTTCTTCCGCTCCGTCTCACTGCGGGCTGCCTCCAGGTCAGCCACGTGGCTGGCTATGGACTTCTGCATGATATGGAAACGGTTATGCAACTTGCCCACCTCGTCAATGCGTGTGCTGGGTGGTATCTGTCGGTCGAAGTGTCCCTCTGCGATGTCGCTGGTCTGGCGGGTCAGCGTGATGACGGGTTCCATGGTCTTACGAACGATGAAATAACAGAAGGCAAACATCAGCAGCAAACCAAAGATGATGATGCTGACCATAACCATCACCATGTTGTTATAGTCTCTGAAGATGTCCTCCTCAGGACATACGATGGCCAGTCGCCAGCCAGAGTCAGCCAGGGGTTGTTGCAAGACCAGACAGTCTCTGCGCTTCAGGTCGTTCATGCTTGCCCCCTCCTTGCCTGTTGCAATGATGGTGTTCTTGGCACCCACGAGGATGAAGTATGAATCGGGATAGCGCCACTCCTGGGTGAGCATCTGTGACAGCATGCGCTGCGACAGGTCCACGGAAATGACACCAATGGTGCGACCATTCTTGGTGACCAGCGGCTTACAGAAGCTGGCAATGACGTCGCGTGAATAGATGCCGCTGGGGTTGTAGTCGTGGAAGGGGTCCACCCAGCACGCCTTGCCTTTCTTCAGGGGCTCCTGATACCAGTCCATGTCGAAGTAACGGTAGTTGTCGCTGCCTTCGTTCTCTGTCTCGATATGTCCTTCGTTGTTGAAGGAATAGGCCGAGAAGTAGCGTCCCTCGCTGGGGAAGAAGTTGGGCTCCATGGCTATGCTACAGCCGTTGAGCATGGGGTTGATGACCAGGATGCGTGCTGAGAGTGCCAGCAGTGAGTCTGGCTGCAGGTGCTGCATGACCTGCCAGTCAGTGTTCAGCGTGGCAACCTCCACTTCGTCCATGATACCCGTAAGACGTTGTGCCGTGTTGGCGAGCATCTGGCCCGACTCTTCAATGGCAGCCTGTCGTACCGATGCCTTTGAGCGGTGTATGAGGATGGTCATGGTTATCGCGAAGATAACCACGACGAACGTCAGGATGCTTACGCTGAGACGTACGGATATCGACTTATAGATATGATTGATGACCGTATTCATACACTCTTCAAATAGTTGTCCAACAGCGTTGTTACTTGGTTGGTGTTCTGCAACATGTCGTCGACGGTCTTGCTGAAGTCCTCGGCGGTCAGGTCGCTATGATAATTGCAGATGGCACGGGCCTCTGCCAGGATATCCTTGACAGGCAGCACCATGTCTTCCGACATCTGGTGCAGCACGTGGGTCTTCACCCGTTCCTCTTCCTTGATGCGCTCGTAGGCGATGCCCAGTTCCTGATTCTGCTGCTCCAGGGTCTTGGTCTCCTCTCGCAACTGACGGGTGTATTGTCGCAGTGCCTGCTGCATCTTCCTGAACCTGCGCTGCAGTTCACCGATCTCGTCGGGTCTGGCGCTGTCGGGCACCTCGTCGGCAAATTCTCCTTCCGCGGTCAGTGCGGTGAAGGTGGTCAGTCGCTTGAGTGCGCGCAGGTTGCGCTTGACGATAAGCAGACAGAATACGAACAGCATCAGCAGACCGACAATCATCGTGATGCGTGCGGTACGCAGCAGTTGGTTGTAGGAGGCAAAGATGTCACGTTCCGGACAGATGATGGCTACGCTCCATCCCGTATATTTAAACGGCTTGTAGAAGACGTAACAAGGTTCACCGTTGAAGTCCATAATGCGATGACCCGTCTCGCCAGCCAACATCGCCTCACCGATATTCGTGATGACAGAATCCTCCTGTTCCATGGTCTTGGTGAAGACGGTCTCATAGAACAGCTTGGTGGTGTCGGGATGTACCAGATAGGTGCCACCCTTGCCCAGCAAGATGCTGTAGGAATGAGGGTATGGCTTGATTTTGCTGATGGTCGAAGAGAACCAGTCCAGACGGATGTCCACGGAGAGTGCACCGACCACCTGGCCCTTGGCATCGTGGATGGGTTGGCTGTAGCTGGAGAAGACATCTTTGATGCTGATGCTTCCCCTGGTATCTTCGAAGTAGGGTTCTATCCAGTAGGGTTTGTTGAGGAGTGTGGGAATGAGGTACCAGTCCATGCATTGGTACTGATAGTGGTCAGAACCTACCTGTTCGGTCTGTACGGTCTTGCCGTCGTCGTAGGAACAGGCAGCGAAATAACGTCCTTTCGACTTGAAAAAATCAGGTTCAAAACTGATGCAGCACCCTGTCAGGTCGGGATTGTTCTCCACCATCCTCCTGCTCAGTTCGAGCATCATGTCGGGGTCGTCCAGATGGCTCTCGATGACTACCAGCATGTTGTTGGCAGCCACCTCGGCACCATGCAGGGTGTTGTCGATATGCAGTACAGCACCTTCGATGGTCTTCGTGGCTTTGTTCCAAGCCTCTTCGCGCACCACCTCGCGCGTCTCAGAGAACATCAGCGTGAAGGCCGCAATGAAGATAGCTGTCATGAGGACTACTACCCAGAAGGTCATTCTCCTGGACAGCGAACTGCGGATATATCGGATGGCCCACTTCATAGTCCCATGATTTCTTTATAGGTTACCGGACGTGCTATCAGTCCACTCTCTGTCATCATCTGCGAGGCCTTCTGTACCATATCCTCGCGAACGCGGAACTCACGCTTGCCCGTGTCCTTATTGATTTGCAGTCGCAAGCACTCCTCCAGCATCAGTTTCTGCATCAGTCGGTTGGTGGGAGAATGATGCTTGCGAACGTACTTCATCACGATTTCGAGTGCCTCCTCAGGATGCTGGGCAGCCCATTCCCAGCCCTTGCGACTGGCCTTGGCAAACTTCTGACATACTGAGCGATGCTTCTCGTAGTAGTCACGCTTCACATAGACACCCATCTCCTGGATGTTATAGTCGTGGTCTGAGAAGCGGTAGATGCTCTCGTCGGTGAGTTTGAAGCCCGACTGCAGCAGTTGGTAGTACTCGTTATAGCTGACCACCATGGTGGCATCGACAGCACCGCTGAGGAACAGGTTGATGCCGCTGGTGAAGCGTACCCACTTATAGTGCGTACCCTCGCGACGGTCCATGATGTATGTCAGGTAGTTCGGGTCGGAGTTGAAGATGGCCACCTTCTTACCCTTCATCTTCAGCGGGTCGGTATCCCAGCGCGAGATGAGCATATTGCTGCTGTTCATGGATTCCTGGAAAATGTTCACCAATGAGAATCCCTGGGAGATAAAGTCCATGGCCGACAGGAGCGAGAACATGGCACCATGACACTGCTGTGACTTCAGTCGTGTCAAGGCTGAACTGGTCAGGGTGGGGTGCTGGATATCGACATCGAGACCTGCCTCCTTGTAGAACCCGCGTTCGTAGGCGACATAGTAGCCGGCAAACTGCGCCTGCGCCATCCATGCCGTAGTAAACACGAAACGTTCGTGCTGCGCCTTTGCCGTAATAGATAACAGCAAAAGCAGCACCATCGTCAGGATATGTCGTCGACAGTTCTTACCTTTCATGCTTAGTTTATGATTTCTTGGTGCAAAGGTAAGAAAAAATATTTAAAAGTAGAAAGTTTTTCGTGTAAAATTACACATTTTGTGTTCTAAATCACTTCTCCTTCAAATCTTGGCTGGTCAATTGAAGAATAGCCCTTGACAGACGGAGCAGTCGTTCACTGTCGTTACCCTCCTGGGTAATCATACTGTTGGCATCGATGTCGTAGGCCATCCACCCCGTGCTGTCATAGACCGATACGCAACTGGTGGAGTTGTGGTAGGCCATAGGCTGGCGGTAGCTGCTGCTGGCGATGTCGCGACTGAAACGGAAGTCATCATGGCGAATGCCCAGTTGGCCGAGTAGGGTAGCGGCGAGGTCGCTCTGGTTGCAGAGGCGGTCGATGACCACCGGTTGACGGACGGCACCACCCACCCACAGCAGTGGGATGTGGTTGTAGAGACGCGTGCCCTCGTCAATGCCCTTGTAGCGATAGCCGTGGTCGGGGAGAATGACTACCAGCGTGTTCTTCCAGGCGGCGGTCTTGCGCAGGTCGTCGATGAATCGGCCGATGCACTGATCCAGGTAGTTGAAGGCATTATACACCTCGTCGTCCAACACCTTTGTGGGCACATCCCATGGCTCATGACTGGAGAGCGTGAGCAGGGTCTTCATCCAGGGCTTGTCGTTCGGCTCTTTCCGGATATCGCTCAAAAGCGTGTTGAACATGATATCGTCGCGGACGCCCCACTGACAGGTGGACTGCTCGTTGCTGGTGTAGTCGGCTTTCCATACCAGACGGTCGTAGCCTGTGCCCAGCACGTAGCTGCGCATGTTGGTGAAGTTGATGTCACCACCATAGTAGAAGGTGTTCTGATAGCCTGCCTGTCCGAGCGAATGGGCTATCGACGGCATCTTACGACTCTTCTCAGGGACCTTCATGACGGAGGTAACGGGGAAGGCAGGATAACCACTGAGGATGCTCACCATCCCCTTGTCGGTGCGCCACGAGTTAGCATAGCACTCTGAGAAATAGACACCCTCCTGTGCCAACTGGTTCAGGCGGGGCGTTATCTCCGGGTGACCGCCAATCATGGTAAACTGTCCGCCACAACTCTCCATGACGATGAGCAGGATGTTGGGGCGACGGGTGGTCAGCAGCGTGTCGGCGCCTGTGCTGTCGGTATAGAACAGACTGTCTGTCAGTTCGCGGCACTCGTCATCGGTCATATAGTTGTAGCTGACGATGTAGTCGCCCGACTTACCTATCGACGAGAGGAACGAGAAGACAGGATTGACTGCCGCATGGTTCAGGAACTGGTTCTGCGAGAAGTACACCTGTCCGATGTTTGTCGTTGACTCCCCCAGACCACCACGAATACCAATGATGATAGGACCAATGAGCAACAGGGCTACGAGAGTGGCTAGTATGCGCTGGTGCGCACGCTGGAAGCGAGTGCGGAGCCGAGAGAAAGCCAGATAAACTAGTACTGCAAGTGCTACTAGTAGAACAAGTCGCAAGAGCAGGTAGCCCGTGGTGACGCTGGCCATGGCCTCGGTGGGTGTCTCCAGGTACTGCAGGCACGAGGCATCGAGTTTGAAGTGCCAGAAGGGATAGAGGCAGGTGTCAGCAACGAAGGCTAACGAGAAGGCTACAGCCACTACCGCGTTATATATAAGGAACGCGATGCGAGGCATCTTCACCCATAGTGACACCACGGTGAGCAGGAAGGGTAGGCAGAAGAAGTAGAGCGCTGTGGAAAGGTCGAGCGATAGTCCATGCCACACAACAGCGGCATAGTCGCCCAGTGACAGCCCCTCGCCACACACCAGCATAAATGCCAACTTGGCAACCACGAACATTGCGATGGTTACCAAGTAGTATTTCAGCAGGTATGTCGCCCTCTCTCTCACCTCTTAACTCTCCACGATTTCTCCCAACAGTGTGGCACTCGTTGAACCTGTGATGCGGACACGTACCGTCTCACCGATATGATGGTTGCCCTTGTTGACAACGACGGCCTTGTTCTGCTCCGTACGACCCATCAGTTGGTCGCGACTACGCTTCGAGAAAGCCTCGAGCAATACGTCGAACTCCTTACCCTCGTCTTTCTTGTTCTGCTGGGCAGAAATCTCCGTCTGCAGGGCGATGAGCTCATTCAGTCGACGGATCTTCTCCTCCTCAGGAACATCGTCGGGTAGGTGTTTCGAGGCATAGGTGCCTGGGCGCTCTGAGTATTTGAACATAAACGCAGAGTCGTAGCCTACCTCACGCATCAGCGACAGCGAGAGCTGGTGGTCTTCCTCCGTCTCGCTATGGTAACCCACAAAGATGTCTGTTGACAGGCCACAGTCAGGGATGATGCGACGGATGGCTGCTACACGGTCCAGGTACCACTCGCGGGTGTACTTACGGTTCATCAACTTCAGGATACGGTCGGAACCGCTCTGCACAGGCAGGTGGATATGTTTGCAGACGTTAGGCATCTCAGCAATGACACGCAGCGTCTCGTCGCTCATATCCTTGGGATGACTCGTGGTGAAGCGGATGCGCATCTCTGGGGCTTCCTCAGCAACGCGGCGCAGAAGATTGGGGAAACCAATCTCCGCATTGTAGCTGTTCACATTCTGCCCCAGCAGCGTCACCTCCTTGAAGCCACGGTCGCGCAGGTCGCGTACCTCTCGCAGGATACTCTCCAGGTCGCGGCTACGCTCACGGCCACGGGTGTAGGGCACGATGCAGTAGTGGCAGAAGTTGTTGCAACCACGCATGATGCTGACAAAACCACCAATCTTGGCACCATGCAGGCGCTGCGGTACGATGTCCTTGTAGGTCTCGCTGGTAGACAATTCGATATTCATCGCCTTATGACCCGTCTCGGCCTGTGCTATCAGGTCGGGCAACGACAGATAGGCATCAGGACCGGCCACCAGGTCGCAGTGGTGGTTCTCCAGCAGGTCGTCTTTTACGCGTTCGGCCATACAGCCAAGGACACCGATGATGAGCTTGCGCTTGCGACGCAGGGCGTCAAGGGCGTCCAGGCGATGATAGATTTTCTGCTCGGCATTGTCGCGTACCGAGCAGGTGTTCAGGAATACGGCATCAGCTTCGTCCAGCTGTTCCGTGGTCTCATAGCCAGCCATCTGCATCACGGAGGCAACAACCTCCGAGTCTGCGACGTTCATCTGGCATCCATACGTTTCGATATAAAGTTTCTTCATGTTTTATTATTTGGGCTGCTTGCCGATGTAGGCGAGGATGCCACCGTCGACATAGAGCACGTGGCCATTGACAGCATCCGAGGCATGAGAAGCCAGGAAGACTGCAGGACCACCCAGTTCCTCTGGATTGAGCCAGCGACCGGCAGGGGTCTTGGCGCAGATGAACGAGTCGAACGGATGACGGCTGCCATCGGCCTGACGCTCGCGGAGAGGAGCCGTCTGTGGTGTGGCGATGTAGCCTGGGCCAATGGCGTTGCACTGGATGTTATACTCACCATACTCTGAGCAGATGTTGCGGGTCAGCATCTTCAGGCCACCCTTGGCGGCAGCATAGGCGCTGACGGTCTCGCGTCCCAACTCAGACATCATGGAGCAGATATTAATAATCTTACCTTCACGGCGCTCTATCATCTCAGGAATGACGGCCTTGGTCATGATGAACGGACCCACCAGGTCGATATCGATGACCTGCTGGAACTCTTCGCGTGTCATCTCGTGCATGGGGATGCGCTTGATGATGCCAGCATTGTTGACGAGGATGTCGATATGACCCAGTTCCTTGCGGATGTCAGCGACCATCTTCTGTACGTCAGCCTCGTTGGTGACGTCACAGATATAGCCGTGAGCCTTGATGCCCTTGGCCTCATACTCAGCCAGCGCCTTGTCCATGTGCTCCTGTCCGCGACAGTTGAAAGCAATCTCTGCACCTGCCTTGGCCAATGCCTCGGCCATGGCGAAACCAATACCATAGGCAGCACCGGTTACCAGCGCTACCTTACCTTCCAATGAAAATAGATTCTGCATAGTATAATTGTCTTTAATAGTTTATTGCTGCAAAGGTAATCATTATTTATGAAAAAAGAGTGGATTGCACCACTCTTTTTTTTCGTAAACGTTGTCCAAGGCGGATTCGAACCACCACAAACAGAACCAAAACCTGTTGTGCTACCATTACACCATTGGACACCAATATGCGCTAAGCGGGTGCAAAGGTAAGAAATATTTAGCATACCGCCAAATTATTTCCTACCTTTTTACTTTTTTACCTTTACTTGACAATCAGCAGATAGTAGTTCTTCTTACCCTTCTGTGCCAGCAGGTATTTACCGTCGATGAGGTCGTCGGCAGTAATCAGACGCTGTGGGTCGCTCATCTTTTCCTTGTTCAGAGAGACGCCGCCACCCTGTACCATCTTGCGCATCTCACCCTTTGAGGGGAAGACGGGAGCAACGGTGGTCAGCAGTTCGATGGCAGGCTGTCCCAGCTGGTCGGCACCAATCTCGTGCTTCTCGACACCATCGAACACATCGAGGAAGGTCTGCTCGTCGAGACGCTCCAGGGCTTCCTTGGTAGATTTGCCGAAAAGGATGTTCGAAGCTTCGATAGCCATATCGAGGTCCTCCTTTGAGTGAACCATCACGGTGACCTCCTCGGCCAAGCGCTTCTGCAGTACACGACGACCGGGGTCTGCCTTGTGCTCCTCTACGAGGGCATCGATGACGTCCTTCTCCAGGGAGGTGAAGATCTTGATGTAACGCTCGGCATCGTCGTCAGAGACGTTCAGCCAGAACTGGTAGAAGCGGTAGGGGGTGGTGCGGTTGCGGTCCAGCCAGATATTACCACTCTCGGTCTTACCAAACTTCTTACCGTCGCTCTTAGTGATGAGCGGACAGGTCAGGGCGAAGGTCTCCACGTCGTTACCCAACGTGCGGCGAATCAGTTCCGTACCCGTGGTCATGTTGCCCCACTGGTCGTTACCGCCCAGCTGCAGCTTCACGCCATAGTGCTGGTAGAGGTACAGGAAATCATAGCCCTGCAGGAGCTGGTAGGTGAACTCAGTGAATGACAGTCCGTCGCGAGCGGTACCGTTCAGACGCTGCTGAACGCTCTCCTTGGCCATCATGTAGTTCACGGTGATATGCTTACCGACCTCACGGGCGAAATCCAGGAACGTAAAGTCCTTCATCCAATCGTAGTTGTTCACCATCAGGGCTGCGTTAGCGTCCTTGCTCTCAAAGTCCAGGAACTTAGCCACCTGCTTCTTGATGCACTCCTGATTGTGACGCAGGGTCTCGTCGTTCAGCAGGTTACGCTCCTGCGACTTACCGGAGGGGTCGCCAATCATACCCGTAGCACCACCCACGAGGATGATGGGGCGGTGGCCACAACGCTGCAGGTGACGCAGCATCATGATGCCACAGAGGTGACCAATATGCAGGGAGTCGGCAGTGGGGTCGGTACCCAGATAGGCTGTCACCATCTCTTTCTGCAACAGTTCCTCTGTACCTGGCATCATCTGTGCCAGCATACCACGCCATTTCAATTCTTCTACAAAATTCTTCATATCTTATTACTCTTTACGGTCATCGATGTTATCACCCTCGGTAGGTGCCATCTCCTCTTCGAAGTCGGTGATGCCAGCCTTGATGAGGATGTCGTACCACTGGATAAGCTTCTTGATGTGTGAGTTCTGCACACGGTCCTGGTCCCATTCGGGCAGTACCTTTGAGAAATACTCGTGGAGCTCAGCAGGAGTAGCCTTCTTGAAGTTGATGCTGCAGGTCTTGCCACCCTCCAGGTCGCGCATGGAGGCGAGCACCTTCATGAGGGGAACCTCGTCGGTCTCAGTGAACATGGCGATGTCGGCCAAAGAGGTGATGCGGTCACTTCCGAAGGCTGGCAGACGCTTGTGGGTGTCGTCCAGAGCCTCGACGATGAGGCTGTTAGTGGCACGTGATACTAATTTGTAAAGTCCGGGCTTACCGGAGATTGCTAAAATGGTTTGTTTCATATTTCTTTTCTTTATTTCGATATTTCGTTATTACGTTATTACGACATTAATAATTTCTCTATCTGACTATTGAGGTCTTGTTGACCGTCATTGATGATTTCGTAGTCGGCACGTCGTTGCAACTCGGCTTGTGGCCACTGGCGCTGCATCCATTGGAGTGCTTTCTCGCGCGTGATACCGTCGCGCTGCATGACGCGATGTATGCGTACCTCTTCTGGTGCGGTGACAACGATGACGCGGTCCACCAGTTTGTAGGCTCCTGACTCATAGAGGATGGCGCTCTCCATCCATTGGAAGCCGCTCTCCTCGAAGTCGCGGAAGACAGCAGGATGGACGATGGCGTCAATCTTCTGGGCGTTGGCCTCGCTTTCCAGCAAGAAACGAGCTATGTCGGCCTTCTCCAAAGAACCGATGAGCTGCAGCAGTTGCTGGCGGACGTCGTCCGATGTGCGGATGATGCGTTTGGCCGCCTGATCGCAGTCGTAGACCTCGATGCCGCGAGTCTTGAGCAGCTGGCAGACGTAGCTCTTGCCAGAACCGATACCTCCCGTAATACCAATCTTCACGTTTGTTGCTTATTGGTTATCGTTTACTCGTCCTCAATGAGATAGTCCACCTCTTTGGTCTCGAGGACAGCACGGCTGACACCACGCGGTACTTCGCGGAGATAGAGATTACACTTCTCCTTGTGACTCTCCGAGATTTCGTGATAGTCGGCAACGACCTTAAAGTCTTCGGCACGCAGGGAACGTATCTGACTGACGCCTGCCACGAAATGTATCTTGGCATGGCGTGGGAAGGTGCGCAATACTTTGCCTTTCGGCAGGTTGAGACAGTGGATGGGCACGTTGCTGATCGTCTCTTCGGTGAGCACGTCGGTATGGAACTTGATTTTCACACGGTCGGGAACTATCTTGACGTCAGGAATGTGGGCCAGTTGACAATCGACCGTCAACGAGTCGCGGAAGTTCACGAAGTTGAGGGCTTCGGTATAAACGGCACGGATGCTGTCGAGTTTCTCTGTCGAGGCATAGATCTCTACACTGTCAGGCATATATTCCACATGCGAGATGAAGTAGAGTTGGTCGGGGATGACACGACCGGCCCAACGGACAGGAACACGACGGCACTCACCATTATTATACGAGAACTCCAGACGGTCAGGCTTGATGGCAGTGACTTTTGACGAGAGTTCCAGACGCTGCTCCACCATGCGTTTCAACTCGGTGGTACCGACAGTGCCGGTGCCACGACCATGGTCGTAGGGCTTGAACGGTATCTGGATGGTCCCTAAACGATCGGTATAGAGATAGGTCATCATCACCCATCCCTTATCGCGGATAGTGGTACGTACCGTGTCAACAGGTATTGATGTGAGCACTACATTCTTGGGGATACCCACGATGCGTGCCGGTATCTTGATTTCCTGTTCGTAGGTCTCGTTGAGTGTGATGATGAGCCAGAAGATGCCAGAAAGGAGGAGGAAGAACATGAAGACAAGGAACTGCTTGTTCACATTACTGAACAGGAAGTTCTTAAAGGTAATAAATATCCTTTTAATCCCCATGGTGTCTTACTTCTTCTCTCTTACCTCTTCCTTCTTACTTCTTCCTTCTTGTCTCTTACTTCTGCTGCATCGGTGTGCTGGCAGTGTCCTTATAGACGTAGCCCTTGTCGACCTTGATGACTACACCGTCGGCAATCTTCACCTCGATGATGCCGGTAGCCAGGTCAATCTTCTTTACGGTACCATAGATGCCACCACCAGTGACTACGGGAGTGCCCTCCGTCAGGTTGTTCTGGAAATTCTGAATCTCCTTCTGGCGCTTCTGCTGAGGACGAATCATAAAGAAGTACATGATTACGAAGATGGCTACCATCATAATCAGGAAACTGGTCATGCTGCCACCGCCCTGAGCGGCCTGTGCAGCGAGGATAATCTGTGTCATTTCAATTTACTATTTGACGATTTGCAATTTATTTATTTTCTTGGTTCGATGTGTTTCAGCAGGAGTCCCTTCTGTACGAGGTGACGAGCGATGGCATCGAGCATACCATTGATGTAGCCGGCACTGCGTGGGGTGGAGTAGAGCTTGGCAATCTCCACATACTCGTTGATGCTGACATTGATGGGAATGCTGGGGAATGTCATCATCTCAGCAATGGCTATCTGCATGATAACAATATCCATATAGGCCAGACGAGAGAAGTCCCAGTTGCGGGAAGCCTCGCTCATGTAGCGCTGATATTGGTCCGCATTCATGATGCTGGCGCGGAACAACTTGCGGGCATAGTCTCTGTCCTCTTCACTGTCGTATTCGGGCAACAGCTCCTGATGACCTTTGTTCTTTTCGTCGAAGCGTTTGATGGTCTTTACGACGAAGGTATCGACAATCTCCTTGTCGTCATTCCAGTAGATGCTCTGCTCCTCCAGCAGACTGTCGAGGTCGGGATTGTTCTCAATGAGTGTGCGGTATAACTTACGCCACAACTCACGATCCGACTCGTAATTGTCTTCTGCTGAGGCCATGTAATCCTGATAAATTTGGCTCTCGGTAATCTGTGTGTAGATCTTCTTCAGGAATTCTGGGTTTTCGTTCCAGTTCTTCTTCTGAGCCTCCATGAATTCGTTCAGCATCTTGTTCTCCTCCAACTGCAGGGCAAAACGGTTCATGATGAACTTCTGTGATGGCATCTCAGTACCTTCACGCTGTGCACGCGACTGGGCGACCTCCACATGACGGCGGCCTTCCTGGGTGATGCCCACAATGAGGGCTAACAAATAATTGTAAAGGTCATAGGCTTTCGACAGGCTGAACAAAAGTTCCTTCTCTGCGGTGTCGATGTTCTTACTTCCATTCTGATAGTAAGCATAGGTTAACTGGACAACCTTGATTCTAATAAGTTCTCTGTTAATCATAATTGTTGTGTAAAAAATAGCTATTTGATACTCTTATCGGTTGCAAAAGTACAAATAATTCCTCGATTACACAAAAAAAACACCTATTTTTATAAAAAATTCAATAATGACTTGTCTATTATCAATTTTATTTGTACCTTTGCAGCCGCTTTTCGCATCGTGTGATGGTGGATTAAGCGCAACAAACTTAATTTTAGAGTAACACATTATTAAAAAATGAAAGAAATTAACGTAAACGGTCAGAAGCGCACCGACATTGGCAAGAAGGCCTCTAAGCAGCTTCGTAAGGAGGGCATGGTTCCCTGTAATCTGTATGGTGAAAAGAAGGGTGAGAACGGTCTGCCCGAGGCTATGGCTTTCACTGCATCAATGGCTGAGCTCCGCAAGGCTGTGTACACTCCACACGTATATGTTGTAAACCTGAACATCGACGGTAAGGAGCACAAGGCTATCATGAAGGAGCTGCAGTTCCATCCTACAACCGATGCTCTGCTGCACGCTGACTTCTTCGAGATCAACGAGACCAAGGCTATCACCGTTGGTATCCCCGTAAACATTGTAGGTCACGCTCAGGGTGTTCGTGATGGTGGTCGTCTGAACCTCTCTATCCGTAAGATTGACGTGAAGGCTCCTTACAAGCAGATTCCTGAGAAGCTGGACATCGACGTTACCGAGCTTCAGCTGGGTAAGGCTATCAAGGTTGGTTCACTGAGCTTCGAGGGCTTGGAGATTGCTACTCCTAAGGAGGTTATCGTATGCTCTGTGAAGGCTACTCGTGCTTCTCGTTCAGCTGCTGCTGAGGCTGCTGCTGCAGAGTAAAGGCAATTACATTAAACATTAGAAATTAAAGATTAATTTCGCTTCGCTCAGTAGAGACGGTGAAAATTCTAAAATTTAATGTTTAATGTTCAATGTTTATGGACAAGTACTTAATTGTTGGTTTGGGTAATCCTGGCGACGAATACGCCGAGACCCGCCACAACACTGGATTTATGGTATTGGACGCTTTTGCTAAGGCGTCCAATATCGTTTTTGAGGATAAGCGTTATGGCTTTGTGGCAGAGACTTCGCTGAAGGGCAGGAAGGTCTTCCTGCTGAAACCTACCACGTTTATGAATCTCAGCGGTAATGCTGTGCGTTACTGGCTCAACAAGGAGAGCATCGACCAGAGTCGCCTGCTGGTTATCAGCGATGATGTGGCTATTCCCGTGGGTCAGTTCCGTCTGAAGGCCAATGGCTCGAATGGTGGTCATAATGGACTGGGACATATCCAGCAGTTGATAGGTCAGAACTATGCCCGTTTGCGCATGGGCATTGGCAACGACTATCCCATCGGCATGCAGATAGACCACGTGCTCGGCAAGTTCCCTGCTGAGGAACTGGAGAAGTTGCAGCCTGCTATCGACCTCGGCGTCGATATCATCAAGAGTTTTGTTTTGGCAGGCATCGACATCACTATGAATCAGTATAATAAATTAGGAAAGGGGAAATGAACGAAGCTCGCATCGATAAGTGGCTCTGGGCAGCACGTATCTTCAAGACACGTAGTATCGCTGCCGACGCTATCAAGAATGGTCGTGTCACTATTCAGGGTGTCAACGTCAAGCCCTCCCGTATGGTGAAGGTGGGCGAGGTGGTCAGCGTGCGTAAACCGCCCGTGACCTATTCATTTAAGATACTGCAGACCATTGAGCAGCGTGTTGGTGCCAAACTCATCCCCAATATCTACGAGAATGTGACACCGCCTGACCAATATGAGTTGCTGGAGATGAACCGCATCAGTGGTTTTATCAATCGTCAGCGTGGTACCGGTCGTCCTACGAAGAAGGAACGCCGTGCATTGGATGAGTTCGTAGGACCGTCACTGGAAGGAGGCTTTGACGATTTTGACTGGGACGAGGACGACGAATAGTATTACGAACACGAATCTTACGAATTATACGAATAAACCATGTGGTTAGACATCATAATTATAGTATTAGGTGTGGCGATGGTGCTGAAGGGTGCCGATTTCCTGACGGAGGGTGCTGCAGCCTTGGCTCGTCGTGTAAACATCCCTGAGATTGTGATTGGTCTGACCATTGTTGCTGCAGGCACGTCGGCTCCGGAATTGTTTGTCAGTCTGGTGTCTGCACTGAAGGGCACGCCCGACCTCGCTGTGGGTAATGTCGTGGGATCGAATACGATGAACTGTATGCTCATCGTGGGGTGTGCGGCCATAGTCGCTCCGATGACCATCAGTCGTTCGACGGTGAAGAAAGATATTCCCTTTGCTGTTGGTGCCTCTGTATTGCTGATGTTGCTTGCCCTGAACAACTTCTTAGGCCGTTTCGACGGCATCTTGCTGTTGGTGGGCTTCGCATTGTTTATGGTTTATTCCCTGCGACAGGCTAAGAACGGACAGGGTGATACTCCCACTGTGGAAAAGCAGCGAAACCCTTGGCTGTCAGCACTGTTTATCGTGCTGGGACTTGTCGGATTGGTCATTGGCAGTAACCTGTTTGTCGACCACGCCTCTAACCTCGCTTTGTCGTTGGGCATCAGCGAGGGCGTCGTGGGTTTGACAGTCGTTGCTGGCGGTACATCGCTGCCTGAACTGGCCACTAGTGTTGTTGCAGCGCGCAAGGGACAGTCGGCCATTGCCATTGGCAACGTCATCGGTTCCAACGTCTTCAATATCCTATTGATATTGGGTCTTACGGCCACCATCACTCCCCTGCAAATAGAAGGCATCACCACCATTGATATGGCAGTGATGCTCATTTCCGTAGCCCTCGTATGGCTGTTCTCCTTCACTCGTCTCAAGGTTGAGCGTTGGGAGGGTGCCTTCCTGTTGATTGGCTATCTGGTATACTTGACCTGGCTCATCGTATCTCTGTAGCTTTTGCTCCAGCGGGGAAGGTATTGCTGACCAGACTGTTGAGATAGACTTCTAGGTTGGTGTATTTAGCCGTCAGGTTGTAAGCACCGGGTTTGAAGTCGTTGATGGTCTTATCCGTAACGCCCAAAGCTTTCATCTGTTCCATCTCCCATTCATCGGGCATGCCATCCTTGTCTGTATCAATGATGGAGGTGCCTGCATTGAGCGTGGGGTAGCCTGGTGTGTCGCTGACGGCATTGATCAGACTGCCAGTACCATTCTTTACATCATTGATAATGCGCAGGTCAACGGCATCGCGCTTCAGTGAAGCACCGGCATAAGTCAGTACGGTGTTATAGGCATTGTCTGCAGACTCCACGAATGTGACTGTAACGAGGTTCTCCGTCCAACGGCTGTCGAGCTTAGCCATCGCCTTGCTGTCACGAGTCTCTTTGGAGTCCTTGTGGATGTTATCCCATGTGGCAGTAGCAGCATTCACCTTATTGTCATCAATAAACAATTTGGCAGGGTAGGCGTCCTTTCCCGACTGGCCAACATACTTGTTGCAGTTCTCACAGAGAGATGTCAACTGCATCAGTCGGTTCTTGCTCCCACTGCTGGTGCTGGGACCTGCCTTGTAGCTATTGCCCATCATGTTGATATGGAACAAGTTGGTCTCTGAAGCAGTCTCACCACCATAGGTACTATTGCCGCCCCAGTCATAGACGACATTATTGATATAGTCGATAGGACCAAGGAATTCATGACCGACATACTGGTGGTCGAAACGTGGATTGCGTGAGTCATGATGTGCCAACAGGTTGTGGTGGTAGGCAGCATTTCTGCCACCCCAGATGCCACCATACCCGTGGTTGCCCTTGCTATGACCTGAGAGCTTCAGACTCTCAGAGATGATGCAATACTGCATGGTGAAGTTCTCGACACGCGAGAAAGAAGCACACTCATCAGTGCTCCACGATACGGAACAGTGGTCGATGATGATATTCTTACCACCCTTGCCACCCAGTGCATCACCATCATCAGCATTGAAGTTACTCTTGTCGATGTTCTGGTCGCCCATGCGGAAGCGTAGGTAGCGCAGAATGATGTTGCTGCCACTGATATAGACTGGATAGCCCGCAATGGTGATGCCATCACCTGGTGCAGACTGTCCGGCAATGGTGATGTCGCTGGCAGAGATGTTCAACTTGCTCTGCAGGTCAATCTGTCCGGCAACGGCAAAAACGATGGTACGCTTGCCATTGCTGACCGCTGCACGCAACGTGCCAGGCTGGTAGTCGTCGGCCAGACTGGTGACAATATACACGTCACGCTCAGCACCGCCAGAGGCCATATTGCTGGCACCACCGTCAGCACCAGGGAATGCCAGCGTTCGCGCTGGGGCGTAATTCTTGAGCGCTGCAGACTTCGGAGTATCATCACTTGGAGCATTACCATTGTCGTCATCGCCACCACAAGCTGTCAGTGGTAGCAGTATTGTCAGTAGCAGAAGTGATTTGCGTAGATTCTTGTTCATTAGTCGTTTGTCGTTTGACAGTAATGGGATGACACGAGGCCATCCCATTAACTTGTTTATAGTGTGTAATTTGTTTAGTACCAGCGTGGGTCACCAACCTTCTTCTTGGCAACACTCTCGTTACCCAGTGTGAAGTCACCGCTAGCAGCGTCCTTGTACTGAGGATCGTCACCATTTGAACCACTGGTATCACCATTCCAGAAAGTAGCAGGCTCAGCATCAGGCATTGATGCAGCAAAGAGGTTTGCACTTGCACAACCGAAATAGTAGTTGTTCTGGTAGGTGATGGCGCCTGTCTTCGACTGATTCGTGTAAACAGCCTTGGTATTTGTTACCAGGTTGTTGGTCCAAGTAATCTTGTTGCCTACGAAGCGAACATAGAGCAGACGCTTTTCGCTTGACTCGTTCAGTACGTTGTTAATGGTGCACTTGTCAACGAGAATCTCTGGAGCAGCATCAGTATAGCTGCCTGAAGCATCATCGTAGCGGATGAAGTCACGCTTCTGAGCGATGTTGTAGAAGGTGCTGCTGGTGAAGGTCACCTTCTTAGCATACGACTTACGGATGTCGAAGAAGTCACCACCCTCACATGTGAAGTCATGGATGAGACAGTTGTTGAAGGTGATAGACTCGATGGTAGCAGTAACGTTACCATAGAGCAGACCCTTACAGTTCTCTACGCCAAAGATCTCACAGTTCTCAACGTTCAGGGCTCCGTATGACATGTCAGCGTCCTTATAGTTGAACGTCTGGTCGGTAGTGCTATTCAGCGTACCGTCGATGATAGCCTGACTGATAGACAGACCTGCACCGCCATAGAGTTCGAAGCGACCCTTGATGGTTGGACGATCGGTAGGATAGATACCCTTGATAGTCATGCTCTTCTGTACCTTAACAGCACCAGTGGTGAGTACTTCGCCACTTTCATCGTCGGTAGTAGCGTTCAGACAGTATGTACCGCCATAGAGAGCGATGGTAGCACCCTCCTCAGCCTCCTGGATGATGGTTGTCAGGTCATCACCAGGATGTACCAGTGTTGCACCATTGAGGTCGGCAATGGTCGAGAACTTACGGTTACCACACTGCTTGCCGTTATAATAAAGGTAAGCTGTGTACTCTGTCTCTGGAGTCAGACCAGTGACGGTAGCCTTGCTAGCTGCAATTTCCTCAGCGGTAAGATCTCTCGTGATGTTACCAACCTTGACGCTGGTTACGGTAAAGCCTTCCTCAGTCTCCCAAGACAATGTGACGCTACGGTCAGCAATATCAGCGGGTTTGGGATTCTTCAAGAACTGCTTAGCGCTGGTGCGGAAATATGCACCGTTCCAGTTAGAGGTACGACTTTCGTTGCCATTAGTGACAGCCTGTACATAAACGGTGTACTTTGTGTCATAGAACAGACCGCTGATGGTGTAGGGCAGATCCTTGATAGCGATATTGGTAGCCTCGAAAGCGGGAGTGCCCTCCATCTTGTATGACAAGCTGTCCTCATAAACCTTGAGGTTGTAGCTTGTTGCATTTGCCGAGGCAACCCACGAAACTTTTGTGCTGTTCTCGGTAGTGCTTGCGGCATCAACGTTGATGGGTGACAGGTTGCGGCTGAAGTTCAGGCTGGTGATAGGTTCATCAGCATCAGAACATGAGGCCAGCGAAACGGCAGCAAGGCCCATTAGACATAAAGTGAATATTTTAGATGTCTTCATTGTTTCTCAATTTTATTAGTCCGACAATTGTCCATAATTACCGTCATTGTTCAGCATGTTGTTGCTGGTGTCAATGAAAATCTGCCAGATAGGCCACAGACAGTGAGTGCTGGGCTGTACGACATAGAGACCTTCGATGACATCAGAGGTGATGCGTGATGCACCGTCACTGAGGAACCATCCCTTGCTCTCAAATCCGTCGTCCTTCATATCCTTGCCAGCATCGTCAGTATCACCATGGTTCAAACCATAGATGATCAGTGTCTCACCCTCAACAGGTGTGTCAAAGACAGATGCTGTTGCAGGAATTGTCATTCCCTTCTCATATGTCTTGATATATACCTTCTCGGGAAGGTCACCATACTCGCCTGATAGCTCTGACATACGCTTCAACTTTGCTTTTGCCTCAGCCATTTTCTCGTCGATGATTCCCCAGCGTACGAGGTCGGCTTTACGGAGAGCCTCACCGGCAAACTCAAAGGCGCGCTGATCAACGATACCTTTGAAGAAAGCATCCTTGCTGGCAGTGTACTTTGCCTGAAGGGCAGAAACCTTTGCTGCAGGAAGTGCGCGGTCGAGGACGGGTTTCATGTATGGCCATGCAGCAGCAGGGCCGTCGAGCTGGTTGATAGCCTCAGCAGCCATCAGGTAGACGTCTGCCAGACGCATATACTGCCAGTTGATACCGTCATCGTTGGTAGAGGTGACATAGCGGTTCATCCACTCATAGCGCAACTTGCCGAAGTACATGGCAATAGGAGTGCTGAGTACCTGCGGAACAATAGCGACATCCTTCCCTTCCTTTGATGTATTGCCTATAGCGTCACCCTTGGCTCCCCAACGATAGGGAACACAAGTAATGTTACGTCGGGCATCGTCTACGTCAAAGTCATAGAATAAGGTGGGAAGCGGACCATTTACACCGCCACGAGGCTGGTAGGTATACTGGTCGGCAACTTGGTGGCGAACACCCCATGTGTAAAGCACACGGCCACGTCCTTCAGAGAATGGAATCTCCCAGAGGCTCTCCTTACCGGCAGTAGTAATATCTTTACAAAGGTTATCAAAGTTCTCTTTGAAAGAACCTAAAGTGTTGCGACCGCTATTGAGGATGTCCAGACATTCCTCCTTGGCAATCTGATACATCTTCTCAGGAGCCAGTTCGGGATCCTTTGATAGACGGTAACCGTCACCACGGAGTCCATAACCACCTGCATAGAGAGCCAGACGGGCACGCAGACCCTTGACGAAAGCCTTGCTTACGCGCTCGGTAGAGCGAGTGATGGTATTCTCGTTGGGCCAATAGCAGTAGCCTTCAGCCTCCTTCAGGTCTGCCAACAACTGCTTGTAGATGATGTCGCGGTTGCAGCGAGGCTTATACAGATTGTCAGGATTGTTGGGCTCGAAACGTGCAGGTACGTCACCCCATGCCTTAACGAGGTCGTTGTAGATGACGGCACGCAATGTCAGCGCTTCGCCCAACAGCTGTGCCATTTCGGGCTTAGACTCAATGTTACCATACTGACGAAGTCCCTGAATAGCCAGGTTTGCACGCTCAATGCCTTCGTAGAACTTGGCATAGGCATTATTGTCTGAGTTCATCTGACCGTTTCCTGGGGGGGTGTCATAGTTTGCCAATGCGTACTTGTCTTCAAGACGCTTCTCGAGAGTTGGTGTGATAATCCACTCTACGTCGGTGTTGATGCCATAGTATGGCAAGTAACGTCCACGGTAGGAGTTCGTCTCGCCAAACGATACGTGGATTGACATGATCTCTGCTTCAGCCAGTGAGTATACTGAGAACACAGACGACTCATCAAGAGAAGAGATAGATGGTGCGTCCATGTCGCATGATGCCAGTCCGACGAACGACAGAGACAGTATTGATAATTTTAAAAAGTTTTTCATATTCTTTAGTCCTCCTTCATTTTAGAAATTCAAATTCAAACCAATGACGAACGAGCGGCTACGTGGATAACCAGAGTAGTCAACATTCGGGGTCAGATTGTTCTTGCGGATACAGTCTGACTCTGGGTCAGAACCAGAATAGTTTGTAATACAGAATACGTTGTAGCAGGTAGCGTAGAAACGCAGGCTGCTGATGTTAACCTTCTTGACAAGGCTCTCGGGCAAAGTGTAACCCAGTGTCAGCGTGTTCAGACGCAGGAATGAGGCATTCTCAACAGCCCAGTCGCTCAGGACGAACTTAGACATATAAGGACTCCACATGCTAGTGTTGGCATTCAGCGCCTTCAACTCAGCAGGATCGTTAACTAACTCGCCAGCTGCGTTGATGTTGGTCCAACGCTCACCGCTCTCCATGTCAGTACTTAGGTTGCGATACTGACCTTTCTTGGTGTAAGAAGAGGTGGTGAACTCAATCTTGTTGGCATTATAGATATCGTTACCGATGCTGTAGTTGAAGTTGGCAGCGAGGTCGAAACCATAAGCACGGGCGTTGATAGTGAAACCACCAGTCATCTTCGGATTGACGTCACCAATCACCTCGGTATCCTTTTCGTAGGTAACGAAACCGTCACCGTCGATATCTTGTAACTTCATCATACCAGGACGCAGTGTACCAACAACTGAAGAGCAGTCTACTACACCTTCCTTCAGCTTCCAGCTCTTGGTAGCCTCGTCGTAACCAACGAAATCGTCTACCTCATAGCGACCTGCATTCTTGTAACCAATGATCTCACCGACAGAACCGCCTACGGCTACACGGTAGTCCATACCGATTTCTGTTGAACCCCAGTTGGTATTGGTGGTAAAGTCATCGATACCCAGCTCCTTAATCTCGTTCTTGTTGATACCGATATTGGCGGTGATATCCAGTCCGTAGTTCTTCTTGTTGATAGCATGATAGGTGAAAGAGGCCTCCAGACCTTTGTTCTGAGTCTTACCAAGGTTACGATACTGTGTGTCATAACCAGTACCACTGGTCTTGAACTCAATCAGCAGGTCCTTCGTGGTGTTGATGTAGGCCTCAATGCTACCGTTAACTTTGCCACCGAAGAGAGTGAAGTCCAAACCTACGTTACGGGTAATGGTGGTCTCCCACTTCAAGTCGGGATTAGCCATAATCTTTGAGGGAGCCCAGTAGTTCTCGAAGCCATTGACCCATGCAGTAGCCTTATTTTCATAGACCTGTACCAACTGACCTACGGGAATGTTGTTGTTACCGGCAGTACCGTAGCTGAAACGAATCTTCAAGTCATCGAGCCATTTTTCAGCAAACTTCATAAATGGCTCAGAAGAGATACGCCATGCAATAGCTGCAGAGGGGAAGTAACCCCAGCGGTTGTCCTCAGAGAACTTTGAAGAAGCATCGGCACGGAATGTAGCACTTACCAGATACTTGTCCTTGTAGTTATAGTTGGCGCGGCCGAAGTATGACAACAGTTTGTCATCAGCGCTGTAGTTGTCGTCAATAGTATAAGGAGAACCCTGTGAGGTCAGTTTCCAAGCAGTCTCTGAATTATAGTCTGTGGGGAATCCGTGAACCTCGCTGCTGAGAACATTCTTCTTGGTAATCACATACTCGTGACCAGCCAGTACGTTCAGAGAGTGAGGACTGTTCTTGCCAAAGATCTTCTTGAAATCATAACTAATCGTATTGGTGTTGCGGAAGCGGTGACGCTTCGTGTCTACTATACGGATAGCGGGCTTGCCGGAATTGTCTCCTTTGGGGGTATTCTTAATATAGTAGGCAGAAGTACCCCAGAAACGCTGGTCGTACTCGTCGTAAGTGTCGTAACCGAACTCAGTCTTCAGCTTCAGGTTCTTATAAACCTCCCAGCCGAAGGCACCTGCCAGATTCAAGTTACGACGATGTTTCTTGCGATCGTTGTCATTTGTTGCAGTGATAGGATCGGTGAAGCTTGACATTTCAGCGTCGTCAGTACCGTCGATGCTACCCAGAGGAATGGGTGAGAACAGTACGGCATACTTCAGACGACGGTCTGTGTCGTAGGCACCACTGGCCTCATTGGCACCACCACCAAAAATCTTGGTGTTGGCATAACGAGCCTGGAAGTCCAATGTAGTAGTCTTGCTGGGCTTGGTGTTCAACTTCAGCGAGAAGTTGTCACGCTTGAATGATGAACCCTGCATGATGGCCTTGTCGTCCATGTGGGCATAGCTGAATGCATACTTCATGCTCTCAGTACCACCATTGATGTTGAGGGTCTGGTTGAAGGTGTGACCAGTGCGGCCATAGGCAATGTCCTGCCAGTCGTTCTCGTCTACATTACGGTACAGATCCATATCCTGGTAGTTACCGAACTTGTCTGTGTAGTGGTCGTCATCACCAATCAGCTTAGCCAACTCGTAGTGCCACTTAGCATAGTCGTAAGCATTCAGTACGTCGTACTTCTTAGCAATTTTCTTCCAGCTGTAGTAAGCGTTGTAGCTTACTCTGGTCTTACCTTCCTTACCGCTCTTGGTGGTTACCAGGATAACACCGTTAGCACCACGGCTACCGTAGATAGCGGTAGAAGAGGCGTCCTTCAGTACGGTGATGTCCTCGATGTCGTTAGCGGGGATGTCGCTGATGCTCTCAACGGGGAATCCGTCAACGATGTACAAGGGGTCGTTCGACTGGGTGATAGAACCACCACCACGAACGCGAATCTTTACTTCTGCATCGGGTGAACCCTCAGCTGTTGTTACCTGCACACCAGCCATCTTACCGGTAAGCGCCTCAGAGGCGTTGGCAACAGGTACGGCCTGGAGAGCGTCGCTGCCTACAGTGGCTACCGATCCGGTCAAGTCCTTCTTGCGGACAGAACCGTAACCGATGACAACCACGTCATTCAGCGTGGTAGCGTCGTCTTCCATGACAACGTTGATAGAAGACTTCCCCTTGGCATTGATAGTCTGCGTCTTCATGCCGATGTAGCTGATGACGATGGGCTTACCTGCCGTGAGGTTGATAGTGAAATTTCCGTCGAAGTCGGTCACACCGCCATTACGCGTGTCTTTTTCAATAACGCTGGCGCCAATGACTGCTTCGCCCTGAGAGTCTTTCACGTTGACCTTGACGGTCTGTGCACTGATGCTACCTACAAAAAGTAGGAATGCCAACAGGAGTGCACTTCGCATACTCTTCATGTGAATTGACATAAAATTAGTAGTTTTAAATTAAAGTAGTTAAACGAATTATTGTTTTCTGTTGCAAATGTACTAATAAATCTTAAGATAGCAAAATATTAGAAGTTAATTTTATCGTAAACGTTTGCGATTATTTACGTAAAAAGAGGCGGACATTTGCAGTGTCCGCCCCTATTATTAATAAGGTGTAGTTACTTTACAACAACCTTGAGCTAAAGCTCGAGCTCGTTCACGTTCGGAAGTGAGAACGAGCTCTCACTTCGCTCACTTAATCACGACCTTTTTACCATTGATGATGTACATTCCCTTCGTGGCCTTGTTGACACGCTGACCAGCGAGGTTGAAGATAACCTGCTCGCCACGCTCAATAGCTGCGTTGATAGCCTGGATGCTGGTGCCTGTATAAGCTACCTGCTTAGCCTCGCCGAAGCCACCGCGAGCGTTAGCTGCACGGATGGTCAGCTTATCGGTCTCGGCATTAGCCTCAACAGTCATGCTGCTTCCAGTAGTGATGCCTACGAACTCGCCGTTTTTCTCAATCATGTAGGCAATAGCACCATCGTTGGCAGGAGTCCATGTCACAGTACCGTTGGCAAACTCTGCTGCAGGAGCTTCCAGCTGCTTAGCTTCTTGCTTGGCTGTTGCAGCCCAGTCACCGAGTACATATTCCATAGTGTAGGTTGCAGCCTGCTCAGCAGAGAGAATGGTATTCAACTTTGTATTCTCCTTCTTGAAGGTAATCTCGTTGGATGCTGGGGTGATGTTCTCGCCAGCAGCATTCTTCGTACCGTACTCACCGGCTATGCTATAGTCGCAGTTGATGCCGCTCAGATTCCAGCGAGTAGCCTCCAGTTTGTCAGGATCAAGCAGGGTAGTGTTCAAGTAGATGCAGACAGGATGATCGCTCCAGGCACGGCCCAAAGTATACTTGTCGGCATTGTTCTCGACAACGCAGTTGTTGAAGACATAAAGCTCGCTATTGGCTGTAATGGTAGCACTATTGCGCTGCTCGTTGATAATCTTCATGCCTTCGAAGAATGCCTTACCGTTACCGCAGAGGTAGTCGACGGTACCGTGCATCTCACCGCCTTCGAAATAGTAGAGACCGCCAACCTTATGAGAGTAGTAGGTATCTTGATAAGACAGGTGACGTACGTTCTTGTTGATGGTCTTGGTACCCTGATCATGTAGTGTTGCAGCACGTCCAGTACCAGCCTTGTAGTAGTCAAGGGCATTCTGTAAGGTCAGATCCTGCAGATACAGACCAGTAGATGTGTTGTTGAACAGATCGGCCTTGCCCAGACCCTCCATCTCGATAGCTGGGGCATTCTTGATAACAACATTCTCCATTGACTGACCGATAATTGATACGTTTGTACCGCTAATGCCTGTCAGAGTTGCCTCACCAAAGTCGTAAGTACCATTGGGCAGGAATATCTTGGTATCTGGCTCTGCTGCAGCAGCGTTGATGGCGAGAATCAGACTTGCGCCGTCATTAGCAGGAACTATATAGTAGCCAGAATTCTCGTCCTTTGCCAGGAAGTCGCTGACATTATAGACAGTTACCTTGTGCAGGTAAGCCTGGGTAGCAAAGGTAAACTTCAGCTGACCGGCAGGACCCTCGTAGTTGAGAACAGCCGTACCACCGTCAGCTTCTGCCTTAGCAGGAAGATCGTCTTTAACAACTTTTCCTTGTGAATCGACGACAGTAATCGTTGTTCCATTACCATATTGGCAGAGGTTGAGCACAATCTGAGCCTTGCTGGTTACGGCAACGGTGAAGCTGCCGCCATCAGCAAAGGTGAAACCGTGATTGTTGTAGTAGTTACCGCTCTCTACGCTGAAGTTCTCGTGGTCCTCAGGATAGAATGTAGCCTGTGTCAGGTCGTAGGTCTGGATGCTACCTACGGTAGGAGCCTCTTCGATAGGTGTTACGCTAGCGTTGACAGTAACGTCGGCATTGACAATGTCGGTAGTATTTACCTTAATCTTACTGCTGTAAACCCATCCGCGGAACTTTTCACCCTCAGGAATGGTCAGGTCAGCCTCGGTATAAGGAATCTCGCCAATGGGATCACCCTCAAAGACCTTCTTCTCACCCAATTTATTGCCGTTCTGGTCCTTATAGGTAATGGTAACCTCCTGAACATCAGTAGCCTCGGCCTTGAAGTACGGCAGGTATGCAATGTCGCTGAAGGTCAATGTGGTGGCTTCACCAACATAGATGTAGGTAACGGTAGAACCTTCGCCACCTTCGTGATAGCACTTCGGTGTCTGCAGGGTTGGCGTAGCAATAACGTCACCAGCAGCATTGGTAATCTTGCAGTTAGCTGGATTTGCATAGCGGCAACCACCAATAGTGAACTTCACAGTACCGTCAACGGGAACGGTGATGGTGACGTTGCCATAACCATGACTGTCATTGCGCTGGGTGCCGTTGAAGGTTACACCTGTAGGCAGGGTAGAGGCATCAAAAGCACCACTCAATTGCTCGTTGGTTATCTCGAAGTCAACGAACTGACGAGCAACATCCTCCTTGAAGACAATCTTAGAGAGCACGCCCTCAGCAACAGTCTTACGCTCGATATAGATGCCTGTTACGTCTGCAGAAATATCGATGCTACCAGTACCTGGACTCTCTGCAACAGCTACATCGCCAATGAGGTTGCCCTTTGTTGCTTGGCCATCTGCGATAGTGCAAGCATAGACATTGACGGCATATGCATCGGCAGTCTTACGGTTACCGATGGTCAGTGTCAGCTTACCAGCAACAGCAGGTTTTTCGAAATAAGCATAGCCAGAGCTGTTCAGCTTTACACCGTGCATATTGTTGTTCGTTCCCTTATCGTTGACGTAAGCTCCATAGTACAATCCATTGTCTGGACCTGTAGTAGGAATGTCCTTATTGGTATAGTCCCAAGTCAAGATAACAGGGTCGTGTGGTTCTGGAGTATCTTCAATAGCCTCAGCCTTGAAATAAGGCAGGTACTGTATGACAGCGAAGGTCAGCTTGGTTGCCTCACCTTTGTACTCATAGGTAATAGCTGAGCCGTCCTGATGATAGCATTTCGCTGTATGCGGGTCGAGTGTTTCAAGTGTCTCTCCTGCTGCGTTCTTTACCGTGAATGTCTGGTTCGCATACTGGCATCCACCAATGGTGAACTTCGTTGGACCATCAACAGCAACAGTAATGGTCACTGCACCATAGCCGTGATTGTCATTGCGCTGTGTACCAGTGAATGTAGCACATGCAGGCAGAGTAGAGGCATCGAACTCACCACTCATCTGCTCGTTGGTAATCTCGAAGTTCTGGAATGCAACAGACTGCTCATCACTAGTGTTGAGAATAGCAGCCAACGAGAATCCTCCGCACAGCATGACGAGCACGCTGAGAAGTGAAAAACGTAAAAGTCTGTACTTCATAATTGTTTTGGTTTTAATGTTAGTAAATTATTGTTGTTTTGATTCGTTTCTTCGTTTGGCGCATATAGCTTTGCAAAGATACACATTATTTATTAATTATGTATTTATAGTATCCAACTTTTTAAGTTAAAGTTTACGTAAACGATTGCGGGGAGATGAAAAGAGTCCGCAGTGTGCGGACTCTTAGTCCGAAACATTCGGACTGGCAGTTTGAAGCATTCGGACTCTTAGTCCGGATGCTCCGAACTCACGTTATCGTTGTAGCATTTTCTTGCCGTTCTTGATGACGACACCCTTATAGGTGCTATCAACCTTTTGGCCAGCGAGGTTGTAGATGGCACCATTGTCACTAGCCCTCATGGTTACTGGGGTAGAGATGCCAGTACTCTGGTCAATGATGTAACCCTTAATGGTGATTTCTGCCAGACCAATGTCTTTCTTTTGCAGTGTGCCATTGTTCATGGCACCAACATTGTAGATGTTAACAATCAACGAACAGGTGCCATCAGTTGCTTTTGAAACATCACCAACTTCAGCTGAATAGATGGAGAAGTAGTTATTATCTTCATTGTTGCGATTGGGGGAAACGGCCTCCAGAACTGTTGTCGTTCCTCCGGCATCTTTCCAGGATACGTCGATGGTGCCGTTGTTGGTTCCTATCTTGCTTGCATACAGTTCAATGCTGGATGCCTTAAACTTGCTACCGCTTTTGGTGGTAAGCGAGAAGGTGACGGCATTGTCAGCAGCAGGAGCCGTTTGTACGCTCTGCGCCTGGAATAAGGCAAAACGAATGCCGCCATAGGTGCCGTGGTCGCGGAGTGTCAGATTGCTGCCAATCTCTAAGTCTGTTGAGGCTATATCGCTGTTGATGTCGTCAGAAACTGTGGCATTGTTGCTTGCTGACATTGGCCAGTAGATGCTGCCTTTGGTACCTGTAGGCTCCTCGCCGCCACCATCACCATACTTTAGTGTGGCACCAGCATTGTCTTTTACTGTCGTCGGCACGTCATCGGTGGTGGCTACAGTATAGTCGTAAGGGACGGTAACAGTGCTGCCGAAAGATGAGGGCGTTCCAGACTTATTCGTCTCTACAGCATAATTGCTGGAGGCCCATGTTACGGCCTTTGCATCATTCTGACTATAGTAAGATTTCACACCTTTGGCAAAATAGTTGCCTTCGATGAGGAACTCAGAATTCTTGCGTGGATTGATGCAATTGCTGGCTGTGGTACTGCTGAAGTAGTTGTTCAGCATGTGGATCTTGCCGACACGAGCCATTGGCATACGCTGTTTACAACCCGTTCCCCACCAGTTGAAAGCAAAGGTGGTGTTCAGATAGCCTGTCGTTTCGCTGTCGCTGCTACCAATGAGGTTGGTGTTCTGGTGCATGTACGAACGACTGGTATACTTGAAGGTACACCAACTGACGGTATGGAAATCGGCCTTCTGAGTAATGTCAAAGTTGCCATCCTCGCCGTCCAAAAATGCACAATGGTCAATCCAGCAGTTCTTGGCGCCATTGCCACTGGAAATAAGGTCGGCACCACCCACATCGATAGAACCAGGACCTTGGAACGTGATGTTGCGGATAATGATGTTCTGGCAACCACTCAGTGAGAGGGCTCCTGCATTGCGGTAACTCTCATTGTTGTCGCCAGTCATCTCGATGATGATCTTGCGGGTGTTGTATTCTGCCTCTTCAGAAACTTTCTGACCATTCGGTAATGTGCCGCCACCGCCACTGGTGCTCATGCTGGGAACGCCAGCAGCATCGAGGGCTGCCCTGATTTCGTCAGTAACAAACCACTTGGTACAGATGCGGGCATTGTTGATGCCAATGATAGTCTTGTTGGAGGCTGTGATGCCTACGTTGCTGGAGACAATGAAGTCGCCATCAGCACCGTCAAGGATGACTACGTCGTTCTGCTTGATGGCGTTCTGGATGGTGCTCTTCATGTCCTGACCATTGGACATCAGGATTTTGACTTTACCAGTGAATCCATCAGGAATAGGATAGGTATAGCATCCACCACCCGTGATGTTATAGGTACTGCTGGCATCTGTGCGTGACGAAACGGTGCAGAAGCCAAAGGGCTTGTTCTGGTCATAATCTGTTGCTGCAGCTGTCATCGTTACAGCCATCAGCGTCATTGTAAATAATATATTCTTCATAGCGGTAGCAAATGATTACTCTTTATTTCTCACTTTCTGTAGTATAGCCTAATGCTTCCATCTCCAGCGAAGCCCAGATAAATGGACCAACGCCCTTGGCATCGTTGTCGCGGATGGGTTCAGAGAGGTAGTATTGGTACGATCCGTCGCGGCGACGGTTTTCCTTCACCTTCGGAGCGGCCTTGCGCACCTTGTCGCTCAGTCCGGGACCCAGACCGGCAACCTCGCAGCATTGAGTCAGCGAAATGGTCCTGTCGGCATTGATGCGAATGAAATTCTTGATGATACCCTTGTAGGCCTTGATGCCTGCCTCGCGGTATTTCTCACCTAAGTAACCCATGCGATTAGCCTTCAGCAGCACATAGGCAAACATGCTGGAACAGGTTGACTCCAGATAATTGCCTTCATGACCAGGCTGGTCCATTACCTGATACCATAGACCTGTCTTTGGGTCCTGATATTTGATGACAGCATCAAGGTCTTTGCGTAGCAACTCAATAACTTCCGTCCTGCGACTATAGTCCTGTGGCAGTGCGTCAAGCAGTTCGATAAGTGCCATCGAGTACCACCCTTGAGCGCGTCCCCAACAGTGTTGCGAGAGGCCAGTCTCTTTGTCTGCCCAAAACATTTCGCGTGTCTCGTCGTAGGCATGACGATTGAGACCTGTCTTGGGGTCAAAGGTGCGCTGGTAGGTTATGCTAATCTGGTTGACGGCATCATCGTAAATCTTTTCAGCATCCTTGGCTTTCAGCAGGTCACGAGCTGTCAATGTGTAGAACGGCAGCCCCATGAAGATACCGTCGAGCCATACCTGATAAGAGTAGATGGCCTTGTGCCAATATACCTTATCAACCTCTGTGCGGGGCTGGTCTTTCAGCTGACTCATCAACAGTTTCATGGCTTTCAGGTTCTTTTCTTCCGGCCACTGCTGGTACATGCGGGTGACAAAATGGCCCGTACGGATGTTGTCGAGGTTATAGTCCTTGATGTCATAGCCACGAATGGTGCCGTCCTTGCGAATCATGGTATCGGTATACTCCTGACAATAGAGGCGGATGTCCTCACCACCATATTTCAGATAGGTGTCGAGCATTCCCTCCAGTTCAATACCCATCACGTACGACCACTTGGGCTTCGTCGCAAAGTCGAGCATATAGGAACGAGGCGTGCGCTGCATCTCGGAGTAGGTGAGCCACTCGGAATAGTGCTTATAAGGTTTCTGCTGTAGTACCAGCGAACCGTTGATGATGAGGTTCTCGTATTTCACGTCCTGTGCCAAGCCAATCTGATGGATGGGTTTGCTGGTAACACCGTCGAACTGGCAGTTGCGAACAGTGATATTGTTGACGGTATATGCCAGTTTGGGATCGTTGTAGCCCACAATCATGACGCCATATTTCGACTTCTTACAGGTGACATTTTCCATCGTTACGTTACGAACGGTGGGGTAGAAACCACGGCAGCACACCTCGCGGGGCTCGTAGTCGGTATTGATCTTGAGCACGGCCTCACCACACTGGCCAACGGTGATGTTGCGCATATTGATGTTCTCTATGATGCCGCCACGACAGGAGTTCGTCTTGATACGTAGCACGCGGTCCAATGACGGAGAATCCATCTCGCAGTCGTGTGCATAGACGTTCTGGCAACCACCACTGATTTCCGAACCGATGACCACACCACCGTGACCATTATTGAACTTACAATCACGGATGATGATGTTCTTTGAAGGACGTCCGGCAAACTTGCCCTGACCACCCTCACGACCGTCGTTGTTGCGACCACTCTTGATAGCGATACAGTCATCGCCAGTATTGAAATAGCAATTTTCGATGAGCACGCGGTCACAACTCTCAGGGTCACATCCGTCACCGTTAGGACCGTCATTGTTGATATGTACGCCACGCACGGTGATGTCTGTCGATAGCAGGGGATGTATGACCCAGAAAGGAGAGCGTAACAGGGTGATGTCTTCAATCAGAATACCTTCACATTGGTTGAAATTGACCATTTGTGGGCGCAACCCGTCCGTAGGACCAAACTTACGCTCGTCCATAGGCACTCCATCCTCGGCATATTTCAGCAGACGGGCACGGGCACCCATGTTTTGGGCTATACCACCTTCCTTCATACCAAATTTCTTGCTGCCGCACCATGGCCACCATGTTTCGTTGCTTCCGCCACCATCGATAGTACCTTTACCTGTAATGGCAATATCGTGAGCCTGATATGCATAGATAAGTGGTGAGAGGTTCCAGCAATCCAGACCTTCCCAGCGGGTTGGGACAATAGGATAGAGCTCTGGTTCAAAAGCGAATTCGAGAACGGCACCTTCTTCCACCACAAGATTAACGCCTGATTTCAACTGAATGGCTGCTGTCAGGAACTTCTGACCAGCAGGCACGATGACTCGTCCGCCACCCTTCTTGCTACAGGTGTCGATAGCCTTCTGGATAGCCTTCTGGTTCTTCTTGGCAGTATTGTCACTCTTGGCGCCGTATTTCGTGATGGGGAAATCCTGTGCGGCAAACTGTGGCACACGGATGCTCTGCTCAATCTCACGATATTGCTGCTCATCCCAGCCATCGGCAAATGCCAGAAGCGGGAAAAACAAACAGAGAAGTAGTGTCGTGTTTAGTAGTTTCTTCATGTATAAAAAAGAATTAGTTCGTAGTTTGGTGCAAAGATACGGAAAAAGCACGAAACCACGAACTAATTAAGTATTTTTATCACGTAATCGTTTTAGTGAGCGAGTGCCTCGAAGAGTGCGTCGAGGGCTGCTGCCGCGTTGCCGTGTGTCTGTAACAGTTGAACGAACTTCGAACCAATGATGGCACCTGCGGCATTCTGTTGGGCAGACTCCAGCGTCTGTTTGTTGCTGATGCCAAAGCCAATCATACGCGGATTGCGGAGGTTCATCTGGTTGATGCGACGGAAGTACTGCTGCTTCTGTTCGTCGAACGACTGTTGGGCACCCGTGGTGGCAGCCGACGAGACCATATAGATGAAACCATCGGTATGCTCATCGATGAAGCGGATGCGCTCCTCGCTGGTCTCCGGGGTGATAAGCATGATGATGCGGATGTCATACTTGTCGGCAGCAGGCTTCACACTCTCCAGGTAGTCGTCGAAGGGCAGGTCTGGGATGATGACACCGCTGACGCCACTGTCTACACACGACTGACAGAAGGCATCGATGCCGTACTGCATGATGGGATTCAGATAACCCATCAGCACTAAGGGGATATGGACCTGTTCCTTGATGGCCTTCAACTGTTGGAAGAGCAGTCGCAGGCTCATGCCGTTCTTCAGCGCTGTAGTGGCTGCCTCCTGAATGACAGGACCGTCGGCCATGGGATCGCTGAAGGGAATACCGACCTCCACCATGCTGATGCCTTTCTCCTGCATGGTCAGGATGACGTCAGCAGTACTGTCGAGGGTGGGGGCACCAGCGCAGAAATATAATGAAAGGAGCTTTTGGCCCTTACTGTTTGCGAAAAGGAAATTGATCTTATTCATAATGATTCGATAAATGTTTTGAGTTTGTTAATGTCTTTAAGTCCTGGGGCGATTTCGAAACGGGAGTTGAGGTCAATGCCGACGCATTTTCCGTGGTGGAAGGTGCGGAGATGCTCGGCATCATCGGGTCCAATGCCACCACTGAGCAGGAAAGGTGTGTTGTCATCGTAGGCTGAGAGCACTGTCCAGTCGAACTGCTGGCCGCTACCACCCACGGAAGGGCATTTAGTGTCGAAAAGGAAATAATCCACAAGCCCCTCGTATGTATTGTATGTCGCAATATCATCCTGTCCACTCACGCTGATGGCCTTGATGAGTTTGATGTCTTTCAACTGAGCGCAATAATCGGCTGACTCATGGCCGTGCAACTGAATGAAGTCGAGGGCATAGTCATCCGCGATGCGCTTGACCGTCTCGATATCCTCATCGACAAACACCCCGACGCGCTTGCAGTTTGTAGGCAGATAGGCTGGACGTTCGCTGACGTAACGACTCGACTTCGGCCAGAAGATGAAGCCCATCAGGTCAATACCCAGTGCCTCCACCTCACGGATGTTCTCCGCCTCGCGCATGCCACAGACCTTAACGAAAAAGGAATTTTCTCGTTGAGCTTGCTCACGTTCGGCTGAGCTCAAGTAAGCTTGGCTCTGCTCTCTCTTAATCGCAACCTTGATCATCATAGCTTCGAAATGAATTCGTTAAGAGCCAGACCTGGGTCGGCAGTCTTCATAAAGTTCTCACCGATGAGGAAGCCGCGGAAACCGGCTTGGCGCAATGCACGAACGGTATCAGGATTCGAGATACCGCTCTCGCTGACTTTCACCGCATCCTTGGGCAACAATTCTGCTAGGCGGAAACTATTCTCCACGTCCGTTACAAACGAACCGAGGTTGCGGTTGTTGATGCCGCAGAGGTCGGGGTTAAGGTCAGCGTATTCCAGTTCCGGCTCGGAGTGCATCTCAAGGAGCACTTCGAGACCTAAGTCATGTGCTTTGTCCAACAGATGTTTGCACTCTTGCTTTGAGAGACAAGCCGCGATGAGCAACACGGCACTGGCCCCACAGAGGGCAGCAGCATAGAGCTGTGCCTCATCAATGACGAAGTTCTTGTATAATATAGGTAGCGTGACGCCGCTCTGACGGGCCGTGCGGATAAAGTCGTCCGAGCCGCCGAAGTAGTGCTCGTCGGTCAGGATGCTGAGTGCAGCGGCACCATTCTGCTGATACGACAACGGAATGATGTCAGCACGCCCCTCTTCCTTGATCCAGCCTTTTGAGGGCGACTTGCGCTTGAACTCAGCGATAATGCCGCTCTCGCTCTGGAGCAATGCCTCGCGCAAAGAAGTCTTCTTGGCGCAAAGCTGCTCCAGTTCCAGATGCTTGTGGGCAACAATCTCCTTTAGAATATCTTGCATAATCTTCGTTATTTCGTTATACCGTTATTACGAATCAGCTGTTCAACTCCACGAACTTCTTGAACGTCTTCAGGGCACTGCCGCTGTCGATGCTCTCGCGGGCAATATCTACGCACTCCTCGATACTCTTCTGGCCCTTCTCCAGCACCTGAATGCCGAAGGCGGCGTTGGCCAGCACGATGTTCTTCTGGGCAGGCAGGGCGCGGTTCTCCAATACGCTGTCGAAAATCTGTGCGGCCTCTTCTTCCGTAGCACCACCGACGAGTTCTTCGGGCTTGGCGATGTCGAAACCAAGGTCCTTGGGCGAGAAGATGCGTTCGTAATCCTTTGTTGTCACCTTGAAGTCGCCAGTAAGTGAAATCTCGTCATAGCCATCAATGCTATTCACGATACCATAGTCGATGCCAATCTTCTGGTATACCTGATTGTAGAGGCGCATCTGGTCAAGATTAGCGACGCCCAGCAACTGACACTGTGGCTGACTGGGGTTAACCAACGGGCCCAGCAGGTTGAAGATGGTAGGGAATTGCAAGGCCTTGCGGATAGGACCAACGAACTTCATGGCCTTGGCGAAGAGCTGTGCGTGCAGATAGACGATGCCAGCCTCGTTGAGTGAGCGGTTCAACTTGTCGATATCATCTGTAAAGTTGATGCCGTGATGCTGAATCACGTTCGAGGCACCGCTGACGCTGGTAGCAGCATAGTTACCGTGCTTGGCAACCTTATAACCAGCGCCGGCAATCACAAAGCAACTTGTGGTAGAAATATTAAACGTGTTCTTGCGGTCGCCACCCGTGCCTACTACGTCAATATAACGGTCGGCATTGAGGATAGCGGGAACGCCCGTTTCCAAGATACCATCGCGGAAACCCAGCAGCTCGTCAACGGTAACGCCGCGCATTTGTAAGGCCGTCAGCAGGGCCGTAATCTGTTCTGTAGGATACTCACTCTGTGTGATACCAATCAGAATATTCTTCATTTCTTCACGAGACAGTTCCTCGTGGTTCAGCATCCTGTTCAGGATGTCTTTCATTGTCTGTGCCATATCAATTTACTATTTGACGATTTACTATTTACAATTCAAAGGAAGAGCCAGTTTTGCAGCATCTTTCTGCCGTCGGGAGTCAGCACACTCTCAGGGTGGAACTGGATACCGCGGACGTTCAACTCACGATGACGCAGGGCCATAATCTGTCCTTCATCGCTGACGGCGGTTATCTCCAGACAATCGGGCAGTCCTTCATTCGAGACCACCCACGAATGGTAGCGGCCGATGGTGATGTCGCGCTCGATGCCGCTGAAGATGGGATCGTCGGCAATGATGTGGCAAGGCGTGGCGACTCCGTGGAAGACGTCGCTCAGGTTCTCTAACTTCGCACCAAATACCTCACCAATGGCCTGATGACCCAGGCAGACGCCCAAGATAGGTTTCTTACCAGCGTAGGTCTTAATGACATCCAACAGCAGGCCTGCCTCAGAGGGGATGCCGGGACCTGGCGAGAGGATAATCTTACTGAACTGTTCCAGGTCTTCGAGCTTAAACTGGTCGTTGCGCACCACGGTGACCTCTGCGCCTAGCTCTTTCACTAAATGACTCAGGTTATAAGTAAACGAGTCGTAATTATCGATGATGACTATTTTCATAATTCAGCTGCTTTAATGATGGCCTTGCGTAAGGCACCGAGTTTGTTGTTCACTTCCTGTAATTCATACTCCACGTCGCTCTTGGCTACGATGCCGCCACCAGCCTGGAACCACAGTTCGCCGTTTCGCGAGACGAACGTGCGGATGGTGATGGCCTGATTCAGGCTTCCGTCCAGTCCGATGATGCCGATGCATCCACCGTAGGCACCGCGGTTGTGGGGCTCGTACTCAGAGATGAGTTGCATGGCGCGAACTTTCGGTGCACCACTCAATGTACCTGCAGGGAACGTGTCGATGAATGCCTTGATGGGGTCGGCACCCTCGTCAAGTTCACCACTGACGCGAGAGACGAGGTGGATGACGTGACTGTAGTACTGCAAGTCCTTATAGAAATCGACCTTCACACCATGACAGTTGCGGCTCAGGTCATTACGAGCGAGGTCCACCAGCATCACGTGCTCGGCATTCTCCTTCGGGTCGTTGCGGAGATACTCGGCACCCTTGCTGTCGGCCTCCGCATCGCCTGTACGCTTGGTGGTGCCGGCAATCGGGTCGATATATGCTTTCTTGCCTTCAATCCTGCAGTGAGTCTCAGGACTTGAACCGAAGATTCTGAAGCCGCCAAAGTCGAAATAGAAGAGATACGGGCTGGGATTGATGCTTCTTAGCGCACGGTAGAGTTTGAAGTCATCGCCCTCATACTTCTGGATGAAGCGACGCGAGAGCACTATCTGGAACACGTCGCCACGCAAACAGTGTTGGATACCCTTACGGATGTTTGCACGGTGCTCGTCATCCGTCAGCGTCGAACGCACGTCACCCACGGGATGGAAGTCGTAAGCCTGTACGTTAGCCTTGTTCATCGCCTTCAGTACGGCATCGATGTCTGCAGCGTCGCCCAGCGTCACTACTTTCAGCATATTGTTATGATGGTCGAACACAATCACCACCTTATATAATATATAGAGTACGTCGGGGGCATCGTTCTTCGCCTGCGTCTCGTCCTTCACGGCGATATCCTCGAAATAGCGCACGGCATTGAACGACGTGTAGCCGAAGAGTCCGCAGACGTCCGCGTCATCACCCTCTACTTGAACGTTATCGATGAGGGCGTGTATGGCTTTATCCGAGCGGTAGTCTTTGTTCACCTCATGCTGGAGGGTTGTTCCGTCAGGATAGGTAACGGTAGCAATACCGTGACCGATAGCCACGCTGGCAATCGGGTTGATGCCGATGAACGAGTGCGAGTTATTGGCATCGTGATAATCCGAACTCTCCATCAGTGCACTCTGTGGATACAGGTCGCGCAGTCTCATATAGACACCTACTGGGGTGTACAGGTCCGCCAGAATGGTCTTGCTGGTTGTCGTATATTTAAAAGTTTCCATATTCTCCTGCCATTTGTTTGTTGTTCAGATAGGTTTCTACGTCTTTGTCGCCACGACCGCTGACGGTCAGCACCACCACATCGTCCTTTTTGAAGGTCATCTTCTGCAGTGCTGCAATGGCGTGGGCACTCTCCAAAGCGGGGATGATGCCCTCCATGCGTGTCAGTTCATAGGCAGCGCGGACGGCTTCGTCATCGTTGATGCTATAGACGGTGGCGCGGTGCTGGCTGGCCAGGTTGGCATGCATGGGACCGATTCCTGGGTAGTCGAGACCTGCTGAGATGCTCTCGGCCTCGATGATTTGTCCGTCAGGAGTCTGCATGACAAGCGTCTTTGCTCCGTGCAGAATACCAAGTCGGCCGGCATGGATGGTGGCTGCCGTGTGTCCGGTGTCGGCACCTTGTCCACCAGCTTCCGCCAGGACAATCTTCACACGCTCGTCATCGATATAATGGTAGATGGTACCGGCGGCATTCGAACCACCACCGACGCAAGCCATCAGATAGTCGGGATAGTCGCGGCCAATCTTCTCCTGTAATTGTTCCTTGATTTCCTTAGAGATGATGCTCTGCAGGCGTGCCACCATATCGGGGTAGGGGTGTGGGCCTACTGTGCTACCGATAATGTAAAACGTGTCACTTGGATGACAGCACCAGTCACGAATGGCCTCGTTGGTGGCGTCTTTCAGTGTCCAGTTGCCAGTCTTCACGGGACGAACCTCAGCACCCAACATCTTCATACGCTCTACGTTGACATGCTGGCGCTCCACGTCCAGAGCTCCCTGATAGACCACGCATGGCATATCCATCAGTGCACAGACAGTAGCTGTTGCCACGCCGTGCTGACCTGCGCCAGTCTCAGCAATGATGCGCTTCTTGCCCATCTTCTTTGCCAACAGAATCTGTCCAATGGTGTTGTTAATCTTGTGCGCACCGGTGTGGTTCAGATCCTCGCGCTTCAGATACAACTGGCAACCATACTTCTCGCTCATTCTGCGAGCGAAATACAGGGGTGATGGTCTGCCGACATAGTCACGCAGCAGTTGCATGTACTCCTGCTGAAACTCCTCTGACTCGATGATGGGCAGGTATTCTTCCTGCAACTTACGTACGGTGGCGTAGAGAATCTCTGGAACGTATGCTCCACCGAACTCACCGTAAAATCCTTTGTCATCTACTAAGTAACTCATATATTTCTTGTCTTTTTGTTGGTTTGCTATTATTTGTGTATATGTTGTCTTGCGAAATAGAAAAGAGGCTCGTCGCGTTAACGACGAGCCTCTTTGTATCTTGTACTAAACTATACCATACGGCTACGTACCTCGCGACTATTTGAATCTCGAGATGCGCCACCAATAAGTATTGTTCATTGACTGTTTCATTGTTTTTTTGTTTCTATTTCGGTGGCAAAAGTACACACATTATTTTAAATATGCAAATGTTTCCGTAGAAAAATTTAATAAATGATAGAAAAAGTGCTATTTTACTATCAAATTGCTACCGCCAACGAAAAAAGTAGGCGAAAAATTTGCATTTTATCTGATTATTGTCTATATTTGCCCCCGATAAGCCTTACGTAGGCATTTGCCACGACACTTATCACATATTTATAGTCGAGGTTGGTAGCGTCCTGCACCAACCTCTTTTTTTTATACCTCCCAGCCGATGGCCGAAGCACCCAGCACAGCAGCGGAGGCTCCGTCGAGTCCACTTACCAGAAACTGAGCCTTGCCCTTATAGACATTCATCACGTGTTCGTCGTAGGCACGACGGATAGGATCCATAATCAGGTCGCCGGCTTTAATCATACCACCAAAGAAGATGAATGCCTCTGGCGAGCAGAAAGTGGCAAAGTCTGCACATGCCTCTCCCAGCATCTTGCCTGTAAACTCGTAAATCTCCTTGGCCAGTTCATCACCCTTGGACGCTGCGATAGATACATCAAGAGAGGTGATGTCCTCTGGCTTGATGTCGCGCAGCAATGATGGACGACTGGTCTTGTCAAGCAATTCACGAGCGGTACGAGCCACACCGGTTGCAGAGCAGTATGTCTCCAGGCAACCCTTGCGACCACAGCCACACATACGACCTTCCTCGCCACGTACCATGGTGACATGACCTAACTCACCAGCAAAACCATCAGAGCCATATACCAGTTGCCCGTTGACGACAATGCCTGAACCGACACCTGTGCCCAAGGTGAGAACGATGAAGTTCTTCATACCACGAGCCACACCATAGACCATCTCACCGATGGCTGCTGCATTAGCATCGTTAGTGACGGCCACAGGGATGCCACCCAGTTTGTCGCTGAACATCTGGCCAAGGGGTACTACACAGTCGTGTGCCCATTTAATGTTAGGGGCAATCTCAATGGTACCGTTGTAGTAGTTGCCGTTTGGTGCTCCTACACCCATTGACCTGATTTTGTCGAGACCGCCAACCTGTTCGATGATTGGCTGCAGGGCATTGACAGATGCTTCAATGAAGGCTTCTGCCGTATCATATTGCTGGGTTTTGATAGCTGTTGTGGCCTTGATGTCGCCACGCTGGTCAACAATGCCAAAGACGGCATTGGTACCACCTAAGTCTAATCCGATGACATAGGGTTTGATTCCTTGCTGATCGCTCATAGTAATATTTTTATTCTGTTTGTTGCTTTTAATACGATGCAAAGATAGTCATTTCTTCATAAAACTCACCCTGTTTAACTCCCTTTAACTTAATGCAATGATTTATGTCAATAATAAATTGTACCTTTGCACTCAGATATGCCATTTCCACTACATATAAATATCGTTGACCTGGTGTTTAAGGGTATGCTGATAGGCATGGTGGCCTCTGCACCGATGGGACCGGTTGGCATCCTTTGTGTACAGCGCACGCTGAACAAAGGACGCTGGTATGGTTTTGTTACGGGTATAGGTGCTGCTGTTAGCGATATCATCTATGCAGGTATCACTGGCTTTGGTATGGCCTTTGTCATGGACTTTGTCAATAACGACCAAAACAAGTTCTATCTGCAGATTATCGGTTCGGCATTGTTGTTGGGCTTTGGTGTGTATACCTGGCGTAGCGACCCCACAAAGAATATGCGTAAGTCGGGCATGCAACGAGGAACGTTCTGGTACAACACCTGGACAGCATTCTTGGTGACGTTCTCCAATCCGCTGATTATCTTCCTCTTTATGGCACTCTTTGCTCAGTTTGCATTTGTCATTCCCGATCATCCGTTTGAGATGTTTGTAGGTTTCGCCAGCATTGTGGGTGGTGCCTTGCTGTGGTGGTATGGCCTGTCGTGGCTGGTGGACAAGGTGCGCACCATCTTTGATGCCCAAGGCATTCGCATCATCAATCGTGTCATTGGTGCCGTGGTCATCATTTTTTCTGTCGTGTCGCTGTTTGGCACGGTAACGAATCTGTTTAGGTTCTTTTGATTTCTAACGTGTAACGTTATAACGTAATAACGACAAGATACAATGTTTATAGCTAACGAATTACGCAAGACAAATATTGCCGAGTACCTGTTGTATATGTGGCAGGTGGAGGATACCATCCGTGCCTTTGAGTGCTCTATCAGTCGCATCCGTCGCGAGTATATCGACCGCTTCGACTATACCGATGAGCAGAAAGAAGACGAGGCCGACTGGTTTGGCAACCTCATTCGTATGATGAACCAGGAAGGTTGTCGCGAACAGGGACACCTGCAGATCAATAAGGTGACTATGCAGACGCTCTCAGAACTGCATGCCCAGTTGTTGGCTTCTCCAAAGTTCCCTTTCTATAATGCGGAGTACTACAAGGTGTTGCCATTTATTGTGGAGTTACGCAACCATGGTGCCAATAAAAAAGAGAATGAGATAGAGACCTGCTTCAACGCCCTTTATGGCACAATGATGCTTCGTCTGCAGAAAAAGGAGATTACTGCCAATACGCAGGCTGCTGTCAAGGAGATTACGACCTTTATCGGTATGCTCTCTGATTATTACAAGAAAGATAAGGAAGAAGGACTGAAATTTGAATAGATGAATATTCTGATTACCGGCTGTAATGGCCAATTGGGAAACGAGATGCAGCTGTTGGAACAGGAGAATCCACAGCACACCTATTATAATACGGATGTCGCTGAGTTGGATATCACCAATCAGACGGCTATCGAACAGTTTGTCAATGATAACCATATTGACGGCATTGTTAACTGTGCCGCCTATACCGCTGTCGATAAAGCAGAGGACAACGAGGAACTCTGTCAGAAACTGAATGCTGAGGCTCCAGCTTATCTGGCTCATGCCATTGGTAAGCGTGGTGGCTGGATGATACAGATTTCCACCGATTATGTATTTGACGGTACAAACCACACCCCCTATACGGAGGATGAGGATACCTGTCCCAATAGTGTCTATGGTCGCACGAAGCTTGTTGGCGAACTGAATGTGCAGAAACTTTGCGAGCGTTCGATGATTATCCGTACGGCATGGCTTTATAGCACTTTTGGCAATAACTTCGTGAAGACGATGATACGCCTCGGCAATGAGAAACCCGAACTGGGTGTCATCTTCGACCAGATTGGTACGCCGACCTATGCTCGCGATTTGGCCCGTGTCATTATGGTTGCCATCAACAAAGGTATTGTCCCTGGCATCTATCATTTCTCTAACGAGGGCGTCATCTCGTGGTACGACTTTACGAAGGCCATCCATCGTATTGCCGGCATCACCACGTGTCATGTCCGTCCGTTGCATACCTCTGAATACCCCACTCCCGCAGCCCGTCCGCATTATTCCGTCCTCGACAAGACGAAGATCAAGCAGACCTACGACATCGAGGTTCCCTATTGGGAGGAGTCGTTGCGTGAGTGTATCGCTAAACTATGAAGACAGCAGTCGTTGGTGGCGGAGCAGCCGGTTTCTTTCTGGCTGTCAATCTAAAGGAGATGATGCCTGCTATGGAGGTGGTCATCTTTGAGCGTAGCCACCATGAGCTGGCAAAGGTGGAGGTCAGTGGTGGCGGACGCTGCAACTGCACCAACTCTTTTGACTCGGTTACCGACCTTTCACATGTCTATCCGCGTGGTCATCGTTTGTTGAAACGGTTGTTCAACAATTTCGACTATCAGGATGCTTATCGATGGTTCGAACAGCATGGGGTGCCTTTGGTGACACAGGATGACGACTGCGTATTTCCTCAGGCGCAAGATTCACATGCCATCATCGACTGTTTCTTGTCGTTGGCACGTCGCTACCATATTGAGATTCGTAAGGGAGTGCGTGTGGATTCTCTCGATCAGTTGAGGGATTTCGATAATGTTGTCGTTACAACGGGTGGTTCTCCCAAGGGGGACGGCTTGCGCTGGTTGGCGGTTTTAGGACACGAGATAGAGACTCCGGTGCCCTCGCTCTTTACCTTCTCTATTGCTGACGAACACCTGCATGCCCTGCAGGGAACCGTCGTCAATGATGTTACGGCTATGCTTGTCGGTACGAAAATCCGTGCTACAGGCCCCTTGCTGATTACTCACTGGGGTGTTAGCGGTCCTGCTATTCTGAAACTGTCGAGCCACGGTGCCCGTTATCTGGCAGAGCATAACTATCAGTCCCCAATGAGCATTCGTTGGTTGCCTATGCAGGATGAGGAGGTTGCTGCCCTCCTGTATGAACAGGGTGTGAAGCAACTCAAGAAACAATTGACAACCTATAATCCCTTTGGACTGCAACAGCGCCTGTGGACATATCTGGTAGAAAAGGCATTAGCCTCACGTGCTCAGATACGTTGGACGGAACTGAACAAGAAGGACGTCAACCGTTTGGTCAACGTCCTCTTGAATGATACTTATCAGTTAGCGGGTCGTGCTCCCTTCAAGGATGAGTTTGTCACTTGTGGTGGCGTCTCCTTGAAAGCCGTCAACCCTGCAACTTTGGAGAGCCGTCATGTGCCCCATCTGTATTTTGCTGGTGAAGTGCTGGACATCGACGGCGTTACCGGCGGCTTCAATTTTCAGGCCGCATGGACGACAGCCTATACTGTGGCTATGTCAATAACCAATAACCAATAACCGTTAACCAATAACCATTAACCGTTATCCGTCTTGTTCTGCTTCAGCGACTCCACAAACTGACTAATCTTGTTTAATTCGCGAGGAATGCGGATGCTCTGCGGACAGTGGGGTTCACACTGGCCACAGCCGATGCAGTGGTCAGCCTGACGCATGCGGGGTACGGCACGGTCAAGACCTATCAGGTAGTTGCGGCGCAGTTTGTAGTACTCGTCATCCATCTTCAGGCGTGGCAGCGTGCCCTCGTTCTTACATTTATTATAATGTACGAAGATAGCAGGGATGTCGATGCCGTAGGGGCAGGGCATGCAGTACTTGCAGTCATTGCAGGGAATATTCTCCAGACCGACGATACGCTCAGCAACATTGTGGTCGAGGAATTCCTGTTGGGTCTCGGTGAGTGGCACCAACGGACAGTAGGAGAGAAGGTTGTCCTTCAGGTGTTCCATATAGGTCATACCGCTGAGTACGGTGAGCACCCCTTTGGGAGTACCTGCATAGCGGAAGGCCCACGATGCTACGCTGCGCTCCGGGTCGCGCTGTTTCAGTTCAGTGGCTAGGTACTGTGGCAGATTCGCCAGACGGCCACCCAACAGCGGCTCCATAATCACAGCAGGTATGTTCTTTTTCTGCAGTTCTGCATACAGGTAACTGGCATCCACGTTGCGCGAGTTAATCTCGTTGGCATAGTCCCAGTCCAGATAGTTCAACTCTATCTGCACAAAGTCCCAATGGTACTTGTCGTCCATGGCTAGCACTTGGTCGAAGACCTCCTTGAAGCCGTGGAACGAGAATCCGAGGTTGCGGATGCGACCGGCCTCGCGTTCCTTCATCAGAAAGTCCATCATGCCATTGTCCACATAGCGTTTGTTGAACTCGTCCATACCACCTCCGATGGCGTGCAGCAGGTAGTAGTCTATGTAGTCCACCTGTAGTTCTTTCATCGACTTTTGGTACATGGCTATGCTAGCTTCGCGGCTGTGTGTCGAGGGATGAAAGTTCGACAGTTTGGTGGCCACGAAGTACTCGGAGCGCTTGTGGCGGCTCAGAGCGATACCTGTACAACGCTCCGACTTACCCTGACAATAGACGGGTGACGTGTCGATATAGTTGAGGCCATGCTCTAGGGCATAGTCTATCTGGCGGTTGATCATCTCCTGGTCGTAGTCGTCCTGGTTCTCTGTCTTCGACGGCAGACGCATCATGCCGTATCCCAGAATAGATACCTTGTCGCCATTTTTGGGATTGGTGCGGTAGGTCATTTTTCCCACGGGGGGCTCCACCTGTTTTTTGTATTCCTCGACGGCTTTGCTGTCAGTCTTCGACTTGCAACCTGTCAGCACAGCAGTAGTAGCAACAGCGCCACCACCCAATATCTTGAGGAAATTTCTTCGGGTTATATTTTTCATTGTCGTTTTCGTTATGTCGTTATAACGTTATATCGTTATTACGAAAAATTAAACTTCTTTGTGTTGTTCGTGACCTTCGACGTAGATGGCTGAGAAGGGACGCGCAGGACACAGATACTCGCAGGCACCACAGCCGATGCAGCGAGCCTCGTTGACAGCGGGTACATAGGGTGACTCCTCGTCGTCGGGGTCAGAGAGCACCATCTCGATGGCACCAACAGGACAGTGACGGGCACAGTTGCCACACTCTACTCCGTCGGTCAGTGGTATACAGTTCTTCTTAATCCATACAGCATGACCAATCTGTGTGGAGGCCTTCAGTTCATGGGCTAACGGCTTGATGGCTCCTGCAGGACATACCTCTGAACAACGGTTACACTCTGGACGGCAGTAGCCGCGCTCATACGACATGGTGGGCTGCATCAGGTGCCACAAATCAGCACTGGGACGCAGCACCTCGTTGGGACACTCAGAGATACACAGCTGACAACCCGTACAGTGCTGTTCGAAG
>CACYBB010000013.1 GCA_902772585.1 uncultured Bacteroidales bacterium | reverse complement strand
AATGCTCTTTTTTGTTCAACATGTTGAGCGGAAAACGGGACTCGGACCCGCGACCCCAACCTTGGCAAGGTTGTGCTCTACCAACTGAGCTATTTCCGCATTTTCTTCCTTGTTTGGAAGGCATCTCTCTCGATTGCGGATGCAAAGGTACGACTTTTTTCCGAACTGCCAAAACTTTTTAGCCGTTTTTTTCAAAAAAACATCGTTTTCTGTCCTTTTCAGTTCCCCGAAGTACCCTACACCTTATTATATATATAGCTCTTCCAACTCTTCACGATGATGTCCAGGCATAATGACGTGGTGGTTTCCGATGGGCTCCGTCAGGAAATACGCCATCTGTCGTTTGTCTTCCAGTTGGATGATTTGCTGTGTTCTGCAGAGGTCAGCATTTGCCTCGTTGCGTACCAGTGTTCCTTCAGCAATAAAACTGCGTGACAGGTCGCCAGCCATTTTGAAGATGGTCACAGGACCTTCCTTCATATATCCTCTAATGCCCACACCTATACCCGATTCGAAATGTGTATCAAACTCGTAACGTTCCACCATGTTCAGCGGAATGGTGCAATGGGCCAGCAACATCTCGCCCGTCTCAGGATTGATGCGCGACGGATTACACTGGAAACCAGAAACACCCGTCAAGGCTTTTGTTACTGCCATTGTCAGCATGGTGGGTACGTCGCCTTCGCAACCAGCCACCAGTCCTTCGCTATTCAGCTTGGCCAATGCTAGACACCCCGTATTCTTTACTGCAGTTAACAGGTCGAAGCATCGCAATGTGAAACCTTGCAGGCTACGACGCTCCACGATATATTTCAGCGCCAAATAAATCTGTTGTGCACCAGGCAGCGCCTGCTGTATCTCCACACGTTCACTTTTCTCCTGAGGTGCAGAGAGTGGCATCTGACGAACCACATCCAACAGTTCGGTCATTGGCACATCGACGATGTCAATGCCAAAGCGGTCGGCTACCACCTGACGATCGTAAACACTGCTTATCAGCCAATCTGAGGGCTCGCCAATGACTCCCAGTCGTGTACCTTTCAGTTGACGACGAGCCTCTCCCACCCGTTCCAACAACGTGATGCGACGATGCACATACGCCTCACTGCCATGAATGACCTCGCCACGAATCTGCTGTTGTCTAAGGAATGACAATATCTCCAACGATGCTGCCAACGAGTTGCTCTTGCCCGACGTCAACAGATAGAAAGGCTTATTGCTCTGTTTTTGCAGCTGAGGCAACAAACGTTTGAAGATGCCCTCCGTGCCACCGGTACGGACATATATCAAGTCCAACGCATGACTGCCATAGTCAGCATAGTCGCTACCCTTCAGTTCGTAGTCAACACCCAGCGAGCGCAGAAATTCCTCTGTTACGCTACTTACTGCCTGTTCATCGTGGAGCTCTGATGTCAGTGTATAAATCACAATATTCATAGTTTTGTCGATAATTATTTGTATTTCGCCTACAAAATTAGTTAAAAATCCGAATAATGCGTAATTCCATGCCACTTTTTTATTATCTTTGCATGCAATTTAAATATTTATCACTATTTATGTTCGATAAAAACACCTATATTCGGCGACGTGCCGAACTGAAAAAACTGGTTGGAGAAGGCGTCATCGTGCTCTTTGGCAACAATGAGGCGCCTTATAACTATCCTGCCAATAGCTATGCCCCCATGCGTCAGGACTCGTCATTCTTGTACTATTTCGGGCAGCATCGCGACGGACTGGTGGGCGTCATCGACATCGACAACGACACAGAGACGCTTTATGGCGATGACATCGACGTGGAGGACATTGTCTGGATGGGCTTTACGCCCTCTGTCAGCGACCTTGCTGCAGAGGTAGGCGTAGCCAATACAGCCCCCCTTTCTGCCCTCAGTTCCGTATGCCGCAACGTTGCTACAAAGAGAACCATCCATTTCCTGCCTCCCTATCGTCACGATACGAAGATTCAGATTATGGATCTGCTGGGCATCCATCCTGCCAAACAGAAGGAGGCTGCCTCGTTGAAGCTTATCAAGGCTGTCGTCAAGATGCGTTCTACCAAGGAGCAACAAGAGATAGCGGCTATCGATCGTGCTTGCAACATTGGTTACGAGATGCATACCACTGCTCAGCGCCTCATTAAGCCAGGCGTCACTGAGCGCTTCATAGGAGGACAGGTCGATGGCATTGCGCGCAGTTTGGCTAGTGGCACCAGCTTTGCCACCATCTTCTCGCAGCATGGAGAGATTATGCATGGCAACCCGTCAGCAGCACCTTTGGAGGCTGGTCGACTGGTACTCTGTGATGCAGGTTGCGAACTCGACGACTACTGCTCTGACCATACGCGCACCATGCCTGTCGATGGCAAGTTCACACAGCGCCAACTGGAAATTTACTCTATTGTTGAGGCCTGTCACGACTATGTGCTAGAGGTTGCCAAACCTGGCGTCAAGTATATGGATGTCCACTTTGCCGTATGTCGCATGATGACAGAGCGACTGAAGGAACTTGGACTCATTAAGGGCGATACAGACGAAGCAGTAGCTGCTGGTGCACACGCCATGTTCCTGCCCCACGGACTGGGCCACATGATGGGTATGGACGTTCACGATATGGAGGGCTTAGGTCAAATCTATGTCGGCTTCGACGACGAGACACGTCCCAATCTGGAACAGTTTGGCACCAACTGTCTGCGCATGGGTCGTAAGTTGGAGGAGGGCTTTGTCGTCACTGACGAGCCTGGCATCTACTTCATTCCTGCCCTCATTGACGAGTGGCGTGCCAAGGGTCACTGCAAGGACTTCCTTAACTACGACAAGCTGGAGACCTACAAGGACTTTGGTGGCATCCGCATTGAGGACGACGTGCTGATTACTAAGGACGGCTGCCGTTTCCTTGGCGACAAGCGCATCCCATACCATCCACAAGAACTCGAAGAGTTCATGGCACCCAATTTCTCGAAATAACGTAATAACGATATAACGTAATAACGAATAATAAGTAAATGAAAAAGATTATGACTCTCGCGCTGATGGCACTTTTAAGCCTTGGCGCACAGGCAGAAGAAAAGAAAGACTCTGCTAGCAACAAACCCGTATTCACCACCATCAAGGAGAACCCCATCACGGGCATCAGAGACCAGAACCGTTCAGGTACGTGCTGGGACTACTCTACCATCTCCTTCTTCGAGGCTGAGATTCTGAAGGCCACTGGCAAGACCTACGACCTCGACGAGTCGTTCGTTGCCAACAAGACCTATATGGAGCGTGCCATTCAGGTGGTTCGCTATCATGGTGACTGCCAGTTTGCACAGGGTGGTAGCGCTGAGGACGTGCTCGCCACGATGAAGACCCACGGCATCATCCCACAGGGCATCATGCCTTTCCCAGGCTCACTCTATGGTGACTCTCTGAACAACTTCAACGAGTTCTTTAGCATCTTGGAACCCTACGTGGCTGCCATCGCTAAGAGCGACGCTAAGAAGATCTCCAACCAGTGGAAGGTTGGTCTGCAGGGCATCCTTGACGCCTATCTCGGCAAGTGCCCTGAGGAGTTCACCTACGAGGGCAAGAAGTACACTCCGAAGAGCTTCATGGCTTCGCTGGGTATCAACCTCGACGACTATGTAAGCATCACTTCTTACACGCATCATCCTTTCTACACCACGTTTGCTGTAGAGGTTCAGGACAACTGGCGCTTCCCACAGTCTTACAACCTGCCCATGGACGAGATGATGAAGGTTATCGACAACGCCATCGATAAGGGTTACACCATTGCTTGGGGTGGTGACGTTTCTGAGGATGGTTTCACTCGCAAAGGTCTGGCTTACGCTGTTGATGGCAAGGCCGCCCAGAGTCTGCGTGGCAGCGATATGGCCAAGTGGCTGAAACTGAACACCACCAAGAAGCGCGACATCATCGACTCGCTGGGTTGCACCGTTCCAGAAATCGTTCCCACCCAGCAGCTGCGCCAGGAGCGTTTCGACAACTGGGAACTTACCGACGACCACGGCATGCTCATCTATGGTGTTGCCAAGGACCAGAACGGTAAGGAGTACTACATGGTTAAGAATTCTTGGGGTGAGACTGGCGACTACAAAGGCATCTGGTATATGACCAAGGCCTTCATCGCAGCCAACACCATGGACTTCCTCATCAACAAGAACGCCATTCCCAAGGACATCCGCAAGAAGCTCGGACTCTAACCTGCAGTCCCCGCTAATCCTATACAAATTGAGCCCCAATATTCTAACGAATGCTGGGGCTCAATTGAATTTACTGTCTCAACAATCGTTTCACTTGCTCATCATCAACAAGCACGAACACTTTCCCCATGGCGCCTATCGTCACAGGCAGATTAGTACCTTTGTAATTCAGCAAGCCAATTGTCACCACATGATAATCATTCACCTTCATGTGACTCTGCAAATAGAAGCCTGCCGTATTCATCGCCATATCCTTACCTAACTCAGTGACCTCCGTCAAATCCACATCAGCGCCCAGCTTCTCCAGCGTTGCTGCATCAACGCCTTCAATGCCCAACTCTGCCAATTTCTTAGCACCCATTTCAGCCATCGTTTTCTTCACATTGTTGCTGGTCATCTCCTGATCTACCACATTCTGTGCCAATCCAATCATGGCATCATAATGTTCTTTAGGCTCTGGCTTGGTCAGCAACATCGCCACCAACGCCACACCAAAAACGAAAGTCACAATTATAAATACCTTTTTCATTCTTCTTTATATGTTTCTCGTTTGCAAATATACAATTTTTTTTCTAATAAGTTTGCAAAAGACGAAAAAACTAACTCCACATCCGTTAAACTTGAACCCATTCGGACAGTTTTGGGGCCTGTTTCCACGATTTGTCCAAATATCCCGTTCTTGTCCATACACAAGTAGAAGAAGAATCCGAGATTTTTCTTGGAATCGGAAGAAAATCGCCGTAACTTTGCATTGTCAAAAAGAAACAACGACACAGTAAATAACAAAGTATAAACTAAAAATATTAAGTCTATGACAACAAAGAATTTCAATGCAAAGAAGGTGCTCATGAGCACAGTTGCAGCAGTAGTTTTCTCATTCGTGTTCACCACCAGTGCTAACGCACAATCAGTAGAGAACAGACAAAAGGACAATTTGGAAGTCCGAGTCAAGACGACTTCTAACGAGAATAAGCAAAAGGGCAATTTGGGAATTCGAGTTAAAACGACTCCTAATACTAAGCAAAAGGACAATCTTGAAGTTCGAGTCAAAGGGACTCCTACTGAGAATACCCAACAGAATCAGGAAGACTTTACAGATACGATCGTCCATTTCCTCCAAACTGTTTTTGGTGTACGAGTATAGCGACCAGCTTCCGTTCATAAAACAATTTCAAAGAAACGTCAACGGCAGGCTCCCAATGTAGGAGTCTGCCGTTGTTATGTGAAATAGGATTGCATCGCCACACTCTCAAAGAGAGAACCAGTCCCTGAAGTTCTAGGGTAGTACAGGTCGCAAGCTGCAACGAGTGATTACTTAAACATTAGCTGGGCGAACTGATAGAGACTGCGGCGCCAGGTGTGCCACTCGTGGGCAGTGCCTGGAGACTCATAACCTACGGCATTCATGCCAAGCTCTTCCTTAATCTTCTTGGCTGCCTCTACGCAACCCATGTTCTCCTTGCCGCCACCGCTCATGAAGAGCAATTTCACGTTCTTGGCAAAGCCCTCAGAGGCCTTTACCTGGTCTACATTCCATGCACCACTGCTGAAGGAGCCGACATAGGCGAACTTCTCAGGATTGGCGAGCGTAATCTCACGAGCCTGCATGCCACCCATAGAAAGACCAGCATAAGCACGATGCTGAGGATCGGCAATGACACGGTAGTTCTTCTCTACCATGGGGATAATATCGTTGAAGAGGACATTCTTGAAACCCTCTGAGAAACCACCGAAGCCACGACGGGGACCACCCTGTCCAGGAGCGCCCTGAGGCCGGGGACCCTGTGGGCGCTGACCAGCCTGTGGACGCGGACCACCAAAGCCGAAGCCAGCCTGCTCACCTGGTTTGCGAGCGTTCAGGCCATTGTCCATCACAATGATGCAAGGTACAGCCTTACCCTCGGCAATCAGGTTATCGAGAATCTGTGCGGTATGTCCCTGCTCAGCCCATCCGTACTCGTTCTCACCCATGCCATGCTGCAGATAGAGCACAGGGAACTTCTTGGTGGGATTGGTGAAATACTCTGCGGGCAGATAGACGTGGCAGCGACGCATCTTCTCCGTATATGTTGACCAGTAGAATACCTCGCTCATAGACCCCTGCGGTACGTTCTTCACCTGCCAGAAGTCCTCGTCGGCAGAAGGTATCTCGATACCACTACCCCAACGGCTGGCGCCATAATAGTAGAGGCTGTTAGGATCGGGCACTGAGGCGCCATCGATGTTGAGCTGATAATAGTGGAAACCCTCGTCCTGAGGTTCTGAAGTACCTGTCCAGACGCCATTCTCGTCCTTGGTCATCTGATAAATCTTACCAGCGATGTCAAGACCGACGAACTTTGCATCGGGTGCCTTAATCTGCGCGCGCACCATGCGCTGTGAGTTGACAGCAGGGAACTGCTTGTTCTCCTGATTGCTGGTGGCGGGTTTGAAGTCTTCTGCCACATTCTCTGTTACTGAAGGAACCGTAGGGTTCTGTCTGGGCGCACCGAACTGTGCCCATGCTGTAAGGCTTGCGAAAGCCATCAATGATAGAAATAGTTTTTTCATATAAAATAATAAGTTAGGTTTACTACGTTTTTAGACACCCAGAAAGGGGAAAAGTAAAAAAACAAACATCATCATTAAAGAAGATTAACAAAAAAATTTGGAAATATGAGAAGAAATCACTATCTTTGCAACAGAAACCCAAAAATCTAAAGACTATGAATAAAGAAGAGCATTTTGTTATAACCATTAGCCGACAGTTCGGTACAGGTGGTCACGAGATTGGAGCAGAGCTTGCACGCAGGCTGGGAGTGAAGCTGTTGGACAAACAGATTCTGAACGCAGTAGCAGGGCGAGTCAACGCCGTAGAGGATGCTGTGGACAAAATCGAGGCGCGCAATCCGCTATGGCGCGACGACTTCACCAATTTCTACAGAAACTACATGTCAAACGTTGAGTACAACGGACAGGAGCACGACCAGACAAGCCGTGAACTGTTTCGTGCACAGGCGGAGGTCATCAAACAGATTGCAGAGGAGGAGTCGTGTGTAATCGTGGGACGTTGCGGTTTCGACATCTTTGCCGATCATCCCAATGCACTGAAGATTTTCATCCACTCCAGTCTGGACTGTCGTAAGCGTCGTATTGCAGAGAAGTATGACATCAGTGAGTATGATGCAGCAGCAATGATTGTGGACAACGACTATAGTCGTGAGCTCTACACCAAGACGTTCACTGGGCGAGACTGGACAGATGCCACCAACTACGACATCTCGCTGGATGTGCGCAAGTTTGGCGTCAACGGTGCTGTAGATTTCCTGATGAATTGTATTGAGTAAATACCCTACTCCAACTCAACAACGACTTCTTCGAAGTTACCGTCTTCAGTAAGTTGGAAACGACGAGTTTGTTCCGTTTCCATCTTGTGGGTACGCATGGACTCGAAGATATAAAGAATAGTCACCTCGTATTCGCTGGTGACATAGTAGTCCATGAACTGACGACCAAAATCCTCAGCACGGTCTTCGTCACGCTCCTCGTAAAGACAGAGGTGGTCAATAGGTTTGTAGTCGCGATCGAGGGAATAGAGGTATAGATTAGAATTGATGGAGTCGAGTTGTTCTTCTAATAACAACGCATGCAGCCCATGGCGTCTGGGCAACAGGAGCGCCTTCAAACGGGTATCGACAGGATAGCCCAACATAGAAACAAGAGAAAGGGGGACCTTGCCGAAATGACCTATCTTGGCGAAATTACTACGTTCCGACTGGATTGGCAACGGACGTAACTGAAGGGTATCGAAGAAGTTCTGGACAGGGTCATCATAGACTCCTGCCTGGCGCTTCATCTCAGTAAGTTGTTCAGCCTTTCGAATGCTGTCAACCATCTGCTCATAGAATACTGCATCCCTCTTGCGCTGACCACACGAAAGGAGTGCCAGTGCAAGAGGGATGACAAATATCCAAAGCAGGCTGCGTTTCATCAGCCACCAAAGTTATCGTACATAATGCTTTCTGGATCTACGCCGAGAGAGTCGAGCATGCCCACAACGGCCTTCGACATTGGGCCAGGACCGCACATGTAGTACTCGATATCCTCGGGAGCATCGTGGTCCTTCAGATAGGTCTCGAACATCACGTTGTGAACAAATCCCGGTGTGTACTTTACGCCAGCTGCATCGGCTGCAGGGTCTGGACGGTCGAGTGCCAGGTGGAAGTGGAAGTTGGGGTACTCCTTCTCCAGTCCCAGGAAGTCCTCGAGATAGAACACCTCGTTCAGAGCGCGTGCACCATAGAAGTAGTGCATCTCGCGATCGGTGGTGTGCAGAGTCTTTGTCATGTGCATGATCTGAGCACGCAGAGGAGCCATACCGGCACCACCACCAACCCAAATCATCTCCTTCTTCGAGTCGAAATGTGGGTGGAAGTCGCCGAAAGGTCCGCTCATGATTACCTTGTCGCCAGGTTTCAGCGAGAAGATGTAACTTGAAGCGATACCAGGGTTAACATCCATGAAACCACTGCGGTCGGCCTTGAATGGAGGTGTAGCGATACGTACGGTAAGCATGAACACATCTCCCTCGGCTGGATAGTTGGCCATAGAGTAAGCGCGGATGGTGTCCTCGGGGTTCTTACACTTGAGTGGGAACAATCCGAATTTCTCCCAGCTGGGCAGATACTCGTCGCCAATCAGGCTCTTATCGATATCCTTATCGTAGTCGATGCAATCGAACTTAGGAATCTTGATCTGGGCATACGATCCAGGTAGGAAGTCCATGTGCTCGCCAGCAGGCAGCTGCACCTTAAACTCCTTGATGAAGGTAGCAACGTTCTTGTTAGAGATAACGGTACACTCGTACTCCTTAACACCAAGGATTGACTCATCTACGTGAATCTTCAGGTCGCCCTTAACCTTGCACTGGCAACCCAGACGCCAATGGTCCTTAATCTGCTTACGGGTGAAGTGAGGCTTCTCTGAGTCGAGAATCTCGCCACCGCCCTCGAGCACCTGAACCTTACACTGTCCGCAACTGGCCTTACCGCCACAAGCTGAAGGCAGGAAGATGCCGTTCTGGTTGAGGGTAGCCATCAGGTTGTTGCCCTGTGGTACGTTCAGCACCTTATCGCCGTTAACTGTAATATTCACATTACCGCTGGGGCTGAGATACTTCTTAGCCACCAACAGGATAATCACCAGCAGGATGATTACCGCGAGGAAAACCCCTATACTATATGCTATAAACTGAGCCATAACTTCAATTTTTCAATTCTTTAATTCTTAAATCTTATATGTTCAGTCCTGAGAAACACATCATAGCCATAGCCATGAGGCCCACGGTGATAAACACGATGCCGAGGCCCTGCAGAGGCTTGGGAACATCCGAGTACTGCATCTTCTCGCGGATGGCACCCATAGCCACGATGGCCAGAGCCCAACCGATACCAGAGCCGAAGCCATATACGATGGCATCCCAAACGCTGGTGATGGCCTGCGAGTTAGATGGATCCATCAGGATGCGCTGCTGCATAAACAGCGATGCACCCATGATAGCGCAGTTTACGGCAATCAGAGGCAGGAAGATACCCAGCGCTGCATAGAGCGATGGAGAATACTTCTCTACAGTCATCTCAACCAACTGCACCATACCGGCAATAACGGCGATGAAGAGGATGAACGACAGGTAGCTGAGGTCGACACCCTCAACAAGGCAGTCGGGGCCCAGCACCTTGGTCTGCAACAGATAGTTGACGGGAACGGTAACGGTGAGCACGAAGGTCACGGCGAGACCAAGTCCCAGCGAAGTCTTCACAGTCTTCGACACAGCCAGATATGAGCACATGCCGAGGAAGAAAGCGAAGATCATATTGTCGACAAAGATCGACCTGAATAGTAATGATATTGCGTGTTCCATATCTTATTTCTCCTTATAAAAGTAAGCACGATGAACCCAAATCACACATCCCACAAGAATCAGCGCCATTGCAGGCATTGTCATCATACCGTTGTTTACATAACCGAAGTCGTAGCAGGCATCGGGGATAATCTGGAAGCCCAGCAGACTGCCGCGGCCCAGCAACTCACGAACGGCACCAACGATAACCAGAATCATAGCGTAGCCAAGACCGTTGCCTACTCCATCGAGGAATGAAGGCCAAGGCTTGTTCTGCATGGCGAACGCCTCGAGGCGACCCATCAGGATACAGTTGGTGATGATAAGACCTACATATACAGAGAGCTGAACGCTAACATCATAAGCGAAAGCCTTCAGAATCTGGCTAACGATAGTTACCAGCGCAGCCACAACCACCAGCTGAACCACAATACGAATGCGGTTAGGGATAGTGTTGCGGATGATTGAGATAATAACGTTAGAGAATGCGGTAATCACAGTAACGGCGAGTCCCATTACGATAGCAGGCTTAAGCTGCGATGTAACAGCCAATGCCGAGCAGATACCCAGCACCTGACCAAGGATAGGATGGTCGACGTTTAATGGGTTTGTAAAAACCTCCTTATTTTGTTTACTGAATAATGCCATAATCTTACTCCTCCTCTGCATTTGGTTTAACATTCTTCAGACCGTCCTTCAGCATGGCGTCAACACCATTCGAAGTAAGGGTAGCACCTGTTACACAGTCAACCTGAGTAGCGGGGTTCTCAACCTTCTTAACTACTGAGAGTACTACGTTGCCCTGCTCGTCCCAGATCTGCTTGCCGATGAACTTCTCCTGCCAAGCCTGTGAGTCCTTGATTTCGGCACCCAGACCGGCGGTCTCGCCCTCGTGGTTGAAGTATGCGCCGTAAACCTTGCCCTCTGGATCGATAGCAAGATAACCGCTGATACCACCCCAAAGGCCCATACCCTTCAGGCTAACTACCTTAACAGCCTTGCCGTCAATCTCACATGCGTAGATCTTCTGGCCGTCCTGCTCCTGCTCGTTCTTCACCACCTCGGCATACTTAGCCTCGGCCTCGGAACCATCCAGATTGCGGATGTTGAGCGAGTACAGAATCTGCTTCTTAACATCGAGAGCCACGTTAGCATCCTGCATTGGCTTCAAAGCTGTATAAACAAAAGCCAACAGGAAAGCCACGATGACTACGAGTACCGCGCTATATATAATAATGTACGCGCTAGAGTTTGTATTCAGTTTCATTTGCGACCTCCTCTCTTTAAACGTTTTGTGATATTGCGCTCAACGATGAAGTGGTCGATCGTAGGAGCGAACATGTTACCAAAGAAGATGGCGAGCATCATACCCTCAGGATAACCGGCATTCATCACACGGATGATGATGGCCATAGCACCAATCAGGAATCCGTAGATGTACTGACCGGTAGCAGTGCGGCACGATGTAACAGGGTCGGTAGCCATAAACACAGCACCGAAAGCGAAGCCACCCATCACGAAATGGTGCCACCAAGTCATGCCCTGACCAGTCTGCTCGAACAGCACTGCGAATGCGATACCACCTACAAACACGCTGATCATAGTACGCCAAGAGGCGATACCAGTCCACAGCAGGATAACAGCACCGATAGCGATAGCTACGAGCGATGTCTCACCGATAGAACCTGGGATGAATCCGAGGGCCATATCCAGGATAGAAGCATCGGGAGTGATGTTCTGTGCCAGCTGTCCGAGTGGTGTAGCAGCTGTGAATCCATCGGGCAGGTCGTTACCCAGACCGAAGATTGAGTTCTGAGCCACCCAAACGGTGTCGCCAGTCATCTTTGATGGATAAGCGAAAAACAGGAACATACGAGCTGCAACAGCAGGGTTGAAGATGTTCATACCTGTACCACCGAATATCTCCTTACAGAAGATTACTGAGAATGCGCAGGCCAGAGCCAGCATCCACAGTGGGCAACCGATAGGAATAATCAGAGGAATGATGATACCCGAAACGAGGTAACCCTCCTGGATTTCCTCACCCTTCCACTGTGCCCAGGCAAACTCGATGCCCAGACCTACGATGTAGCTAACCAGGATCTTTGGCAGAACAGCCAGGAAGCCGTAAGCAAAGATCTCGCAGAACGATGCACCAGCCAGTGTGCCGGCAGCAGCATAGTTCTGATAGCCGATATTATACATACCAAACAGCATGGCAGGCATCAGGGCGATAACCACCATACTCATAATGCGCTTCGAGTCGATGGAGTCGTGAATATTCACGCCACCAGCCTTCGCTGTGTCGTTAGGCACATAGAGGAAGGTCTCAAAGCCGTCGAACACCGAGCGGAAGGCATGAAGCTTGCCACCCTCTTCGAAGTTCGGCTTGATCTTATTGAGATAATTTCTTAAAAAGCTCATGTTAAATTAAACATTAAAGATTAAACATTAAGCGTTTTCTTTACGTAAAATGTTGAGACCTTCACGCACAATACGCTGCAACTCAAGTTTAGAAGAATCCACGAATTCTGCAAGAGCAAAGTCCTCAGGAGCAACCTCGTAGATACCCAGGGCCTCCTGGCGGTCGATATCGCCAGCGATGATAGCCTTGATGAGGTATTCGCCATAGATGTCCATAGGCAGCACCTTGTCGTACTCACCACTCATAATCATGTGGCGCTCGCCACCCTTAACACGGGCATCGAGTGCATAGCTCTTATTGCCGCACAGCCAAGAGAAATAGCTGCGGTTGACGGAGAACTGCTTGAAGCGTGGCAGAATCCAACCCAGCATCTCGTCGGCATCGTTACCCTCGGGGATAACAGTAATCTCAGAGCTGTGAGCACCCAGGAAACCATCCTTGGTAGTTGGACGACCTGTCAGCACATTACCATTGATGATGCGAACGCTCTTCGAAGCGTCATAGCTGTTGCTCAGGAGTGTAGAAAGCTCTTCGCCCACCAGCATTTTCACATAGGCAGGACTGTTAATCTCACTACCACAAAGAGCCACCGTGCGGGTAAGGTCCACCTTGCCCGTATTGAACAGACGACCGATGAACAGCACAACTGTTGGGTCGCCGATGGTCCAAACCACCTCGCCCTTGTTGACTGGATCGATGTTATTCACCTGTACGCCAACATTGCCAGCAGGACACTTGCCATCAAAGACAGTTACATCAACATTCTGATAGTTCTCGAAGCTGGAGTGAACACCACAACCCAAATAGGTCTTGGCAATCTTTGACAGTGCCGTCAGACCTGTCTGGAAGTTTGCTTCCTCACCTTTTACCTCAAAATCGAAGTCGCCTGCCAGCGGTTTGTCACGCAATGCAGAAACAAAGATAGCCTTCGGCATTACCGAAGGATTCGTTGAAACAGCATAAGGCAACTGATTGATATAACCAAAGATACCAGCTTCAAGCAGTGCATCAACCACCTGTTTGCCATCCATCTTGGCTACATCCTTCACGCCATAGTTTACATACTGCTGCTCTGCATCAGCCTGTACCTTAACATAGAGCACTTTCCTTCGTTCGCCACGTGCCACCTCGCAGACTTTTCCGCTGACGGGTGAGGCAAACTTCACTTCGGGATACTGCTTGTTGACGAACAAGGCATCCCCGGCCTTGACGGTTTCCCCTTCCTTGACGACAACTTTCGGAGTCACTCCCTCAAAATCATCAGGCACCAGTGCATACTGACCGTTTGACTTCAACTGGATGAGCTTCTCCTCAGCTTTTCCTTGAAGGTGAATGTCCAAGCCTTTGTGTAACTTGATTACATTTGCCATGGATAATATAAATGAATATTTGAATAGTTATCTACTACGTTTTCTCTAAGAATGGTGCAAAATTACTAAAAAAATAGCATATCTGACATAAAAAATCGTCGAAAAATTCCGTCATCACAACTTTTTGATGTAATTTTGTAGCCAATAACCAGCAGAATGAAAATTTTGCTATCTCTATTTGCCAGTTTTGAAGATACTGAAGCACATACTCAACATAGCAATATGGTCTATCCTCGGACTGTACTTGCTCATTATTCTCACCTTCAGCATTCCTGCTGTGCAGGAATATTTGGGGAAGAGAGCAGCAAATGTGTTATCAGAGAAACTGGGAACCAGCGTATCGATAGGTCGTCTGAAATACGGATTGTTGAGCCATTTGACACTCTACCAGGTCAACATTAAGGACCAGCAAGGCACTGATATGCTCACAGCAGGACGCATCTCGGCACACGTGGACCTGTTGCCACTGACGGACGGAAAGATATCCATCTCGACAGCCCAACTCTTTGGTGCCCACGCCAAACTCTATCAGCGCGACTCGCTGGCAAAACCTAATTTCCAGTTTGTACTCGACTCGCTGGCATCTAAAGACACCACCAGCACTGCCCCACTCGACTTGCGTATCAACTCGCTGATTATCCGTCATTCCTCTGTCAGCTTTGATCGTCAAGACCTACCCCAAACTGCAGGCGTTCTGAATCCTAATCACTTGAAAGTCAGCGACATCAGTTCGCACATTATCCTCAAAGCACTCTGTGAGGACTCTTTGAACGTTAACATCAAACGTCTGTCGTTCAAGGAACAGTCAGGACTGAACATCAAGCGCCTGAGCATGCACTACGAAGGAGGCAAGAGCTGCAGTCGCCTGACAGATTTTGTGTTACGCATGCCTGGCACCAATTTCCAGTTGGGCGACATTGACGCCAGCTACCGCTTCCGTGGTGACCACTTTGTGACGCCATCCCTACGCTATACGGGTAGCATCAAGCCCTCGACCATCACCCTCAGCGACCTTTCCTGCTTATTACCATCGCTGAACACCTTCCAGAGTACACTATCGTTGGCCTGCCATTTCCATGGTGAAGGAGAAACGCTGGACATCCCCATGCTTAGTATCGGCTCTACCACAGGCGATATCGCTATCAATATTGATGGATGGGCCAAAGGACTACGCGACAGCCTACCCTCTTGGAATGTGGACATCAACGACCTGGCACTATCAGCCAAAACCGTCAGTTTCATCTCAGAGAATCTACAAGGTCAACGCATACAGGTTCCACAAGAACTGGTCCGCATGGGCAACATCCACCTAAGAGGCCACGCTCAAGGTAAGGGCGCCAGTAGCATTGAGACACACAACCAACTTCAGACGGATGCCGGTACTGTCAATATGACAATGGCCATTGACGAAAAGCGTCATTTCAACGGCCATATCGACACCAAGGAATTCAACCTGAAGACCGTACTTGACGACGAGCAGTTCGGAACCCTTTCCACCGATATCGACCTTAGTGGTCAGTTGCCTGATGGACAGCCACTCATCGTCAAGGCTGATGGCATCGTCCACCAGTTTGAATTCAAAGGCTACAACTATCAGCATATCGATATCGACGGACTCTATAGCCCCACCGACATTCATGGTCACGCCAGCATCGACGACGCCAACATCGGTTTGGTTGTTGACGGTAGCATCCTGCAGAGCGGTAAGCAGCACAACGTAAAGTTGGAAGCCGTTATTGCCAATCTGTCTCCCAAAGCCATGAATCTCTCCGACAAATGGGGCGAGGCACGTTTCTATGCTGATATCAAGGCAGACTTTCTGGCCAGTGACCTCAACGATGCTGTCGGAACTTTCGACATCAGCGACTTCTCCTTACAAGGCCACAACGTGTCGTACGATCTGGAGAAGCTACACATCGAATCGGGCTATGATGGCGACATACACTATGTCACTATGACCAGCGACTTTGGCGAAGCTTCCATCCGTGGCGATTTCGACTATAAGACCCTGCCTCAAAGCTTTACCAACTTCCTGGCAACACGCATGAAGACCATTCCTGGTCTGCCTGCGGTCGATACCAGCGTGCACAACAATTTCTCTATCCAGGCAACCATCCGCAAGTCGGATTGGATAGAACGCATATTGCGTGTTCCATTCTATTTGCCTAAGCCATTGACGCTACAGGGCAGTCTGAACGACGAGCGCCAGCAGATTCTCATGGAGTGCGACATTCCACAGTTCTATTATGACGATAGTCGCTACGACAATGCCCATATCAGCATCCTCTCGCCTATCAACACCCTACAGTACGACATCAGCATCACCAAACATTACGACGATGGCAATGGCCTAGACCTGCAGGTTGGCGGAAGCGTGCATAACGACCAGATAACTGCCACTCTCCAATGGGACAACAACGAAGAGGAACGCACCAGAGGCCGTATGACGACAATGGCCTATTTTGACACAGCATTCGACAATAGCCAGGCAGCATTCATCAAGATAGCACCTTCACAGATGACTATCAAGGATAAGACTTGGGACATTCTTCCTGCCACCATCTCTTATGTCGGAAAGAACCTCAACATTACAGGTTTCTCCATCCGTCACGAACAACAATTCCTGACTCTTGACGGTACGGCATCAGAGAGCAGCCACGATTCTATCAACGTCAACATGCGCGATCTCGACATTGATTATATTCTTGATTTGGTGAACTTCGACGCTGTCAGTTTCAGTGGCAAGGCAACAGGCGGTGGTGTACTGCGAGGTGTCTTCGGTGAACTGGAAGCCGATGCCAAATTACTCGTCAAAGGTTTCCAATTCGAGCATGGAAGAATGGGCGATTTGGACGCAAATGTTATCTGGAACAAAGAAGCAGAACAAATTGACATACAGGCTATTGCTGATGATGGGCCAACGGCAAAGACATACATCAGCGGCTATGTATCACCCAAGCGAAGCTATATCGATTTAGACGTCAAGGCAGAAGGTACCAGCCTAGACTTTGCCCAGTCTTTTACTGAGACGTTCATCGACCACATAGACGGCTATGGCAATGGTAATGTCAAGTTGGCAGGACCACTCAACGCCATGAACCTCTACGGAGAACTGATTCTTAACGGCAAGGCGCACGTCAGCACCCTGAACTGTACCTACGAGATGAAGAACGACACACTGCTCCTGACACGCGACAATATCGCCTTCAAGAACTGTGTACTCTACGACATCTACGGCAATCAGGGCATTATGACGGGAGGCATCCATCATAACGACCTTACCAACCTCACCTACGACATCTACCTCAATGCCCGCAACCTGCTGGCCTACGATTTCAAGACCTTTGGCGACGCATCCTTCTATGGTACTGCCTTTGCCGATGGTACAGTAGCCATCCATGGTAAGGAAAACAGCCTGCTCATCGAGGCTGACGTCACCCCCAAACGAGGTACCGTATTTGTATATAATGCAGCTTCACCGGATGTCATCACCGACCAGGAATTCATTGTCTGGGGATCAAAAGATGAGTCCAGCAAGCCACGTTACCAGTCAACAGTCATCGAGACAGAGACGGCAACAGATAACACCACCTATACCCCACGTGCCGACCTCCGCACCGATATCACCATGCGTCTGAGAATCAATGCCACGCCTGATGCCACCATCCGTCTGCTGATGGATGAGCGCACCAACGACTACATCACCTTACGAGGCAGCGGAGACCTGCAGACCACCTTCTACAACAAGGGCAGCTTCAGCATGTTTGGCACCTATCGCATCAGTGAGGGAACCTATGGCATCACTATTCAGAACATCATCAAGAAGAATTTCGTCTTCAGCGAAGGTGGCACTATCATTTTCGGTGGCGACCCTTACGATGCCCGTCTGAACATGCAGGCACAGCATACAGTCAATGGTGTGTCGCTCTCCGATTTGAATGTCGGCAAGAGTTTCTCGAATACTGTCCGCGTCAATTGTCTGATGAACATCTCAGGACAGCCCAGCGCTCCGATTATCGAGTTCGACCTCGACATACCTAACGTCAACTCTGACGAAAAACAGATGCTCCGCTCTATCATCAACAGCGAGGAGGAGATGAACCAGCAGGTTATCTACCTATTGGCTGTAGGACGCTTCTACCCACAGGGCGCCAACAATGCCAGCGACGAAGAATCGGGAGGACGTAGCAAGACCTCACTGGCCATGCAGAGTCTGCTGTCTGGTACGCTCAGCAGCCAGCTCAACGATGTGCTTAACCGCGTCATCAAGAGCAACAACTGGAGTTTCGGTGCCAATATCTCCACAGGCGATGAAGGTTGGAACAATGCCGAATACGAAGGAATCGTCAATGGCCGTCTGCTCAACAACCGCCTGCTCATCAACGGCCAGTTCGGCTATCGTGACGGAAGCAGTGCCACATCCAAAAACGCAGCAGCAGCTGCTAACTCATCGTTCATTGGTGACTTCGACATCCGTTACCTGTTGCTTCCCAATGGCAATCTGGCTTTCAAGGTGTACAACCAGACCAACGACCGCTATTTCACCAAGTCATCACTGAACACCCAAGGCATAGGTCTCATCATGCAGAAAGACTTCAATGGACTGAGTGACTTGCTGTCAACCAAGAAAAAGAAAGCCAAAAAGGTTAAAAAACCATAAATCTTTCTCTTCTTCCTACTCTCACTCCTTACATCTCACCTCTTTTTTGTACCTTTGCACCCGCTTTTGCGCCCAAAAGGGCGAGTAGGTGCTGAAACAGGCGTCGGTGCCTATCATTATTAACCCTTTAAAACACGGTCTGATAAACGTCTGTTCAGGCCCCGCCCCATCGAGAGATCGGGCAACACATTATTTATTATTATGTCAGAATTAACAAAGAACGTCCAGCCATTACAGGACTTCGACTGGGATCAGTTTGAGAATGGCACTGCCGCTAACGTCAGCAAGGAAGAGCTCGACAAGGCTTACGACGAGACCCTTAACAAGGTCAGCGAGCACCAGGTAGTTGACGGTACTGTCATCAGCGTCGACAAGAAAGAGGTAGTCGTTAACATCGGCTACAAGAGCGACGGTATTATCCCTGCCAGCGAGTTCCGCTACAACCCCGACCTGAAGGCCGGCGACACCGTTGAGGTGTATGTAGAGAACGCAGAGGACAAGAAAGGTCAGCTGGTACTCAGTCACAAGAAAGCCCGCATGTCTAAGAGCTGGGAGCGCGTCAACGCTGCTCTGGAGGCTCAGGAGATTATTCAGGGTTACATCAAGTGCCGCACTAAGGGCGGTATGATCGTTGATGTATTCGGCATCGAGGCCTTCCTGCCCGGTAGCCAGATCGACGTTCACCCCATACGCGACTACGACCAGTTCGTAGGCAAGACCATGGAGTTCAAGATTGTTAAGATCAATCAGGAGTTCCGCAATGTAGTAGTTTCTCACAAGGCACTCATCGAGGCTGAACTCGAGGCCCAGAAGCAGGAGATCATCGGCAAGCTGGAGAAGGGTCAGATCCTGGAGGGTGTTGTGAAGAATATCACCAGCTACGGCGTATTCGTAGACCTGGGTGGTGTTGACGGACTGATTCACATCACAGACCTGTCTTGGGGCCGTGTTGACGATCCCCACAAGGTTGTTGAGCTCGACCAGAAGATCAACGTCGTTATCCTCGACTTCGATGAGGAGAAGCGTCGTATCGCTCTCGGTCTGAAGCAGCTCACTCCTCATCCTTGGGATGCTCTGGATGCTAACCTCAAGGTTGGTGACCACGTGAAGGGTAAGGTTGTCGTTATCGCTGACTACGGTGCATTCGTAGAGATTCAGCCTGGTGTTGAGGGTCTGATTCACGTTTCTGAGATGTCTTGGAGCCAGCACCTGCGTTCAGCTCAGGAGTTCCTGAAGGTTGGCGACGAGATCGAGGCAGTTATCCTGACTCTCGACCGCGACGAGCGCAAGATGTCTCTCGGCATCAAGCAGCTGAAGGAAGATCCCTGGGAGGCTATCGAGGTTAAGTATCCTGTTGGCAGCAAGCACTCTGCTAAGGTTCGCAACTTCACCAACTTCGGTGTATTTGTTGAGCTCGAGGAGGGTGTTGACGGTCTGATTCACATCAGCGACCTCAGCTGGACCAAGAAGGTTAAGCATCCTTCTGAGTTCACACAGGTTGGCGCACAGATCGACGTTGTCGTTCTCGATATCGACAAGGAGAACCGTCGTCTCAGCCTTGGTCACAAGCAGCTGGAGGACAATCCTTGGGATGTCTTCGAGGAGCAGTACACCGTTGGTTCTATCCACGAGGGTAAGATTACTGAGCTCCTGGAGAAGGGTGCCGTTGTTTCTCTCGGTGAGAACGTTGAGGGCTTCGCTACTCCTAAGCACCTGCAGAAGGAGGACGGTTCACAGGCTCAGGCTGGTGAGGTTCTGCCCTTCAAGGTTATCGAGTTCAACAAGGACAGCAAGCGCATCATCCTCTCTCACAGCCGTACCTTCGAGGATCCTCAGCGTGAGGAGAAGAAGGCCGCTGCCAAGAAGACTCGTGCTCCGAAGGCAGACGCTCCGAAGATTGAGAATGTTGCAGCCAGCACCACACTTGGTGACATCGACGTACTGGCTCAGCTGAAGGCTCAGATGGAGAAAGGCGAGTAATTCTCGTATATATATTTATGTAGGGAAGGCAAAAGTGTCTTCCCTACATTTTTTTATAAGAAAATTGAGAAATCCTTTTGCTATTTCTCATTTTCTTTGTACCTTTGCAGCCCAGAATAACGACATCAACAACTCAGCAAACGATATGACAAAAAAACTCAAGAAGGTGCTGGTATTAGGTTCTGGCGCTTTGAAAATCGGACAAGCTGGTGAGTTTGACTATTCTGGCTCCCAAGCATTAAAAGCTTTACGTGAGGAAGGTATCTCTTCCGTGTTAGTAAACCCCAACATCGCTACCATTCAGACTTCTGAAGGTATTGCCGACAAGGTTTATTTCCAACCCGTCACCACTCATTTTGTTACAGAGATCATCAAGAAGGAACGGCCCGACGGCATTCTGTTGGCCTTCGGTGGTCAGACCGCTTTGAACTGCGGTACGGAACTGTATCAGAAAGGTATTCTTAAAGAATATGGGGTCGAGGTCCTTGGAACAAGTGTTGAGGCTATTATGAACACTGAGGATCGCGACCTTTTTGTAAAGAAGCTTGATGAGATCCAGTTGAAGACTCCCGTAAGTCACGCCGTAGAGAACATGGAAGACGCCTTGAAGGCTGCCCACGAGATTGGTTTCCCCATCATGATCCGTTCAGCCTATGCGCTGGGAGGACTGGGTTCAGGTATCTGTCCTGACGAGAAAGCCTTCAAGGAACTGGCTGAGAGCGCCTTCACCTTTGCTCCCCAGATTCTGGTTGAGGAGTCGCTGAAGGGCTGGAAGGAGATTGAGTTCGAGTGCATCCGCGACGCCAACGACCATTGCTTCACCGTTGCCTCTATGGAGAACTTCGATCCCCTGGGCATCCACACTGGTGAGTCTATCGTCGTTGCTCCTACCTGTTCGCTGAAGCCTGAGCAGGTCAAGATGCTGCAGGATATCACCATCAAGTGCGTACGTCATCTGGGCATCGTCGGTGAGTGCAACATCCAGTTTGCCTTCAATGCCGAGACCAACGACTATCGTATCATTGAAATCAACGCTCGTCTGAGCCGTTCTTCTGCGCTGGCTTCTAAGGCTACCGGCTATCCCCTCGCCTTCGTTGCTGCCAAGATTGCACTGGGCTACACCCTCGACCAGATTGGTGAGATGGGTACCACCAGCTCAGCCTACGTTGCTCCTTCCCTCGACTACATGATTTGTAAGATTCCTCGTTGGGACCTCACCAAGTTTGCCGGTGTGAGCCGTCAGATTGGTTCCAGCATGAAGTCTGTCGGTGAGATTATGTCTATCGGCCGCTCTTTCGAGGAGATGATTCAGAAGGGTCTCCGCATGATTGGTCAGGGCATGCACGGTTTCGTGGGCAATGACCACACCAAGTTCGACGACCTGGACGACGCGCTGGCTAACCCCACCGACCTGCGTATCTTTGCTATCGCACAGGCTCTGGAGGATGGCTATACTGTTGAGCGCATCGAGCAGCTCACCAAGATTGACGTCTGGTTCCTGGAGCGCCTGAAGCATATCGTTGACCTGAAGCACGAGTTGCAGAAGTACGACAAGCTGGAAGACCTGCCCGCCGACCTCTTGCTGGAGGTGAAGCAGTGCGGCTTCTCTGACTTCCAGATTGCCCGCTTCGTCCTGAAGACCAAGTCCACCAATATGGAGAAGGAGAACCTGCAGGTTCGCGAATATCGCAAGCAGAAGGGCATCCTGCCTTCTGTCAAGCGCATTCCTACCGTTGCCAGCGAGCATCCTGAGCTCACCAACTACCTCTACTTCACCTACACCCATACGCCAGCCTTCGCTGAGCCTGATGGCAAGGTCTATACCCCAGCCCACGACATCAACTACTACAAGAACGAGAAGTCTGTTGTTGTACTCGGCTCTGGTGCTTACCGTATCGGTTCGTCAGTAGAGTTCGACTGGTGCTCGGTGAACGCCATCAACACCGCTCGCAAGTTGGGCTACAAGTCCATCATGATTAACTACAACCCTGAGACTGTGTCTACCGACTATGACATGTGCGACCGTCTGTATTTCGACGAGCTCTCTCTGGAGCGTGTCCTCGACGTTATGGACCTCGAACAGCCTCGTGGTGTCATTGTCTCTGTGGGTGGTCAGATACCTAACAACCTCGCCATGAAGCTGCACCGTCAGGGTGTTCCCGTTCTGGGTACCAGTCCTGTCGACATCGACCGTGCCGAGAACCGCGACAAGTTCTCTGCTATGCTCGACAAGCTCGGCATCGACCAGCCCGCATGGCGTGCCTTGACCTCTTTCGAGGACGTCAAGCAGTTTGTCGACGAGGTGGGCTACCCCGTATTGGTACGTCCTTCTTACGTGCTGTCAGGTGCTGCCATGAACGTCTGCTACGACGACGAGGAGCTGCACCGCTTCCTCAATATGGCTACCGAGGTGTCTAAGGAGTTCCCTGTAGTTATCTCGAAGTTCATGACTGAGACCAAGGAGATTGAGTTCGACGCCGTTGCCGACAAGGGCGAGGTTGTCGAGTACGCCATCTCCGAGCACGTAGAGTATGCTGGTGTGCACTCTGGCGACGCCACCATGGTGTTCCCCGCTCAGCACATCTATTTCTCTACCATCCGTCAGATCAAGAAGATTGCCCGCAAGATTGCTGCCGAGCTCAACATCAGCGGACCGTTCAATATCCAGTTCCTGGCTAAGAACCGCGAGGTGAAGGTTATCGAGTGTAACCTGCGTGCATCACGCTCATTCCCCTTCGTATCTAAGATTCTGAAGCGTAACTTCATCGAGACCGCTACGAAGATCATGCTCGACGCCCCCTACTCTCGTCCCGACTCATCAGAGTTCGACATCGACCGTATCGGCGTCAAGGCCTCTCAGTTCTCGTTTGCCCGTCTGCAGAATGCCGACCCCGTACTGGGTGTCGATATGAGCTCTACCGGTGAGGTAGGCTGTCTGGGCGACGACCTCAACGAGGCTATGCTCAACTCGCTGATTGCTACTGGTTACCGTCTGCCTAAGGAGGGTGCCAACATCCTGATTTCTTCAGGTGGTGCCAAGGGTAAGGTCAGCCTGCTGGAGCCTGCACAGAACCTCGTCAAGAAGGGCTACAAGGTCTTCGCTACTGGTGGTACCGCTAAGTTCTTCAACGACAATGGCGTAGCAGCTACCGCAGTTGCTTGGCCCGACGAGGAAGGCCAGAACAACGTGATGGACATGATTGCTGCCCACCAGTTCGACCTCATCATCAACGTGCCGAAGAACCACACCAAGCGCGAGCTCACCAACGGCTACCGCATCCGTCGTGGCGCTATCGACCACAACATCCCCTTGATGACCAACGTCCGTCTGGCTAAGGCCTTCATCGAGGCCTTCACAGCCCTCAAGGAGGATGAAATCAAGATTAAGAGCTGGCAGGAGTACAACGCCTAACGTTGTGTCCCACCAACAGATAACTTCGAACACGGGGGCAGGTCTTCAAGCTTGCCCCCGTTTTTTATAAATAAAGTACGAGCCTCCATCGCTCTGACAATATTTACGCAACAGTTCCTGAATGTACTCAGCGTTCTTACGCACACGCTGTTCATCACCATCGTAACCGTTGATAAGCACCACCAGATGTCTGGTGTCTATCGTCATCTTCGTACGCTCGTGGTCGCTTGTCGGAGTACCAACCCCACCCTCAGCATCCCGATACACGGGCAGTCCGTGAATATTGATCATTCCCCGACCAATACCTTCATACGGTTCACCCTCACGACCAATCCCCAGCGTCAGCGTATCACCCACGAATCGGTCTGCATCAAATCCCCCGATACTGTATCCGTAGGCGATGGATGCCAGGTTTACCAAGTCCACCAGTGTATCGCGCTGATAGAGTTCCTTGCCTTGCAACATGCGACGTATCAAGGCCTCCGATGCAGGCCTGTAGCGCGAAGGGTCTTTGCCACAAGCCTTATAGACGCGGCGCGTAGCAGCAATGCTCGTTATGTCCTTTAGCGACTCCGTCGTCAACTCCCGACGAAATCTTTCGCCCATAGCCTCTATCTCCTGCCACAACGCCTCGTTGTACTGCGTATTAACTACCTGTGCCTCCACGCACGCCCCTACAAACTCAGGGCATGCACGCTCTATCTCTTGTGATACGATTACCTTCATTCCTTTTTCAAAATAATATTCTCAATCGTACATTAGTTTAACCTGCAATTCAGGATAAACCTGCTTCAGCATTTCCTTCACACTTATAACATGAAAATATTATTCTCATCTTAGATATCCTGATTATGTTTTTTAGTCAATTCCTTTATTACTTCCAAATCCGCTGGCAACCACTTTACGCTGTCCAACTCATTCTTCGCCAGCCATTTCGCCGCCTCGTGCTCATTCAGATGCAGCGCCTCGCCAATGAGCGAACACAGATAACAATGCATGGTGAGGTGAAAGGCTGTGGTTGAGCGAGGGGAAACCAAAGCTTGCTTTGAGTCTTCCGAGCGTGAGCAGGCTCGGCCGTCGGCCAACTTTGGGTAATCATACTCCACCGTACAAAGAAACTCATCCACGCTAATCTCCGCAGACAACTCCTCGCGAATCTCCCTTACGAGCGCCTCCTCTGGCGTTTCCCCAGCCTCCATCTTTCCGCCAGGAAACTCCCACCAGTCTTTCCACTCGCCATATCCTCGCTGCGTGGCGAAAATCTTGTCTTCTCTGCGAATGATTGCTGCTACGACTTCTATCTGTTTCATATTGCCTGCAAATTTACGAATTATTTCTGAGATAATTTACAAAACGAGTCATTTCTTAACTGAGCTGACACGGGACTGGCCCTGTCAGTCCGAGTCAACCTATATCAGTTTTAATGTTTAACCGAGTCAACAAATCTTAGAGGTTAGGCATACTGACAGTCCCCCAAAATCAGGAAACGTCATTTTTACCCTCACATACTCACATCACAGTCTTCAAACCCTTATGTACAGGGCGTTTGAGGGACGTGAGGGATAACGAATGTCCCTCACATTACCCTCACATTTTGGGTCACATTCACTCACATCACATAGCGTCAGAACGGATACGCTTACCTGACGTGAGGGCTCGAAGAGAAAAAAGTGAGGGAGACGTGAGGGAGAATAAATATCCCTCACGCGCCTTCAGCCCTTTATACATCGGCATTTGAGAGGTGTCATGTGAATATGTGAGGGACATTTTCGAATTCCCTATTTTTTCGAGTCCGATTCAACGTGAAATAAAAATTACGTTTAATCAGAATCAACCTACATCATAAATAAGACTGTCTAATACTTGCGTTCAGTCCGAATAATGCGAACTCTCAGTCCGAAGGCTTCGGACTCGTAGTCCGAAAGGATCGGACTGGCAGTCCGTAGGGACGGACAAATCTCTTCTTCATGACATTTCTTCAGCTGCCATTGGCATTTGATAATCCACCTCTTCTTGTTCAGTATTGATAAAGGTTCTATGGTCTTGCAGCCAAATATGATTCAACGTGAAGGCGATGGACTCCAGTGTTTCTTCGCGACGTTTGGGCGTTAGTTCGCACTCCCATACTGTAATGCAATGCCAACCCATCTCCGCCAGTTTACGTTGTTCCTCCTTATCCCTTTCCTTGTTCCTGCGAATCTTAGCCACCCAGAACTCCCTGTTCGACTTTGGAATCTTACAGCACTTCGAGTCCTCAATCACATCTTCCATCTGCCCTCTGCCATCTGAAACCACGTTTCCACAGTCCCTTGCGCACAATCATTTCTGGCTTCGTATCTTTCGACCGAATGGCAGACATGTTCTTATGCCGTTGTTCTGTGGAGAGTTTATCCATAGTCTATCTTCTAATTCTTGCAATCTTCATCAAATCAGTCAAACCAACGACATCGAACCGTCCATACTTAGACAGTTTAAGTTTCTTCATATCTTTTGGATTCCACTCGTATTTCTGTAACTCTTTCTCGATTCCCTTTTTATTCAGTCGAAACACCAGATAAATCTTATCCTCGTTATCATCATTTGGATTGAAAGGATACTGCCGCTCTTTCATTTCCTTATAGCCAAAAACCTTCGGGCCTCCAGAGTTGATCTTGAGTAGCGTGCTCTCTCTTCCGTTAATCAGCAAGATATACCGTGCCGTCACAATCTCCTTTGAAACTGCAATAGATCCACCTCTGTCACCAGCCCTTCCGTTATACAGCCAGTTCTTCATAATCCAGTCGAGATGCTCCTGACTCTTATAATAACCTATTAGAACCGTTGTCTCGTCCGGCAAGAAGTCTCTGTTCTCGCCTTCCGCTTCTGGCAGACTTTCCATCGTTATGGTCTTGTTACGTTCCAGATGCACGTCATATTGATAATACGACAGTTTTTCGCGGTCTGACGTGCGGTCCATCAAGTGTGCCTTCACCTCTGCCAAGAATTGCTTCAAATAGACGGAATCCTCTCGCCAATGCCCTGGACGAATACTGAAGACACCCAATCCAGGCACAATCTCATGGAAACCGCGCATTTCTCTATTTTCATCTCCAGGATACAGCACATAGGCACCACTTGTCCTTCGAATGGCGTCTTTATAGGCATGCATTTTCAACAGGTCACCTCGTTTGTATATCTTCAGTTCCTGTTCCTGCTTTTCATCAGCCAATTCCTCGCCAATGTCCTTGCCAACGTCCTTATCTTCCAGCATCACCTTATCTAGACGATACTTTGCATCAAAATGTATATGAATAATCAGTTCCTGACGTTCTGCCTCCTGTTCGGATATCTCTCCTGGCCATAGCGACAACGTATAGTCGGGGCGCATGGTCATCGTCCAACTACCCGCCTTGTGGATGGAATCTTCACCCTCGGCAACACGGTTAAACGTCCTGTTGTAATAGAAAGCTACGTTCAATACGCGTGAAAAGGTCTCTTGTTGTCCGCTCACCATTCGCATCCGCCCTTGTCTCAGGTTCAGGTTGATGGCATCCTCCTTAAAGTCCACCAGTTCTTTCTTTGCCTGAGGCTCAATATGGAAGAATTCGCTCACCAGTTCCAGCAATTTGAAAAACAGCCAGTACTCATACAGCGTCGCCACGTTCTTCTTTCCAGCATCATACACATCGTCTCCACCTGTCCAGTTCAGTTTAGCAGCCAAGTCGAACAGCAGCCAAGCCTGCAGCACCTCGCGATAGCCCTCCTTGCGTTGCAACACAGGACTGTTCATATTCATGTGTGTAGGCTGCGAAATCTGACGGAAGAACTGGTTGTCCAGATGTTCATACAGTCGTTCCAGCGTCTGGTTGGCTTCCGTCTTCAGCTGTTCGGTAGCATTGGCATACCCTCTTATTTCAGAACAGAAATTCACAAACGTACGCAGCACAAACTTCACGAACTGATTCTCCTGATTGTCCGTTGTGTCGCGTTTGTATTCCACCTCTATTCTCCTTGGGACGCTCGTCAGACACTCAGGCATTCCCCTACGCATTCCCTTGGGTAGCTGAACCCTGTCTGTGCTCGAAGCAATCTGACGGATGTTCTTGCGACTCAAGCGCTTTACTCCGATAATCTCTCGTTCAATGTTGGCATCGGTCCATTTCCTTACGGGGTTGGAAATAATCTTGTGAATAGCCTCCGAAAATGCCTCGCTGTCTATCAGCGAACGCACAAACGAGAATCGCTGGTAGAGTGTCTTTGATGAACACGACTGGTCTATCTCCAGTCTTTGTGTCACTGGCGAGCCTTGTTGCAGTACCAAATCGGTATAATATTCCGCAATCTCGTCCAACATCAGGCGATAGTCGCTCCTGTATTCCGACTTCGTGCTCCTTATCTCCAGGCTCACACTCCCCACCGGTTTCTGGGTGTCCACATCCACCACCTGTAATGCCAAGTGTCCCACATAGATACCTGTCGTCAGCGTTCCTTCGCAGGCATGACTTGTCTTGTTGGGATGAAACCTCACAATCTCATTCTCCCTCTCAAACTGGTAGCGACAACCTGTCGAAGTTTGTGCCGTTTCGAATGGCACAAATTCGTAGGCGTAGGTACATCCCTCCACCAGCTGCCATCTCGACTCCCCAGCATAGGGCTCCCTCTCCTCAAAGACCTTCGCCTTCGCGGACTGCGGGTATATCAGCAGCCTCAAGCTGCTACTCTTCCCTTCTACTGGTATTTCGAGATATTCTAACATATCTATTATATATTGGCACTCTTACTCTAGCAAATTACAGGCAAATTAGGAAAATATTAGCAATTTGCTGTATATCAATCATTTACAGAACCGCCCACATTGTCATTCTTTCTTTTTGGCAAATTACCAGCAAATTAAACAGAAGCCCATATTGGGACATAACGCATATACCGTTTAGCTGTTTTAGGATCAAGAGCTTTTACCCTGTTTTTATCAACAGCCTCTTTTATAAGTCGGGATATACTTCCAGCAGAAGATTCTTTCAATCCGAACCTATCTCTCAAAGAGGTATTGGTCAATGCGTCACCCTGAATATACATCAAACAGGCATGAAGATAGCACGACCATATCTTGTCATCTGCAGATATGTTTTTAAATTCCATTTCAGAGAACAATGTCACTTTTGTCGATTCCTCAAAAATCTCAATTCTTGGTGCAGGTAAGTATTGCATCTCGCATGCCAGTACCATTCTATCCCATCCTCTTCCCAATTCTTCACACATCTTCATTCTTCGCATAAGAGAAGCAAGCTTTTCGTTTCTTGATTTTGGAGGATTATCTATGATTCTCATTATATCCACCAATGGTGTACCAGGATTAGTTACTTCCATCCGGTTGTCAAATATCTCTACAACGGGACCTGCTCCTGTTATATATAGATCCTGATGGATTAAGCTGTTAGCTATTGCTTCTCTTACGGATGGCAGGGGATATTTGCTCTTTGTCGTCAAAGCAATAGCTGCGGCATCTTCGCTACTTGGCAAAAGAGCATTGACAAACCTTACTATGTCCTCGAAGCAAACAGCATAGCCGATATTAAAGGTTTCTTCTTTTTGGATAAACAACCTGTTTCTTCCTTGATATTGCACCACTCGCATGGCTTTACGTCCCAATCTTGGAAAAGCGTTCAAGTCTTTGGCAAACAAGATTGCTCCTAAGTTCGTAATGCCATAAAGACCATTGTCAAGCTTAACGACAATACCATCTTCCATGAGGTAATGCATCACCTCTATTTCTTCTGTAGGTTGAGGAAATTTTAGCAAAGAAAAGTATGCTCCAGCATCAATCATTCTCAACACATCGGCATATCTCAAATCCTTGACAAGGCACATGTCTTCAAATCGATTATTACGCAATTTGTCCCATAACTGAGCCATAAGCTCCGGGAATTCATTCAATTTCTTGGTATAGCTCCCACTACGAACGTACTCGGTCTTTCCAAAAGTAACAGGAGTATGTAGTGCTTTGTGAATTCTGATTACTTCAACATGGTTGCCATCAATCTCTGTCTCCAGAAATTCAAAATTAGCATTCCTAGACAATTGGTGTCTCCGCCAGTTTACGTTGTTCCTCCTTATCACGCTCCTTGTTCCTGCGAATCTTAGCCACCCAGAACTCCCTGTTCGACTTTGGAATCTTACAGCACTCTGAATTCTCAATCACATCTTCCATCTGAAACCACGTTTCCACAGTCCCTTGCGCACAATCATTTCTGGCTTCGTATCTTTCGACCGAATGGCAGACATGTTCTTATGCCGTTGTTCTGTGGTGAGTTTATCCATATTACTTCAATGCATCTATAAGTTCATCCATTGAGCAACAAACCTTATTGAACAACTTGTACATCAGTTCTGGCTCCTGTTTCTCTGGAATATAGGCAATCGTCAATTTTCCACGCCCTGCGAACCATCCTGCTTCCGTATGAGCACTACGACCACAAGGCAACACAAGTACACACGTATCGCAAGCCTTCATCGCCTCGATGTCGTTCTTGAACTGCTTAACAGCCTTGGGATGCATCAGATGATCTCTATATTCCTCAGGCGACCATTCCATAAAGTGAGGATCCACATTACCCCACTTAAATCCAGGGTCACCCAATGGCGGATTGCGGAAGTCATACACATCGTGTCCAGCCTCCCTCAACTTAGCTACAACATCTGGATAATAAACGTTCCGCCAGCTGCTTGCTACATATATCTTTCGTTTCATAACTGAGGGCAAAGATACGAATAATTATTGAAAAGAGTACACAACGGGACGATTCTTTTTGTGTATGCATCAGCAGTAGCAAGTCTTTCCGATACAGAAAAACTTCTCTAAATCCGAAAACATACGCGAGAATGAAAAACTCATCGTCGTGTCTGGTATCCTCATCCGTTTTACTTCGTTACCGTCGGCATCCTCGTATGTCACCATCTGTGCCTTTCTGAGATTAACCTTCTGCCAAGCCTCAACCTGACAACCATCGTCGATAGTCATAAACACCTCCTGCCCATTCTTCATCTTCATACATGCAGCAAACCCTTGTTGGCTTGGAACAATGAAACATTTTTTACACCTTCTACGCTCTGAAAACGTAAACTGCCGTACATTCTTTTCACGTAAAATATCTCGACGAATTACAAAAGGATCTTTTATGGCAGTACCTGTTTTCGGAATAAGAACTGCAGCTATCAGTTTATGGTGTCTTTGCTCATATTCCAATCCCAAAGACAGCGCAAGATAGACATCGGAAAGTTTGTTCATGGCTTCAGGATACTGACTGATATATTGATAGAAAGCAGGATCTGTGATAGAGAAATCGTAGGTCACGCCATTGTATCGGAAAATCATATAGTACTTCGCCCGATTCTTTGTCGGGTCCAGTCGAAACGAAAAGCCTTCAGGATGAACCATCATCAAAGAGTAATCTCCCTGAACGTATGTCTCAATAGAAATCGAATACTCGGTTGAATAAAAAAGCGTTGTATGAACATTGTCCGTCAACTCTCGAAACACTTCATGACACGATGACACCTTCCCAACAGCATGCATACTGCCGTAGTTCACATCCTCAGTATGCGACTCGCTCGGACATGCCACCACATCCGTCAGTCGAACAACAGACATTAGGGGAACATTATGTGCTTCACCTTCTGGAATTTCACCAAATTCAGTATCTTTTGATATAGGTCGAATCCAAATAGGGTTCCCATCCTCCTTACGTTTTACAGTCCAACAATCGTTAGCGTCAATGTCAATCTCAACACCCGCAATACATCGTCCTCCACGTTTATACGAATTTGCCAGACAGATAAAGTGAGTATCCATAGCGCTTAGTCGATGAACTCATCCGTTTTCAGGCGGAAACCAATTTCCTTGTTCTTCAGCCGATATGCATCCTGCAACTGCTGTTCTGCATTATATGTCCCAAACAACTCATCAACATGAGCCAGCATGGGCCTTTTCGCATGAAGATACGTGTCCACCATTTTCTGCTCCAGCGAATGATGACTTACCACCGATGCATCTTTCAGAATATGAAACGCCTCAACACCATGCTCATGAAAATATCGGGCCACAAGTGCAAAACGATGACACTCTAGCGGTTCCGCCTCCGAACACATCAAAGTAACCGTTTTAGTATCAAGCAATCTCATCAACTTATCGACACCCTCCTGAAACAAAGCAGTATGAATCGCTCTTTCGAAGTCCACCAGCCCATCCTGATTGATACAATCCATCCGACGAGCCCCCAATTCTCTTCCAAAGAACTGATAATCAATGTTCTTCTCCCGCAGAAACCAACCAAGTGATTCCTGATTAAACTGAGGATTATGACTGCTCGCAGGCACACTTCTCACATCGACCACACAATTCACGAGATGCGTGTTTAGCAAGCAAAGCAACTCGTCTTGAGTATGATTAGAATGCCCTACCGTATATAATCTCATAATACCTGTTTCTGTTTAATCGATTCCACCACTTTCACATCCGCAGGCAACCAGTCAACGCTATCTAATTGCTCTTTTGTTAGCCAGCGGGCGGCTTCATGCTCATTCAGATGCAGCGCCTCAGTCACCAGCGAACACAGGTAGCAATGCATAGTGAGATGAAACTGCGGATAATCATACTCCACCGTACAGAGGAACTCATCCACGCTGATCTCTGCAGAAAGTTCCTCGCGAATCTCCCTCACGAGCGCCTCTTCTGGCGTTTCCCCAGCTTCCATCTTCCCGCCAGGAAACTCCCACCAGTCCTTCCACTCGCCGTATCCTCGCTGCGTGGCGAAGGTACTACCTCCTTTACGGATGATTGCTGCAACGACTTCTATCTGTTTCATTTCGTCCTATTTGCCTGCAAATTTACGAATTATTTCTGAGATTATTCGCATAAACAGTTAAAATCTCCTGGCAAAGCCTGGAAATGGTTAAAGATTTCGGTTTTCAGTTTTTTATGCATTACTTTTGCAAACAAAAATGACGATGGAAAAAGAACAAATACAAGCAATCCTCGACAATGCGAACGAGGAGTTTCTCGAAAGGTTCTACGAGACGATGCTTAACGAAATCGACTCTGACGACGAGCCCTATTACAAGAAGGCTCGCCAACTCCTACTCGCCTCGCTAAACAACGAACACGCAGACGACTTCTTTATAGCCATCTGCGGTTGGAGTTTGGAGTCGTTGATAGAAAAAAGTTATTAGATATCCTCTAATCCAAGTGACTTTAGATAGTTGTATGTTCCGTCGTACAACTCTGGTGCACGTGTCTTGTCAACTTGACTTCCATAAGGCACAACGATAACCATACCGATGCGGGCACGAGTGAGCAATACTCGATAAGCGTTCTTCATGTATGAACGCTTTAGTTCTTGTTCACCTTTGTCAACAGCACTCCAGTACCTGTCATTAAAGTCAAAATAGTCCCATTCGTTATTTTGCTCATTATAACGAAGGTCTGCATCCCACATAACAGCAGCCAAATCTAATTCAAGTCCCTGAACGAAGAACTCGTTCAATGCTATCTCAAGGAAGTCCGATGAAACAACAGTATCGTCAGAGTCAAGGAACCAACTAGGTACCTTATCCTTATATTGGCTCTCCTTCTTTATCTCATATCCCAAAGGTCTCATGCGTGCTGCCTTTGAAGACATAAGCATACCAATACGAACTTCCTCGTCATTCTGACCATCAACGAAACCTTTATTCAGGGTCTCGGCCTTTCGCTCTCTAAGTTTGGCTTTTGCCTTTTCGACATCTCTGGTCAGATAAATTTTATATTTGCCTTTGATTTCATTGTTATAAAGTGTTCTGCAAGCATCTGCATTACAATTTAGCAGTTGCTCTACGAAATCAGAAACTTTCTCCGTTCTATTTGAACGTTGACATGCGGTAAGATGGAGATCCTTACTTATTGTAAGGCGGTTCTGTGCTTCAAAAATAGTTCTATATTCTTCTATCGTCTTACCAGAACCATCCTTGCTATTATAAACCTCACCCTTAAATTCGTCAGACATGTAAACATGCCAATCCCTGAGTTCTGGTGTTTCCTCTAAGGTTCGTAGCCATTCACAAATACCAGCCTCGCCAGTATGTATCTCTTGGCCACCACCCACAAGACAAACAAATACACCCCAGTCGCATTGATTCATATCCCACAGAAGCAATCCTGGCTCTGAGAATGGAAACTTCTCTTCCTGCCAATACTTCTTGCCGCTCTGTCCTGGACGTATCATCTTGGCTTTATTCCAAGCACGCTGAGCTTCATCGAAAATAAGCACATGCTGGCTGCTAAGTTCTGCATTATCTTTTAAAGAAACAGTCCCTTCACCAACATGGTAATCCAAACGTTTCTCGAAGATTTCTTTCTTATAGCCGTAAGCACCTCTTATGATAGATTCTACAGAAATCTCATTGGTTGCAGTCTTTAACTGTTTCTTATATTTGTTTAAATCTCGTTTCAAGGCGGCTGTTAATACAGAAACCAGAGGTCCATTTCCAGACAGCATACTTGCACCTACATTTTGTAGAGCAACAGAAACATTTAATCCTACCAATGTCTTGCCTGCACCAGGAACGCCTGTCACAAAACAGATGGATTTGCCACGTCCGCCATTGCGTTGTCTTGTTTCTTCGACAACCGTGCTCACAATATAATCCTCAGCCATCAAGCGAGTAGCTTCCTCTGCCTCACCTTTTGTAAAACCTGCAACATTGTTAGAACGCCAAACATTTCTTGCAGCATCAATAAGTGTGTCACAGGGACAGGTTTCATTGACACCTTCTCTTCTAAAGCCTCTGTTTACGACAGTTTCCATTTTGGAAATAGTCGTGTTTTTATCCAGTTCACCGGTTTCGTATTTCTTCTTCAGATGCTTGCTTGCGGATAACTTCCATAGAACCGCTCTCATCGACAATAATCAGGTTGTGAACTCTCTTAGTCTTAACATCATTCGTTTGCATAATCGTAACTTTTTAAATGGTGAATACTTCAATTAAAGACGTCTTTTATCTCTTTGAAGATGTTTTTCAGAAAAAATTATGCAATGAAACGATTTTTTTGTAATTTTGCAGAAAATATATCGAGTTATGTACTTGAAGAAATATCCATATATTATATACGCCGTCGCCCTTATCAGTGGTTTGGCACTTTTCTCGTCGTGTAGAAATAGCGATAATGCCGCCGGGCTGGATGACATTCCCATCCGCATCGGCATAGCATGGCGTGGCGACAGTACGTCCATCTCTTACACCAGTGCGCTGCAGAGCGTGCGCGAGGCTGGAGGCGTACCCGTGCCACTGCCACTACTGAAGTCGCCCTTTATGGAATATGAAGGTGATGAGATGCTGGCACAGTACACTGACGAGCATGGCATAGTGCTACAAGAGTATGCAAACAAGGTGAAGAACAATCCCTTTGCAGGCCAGGACATCGCCAGCCTGCTTGCCACTTTGGACGGACTTGTCTTTACAGGCGGTGCGGACATCAGTCCTACATTCTATAAGACTCCGGAGCCTTGGCACGGTATCGAGGCGGAGGGCAACTGCGACGGACGGCGCGATGTGTCGGACTATATACTGATGAGATGGTGCTTGGATCAGGAGCCGACGTTACCAGTATTATGCATCTGCCGGGGTATGCAGATGCTCAGCGTGGTCTCAGGCGCACAGATGATACAGGATTTGCGTACCTACTTCGATTCGCAAGGACTGCAATATGCCGATGAGCACCGCACGGAGCCGACGGCTGAACACGGGCGCGACTTCGCCGTTCATGATGTCACAGTCACCGACCCTTCGTCGCTGCTTAGGCAGATAGTGGGCAGCGAGACGGTCAGCAGCGTGCCATCATGGCACCATCAGGCCGTGCGGAGCGTGGAGGGAACACCACTTAAGGTGACCGCTGTCACCAAGACCGGCGGCATAGACATCATCGAGGCGGTGGAACGAACGGACAAGCCCTTCTTTATAGGCCTTCAATATCACCCCGAAGTGGCTGTAGCAAAGCATGCCAACGGTGCTGCCGATGCCTCGCGCTTCATGGATTACGACAGTGCCCTCTGTTACTTCCGTGCCCTTATAAAACAAGGTGCGCAAAAACATTAAATCAAAATCAGACAAAAAACAGCAATGAAGAAGGCGAAGATGATCATCTTATTCTGTCTGCTGTGCTCCATGAATGCACTGGCGCAGCAAGCGTCGCAGCAGATGGTTTACGTAGGGCCCGACAAAAAGAACCAGAAGGTAATTGACAGGTACAACCGCTGCCATTTTCGTGTAGTGTTGGGACAGACACTTTACCGCAGGAAATCGAAAGACTTTACCGCCATCTTCGGCGTCAAGACGAATTCGCTGATGTCGAACGACGACATTGAAATAAACTTCCTGAAGAAATGGGTGGATAACCCCATCTATAACGACAAGGAGGACCGCGTGTACTTCGTGCAAATCAAGAACAAGACGGCTGACACGATTTACATAGACCGAAGCCGTTGTTTCAGAACGGACAGCGACGGCAGCAAATACTGTTACTACGACCCCAGCAAAAGCAGGGACTCGCTTGCCACGCAAAGAATGATTGCCATTCCGCCTCATGGCAAGCGGAATTTGACAGATTATCGTTGGGTGATGAATAAAAGAGGCAATTATCCTGAAATCGTTGAATACCCAGAGGAGTTCCTGTGGAATCTGGAGGCTGCGGGCATGTATGAAGGCTATGTTTGCTATGACGAAGTAAAAACCTTTACGGAGAATAATTCGCCCTACTACCGCTCGTTCCTCATTGCCTACTCCAAAGGGGCAGATTTCGCAACGTATTCCATTGCCACGATCAATTGCTATATTCGTGAAATCATCGGATGGCGCTACTCTGAGCAGATAAAAGAAAACGTCAGGATTGTTAGTGAGTCGCGCCTGACGGGAGATGACAAATATAGCATCACAAGTTGGATGCCGTTGTATTAGGCAATCCTCGGAAATGAAAATAAATCGTAATTTATTTTGATTTTCACTCAGTTATCTGTACCTTTCTCCCATGGAGAAGGTAGGCTGCACCTCAGAAAAACTCAAATTTATTTGGTTTTTCATTCGGTTTGCACTACCTTTGCAGCATGAAAAAAGGACTGGTACTGGAAGGTGGCGCCATGCGCGGACTATGGACGGCAGGGGTGACAGATGTCATGATGGAACATGACGTCCAGCCTGACGGGCTCATTGGCGTGTCGGCAGGGGCGGCATTCGGCTGCAACTACAAGTCACGACAGGTGGGGCGCGCCATCCGCTACAACACCAGCTTTGCCAAGGACAGCAGGTATAGCGGGTGGCGGTCGCTGTTGAAGAGCGGCGACTACTTCAATGCGGAGTTCGGATACCACGTGGTGCCTTTCAAGTACGACATCTTCGACACGAAGACCTTCGAGGAGAACCCGCTGGAGTTCACCGTGGTATGCACAGACGTAGAGACAGGACAGGCGGTGTATCACAAGATGGACCATGTGGACTACGACGAACTGGAGTGGCTGAGGGCCTCGGCGAGCATGCCGCTGGCGTCGAAGGTGGTGGAGGTGCAAGGTCGAAAGCTGCTGGACGGGGGCGTGAGCGACAGCATTCCCCTAGCCTACTACGAGCAGCAGGGCTACGACCGCAACGTGGTCATACTGACGCAGCCCCTGGGGTACCAGAAGGAGCACAACCAACTGATGCCGCTGATGCGCTTGGCGCTGAGGAAGTACCCACACTTTCTGAAGGCCCTGGACGAGCGCCACCTGATGTACAACAAGCAGTTGGAGTACGTGGCAGAGGCTGAACGGGAGGGGCGCTGTCTGGTAATCCGTCCTGACGAGAAGATACCCATTGGCCACCTGAGCCACGACCCACAACAGATGCGACTGGTCTATGAGATAGGCCGCGAGGTGGGTGAACGATATATTGAACAGATTAAAGCGTTTTACACATGCGAATAGATATCATTACCGTACTGCCCGAAATGCTGGAGGGCTTTGTTCACGAATCCATCCTGGCACGTGCCGAGAAGAAGGGACTGGCCGAGATACGCCTGCACAACCTGCGCGACTACACACTTGACAAGTGGCGCCGCGTGGATGACTACCCCTATGGCGGGTCGGCAGGCATGGTGATGCAGTGTGAGCCGATAGACCGCTGCATTACGGCGCTGAAGGCAGAGCGCGACTACGACGAGGTCATCTTCACATCGCCTGACGGAGAGCGCTTTGACCAGCACATGGCCAACGAACTGTCGCTGAAGGGTAACCTCATCATCCTGGCAGGACACTACAAAGGTATCGACCAGCGCGTGCGTGACCACCTGATTACCAAGGAGATATCGATTGGCGACTTTGTGCTGACGGGTGGTGAACTGGTGGCTGCAATGATTGCCGATGCCATTGTGCGTGTGGTGCCTGGCGTCATTGGCGACGAGCAGAGCGCCCTGTCAGACTGTTTCCAGGACGACCTGCTGGCAGCACCTATCTATACGCGTCCTGCCGACTATAAAGGTTGGAAGGTACCCGAGATACTGCTCTCAGGCAACGAGGCGAAAATACGTAACTGGGAACTGGAACAGGCTATGGAGCGTACGCGCCGTCTGCGTCCCGACCTGCTGGAAGAAAAATAAAAGTGGTGAATCAATCACCACTTTTTATTTTTCTCAATTCTCCATTCTCAATTCTCAACTGGCTCAGTCCATGCGGTCGCGATAGTCTTCATAGGAATATTCGCGGAGCATTTCCAGCGTGCCGTCACTATGAAGCATGGCAATAGAAGGATGTGAGATGCCGTTAAACATGTTGGTTTTAACGGTGGTGTAGTGAATCATGTCTTCGAAGATAATCTCTTCGCCAATCTGTAGTTCGTGGTCAAACTGCCAGTCACCCATCCAGTCGCCAGAGAGACAGCTGTTGCCACCTAGGCGGTAGAGAAGACTCTCCCCCAACCCCTCCCTGTGAGGGATGGGAGTAGTATGCTCTACGTGCTTTGCCCCGCGAACCTCGGGGAAATAGGGCATTTCCAGGCAGTCGGGCATGTGGCAGGTGAAGCTGACGTCGAGGATGGCGGTACGGATGCCCTTGTCCTCCACGATATCTACCACGCTGGCTACCAGCGGACCAGTCTGCCAAGCAAAGGCACTACCGGGCTCGAAGATTACCTTCAGCCAAGGATAGCGCTCGTGGAATCCCTGCACGAGACGTACCAAGCGCTCAATGTCGTAGTCCTTACGCGTCACCAGATGACCACCACCAAAGTTGATCCACTGAATCTGCGGGAACCACTTCGAGAACTTCTCTTCGATATGCTGCAACGAGCGCTCAAAGACGTCGCTGCCACTCTCACAATGACAATGGCAATGGAAACCCTTGATGTCGCTGGGCAGCGTGTCAGGCAGTTTGTCGGCAGAAACACCAAAGCGGGTGCCTGGAGCACAGGGATTGTAGAGCAGCGTCTCTACCTCAGAATACTCCGGATTGATGCGCAGTCCCAGCGAGCACGCTCCTGCCCTTTCATGGAACCGCTCATACTGTGAAAGTGAATTAAAGGTGAGATGACTGGAACAACGGACTATCTCGTCGAACTCATCATCCTTATAAGCAGGCGAATAGGTGTGTGCCTTTGCACCAAACTTGTCAAAGGCCAGACGGGCCTCGCCCAAAGAACTGGCTGTCGTGCTGCTGATGTACTCGCGGAAGATGGGGAACGTCTTCCACAGCGCGAAAGCCTTGAAAGCCAGTATCCATTCAGAATCGGTGCGGCAAGCAACCTCACGAATCAGCGCGAGGTTGTGCCGCAACCGCTTTTCTTCAATAATATAGACGGGAGTCTTCAAATTGTCAAATGGTGAATTTGTCAAATTGTCAACTTTAGAACTCCTTCGTCATTTCCTTGACCTCGGCATTGATGTGGTCGATGAACTCCTGGATGGTCATCACCTTCTGCTCGCCACCGCCCTGAGGACGTACGGCAACGGTGCCATCCTGCTGTTCCTTCTCACCAACAATAACCATATAAGGAATGCGCTTCAACTCGTTGTCACGAATCTTACGACCCAACTTCTCGTTGCGCAGGTCGATGGTAGGACGAACGCCACCCATATCGAACTTCTTGGCAACCTCCTTGGCGTAGTCGTTGTACTTCTCGGACAGCGGCAGGATAGCCACCTGGTCGGGAGTGAGCCACAAGGGGAAGTGACCACTGGTGTGCTCGATGAGCACGGCGCAGAAACGCTCCATACTGCCGAAGGGAGCACGGTGAATCATGACAGGCGTCTTCTTGGTGTTGTCCTCGTCGGTATATTCCAACTGGAAGCGCTTGGGCAGGTTGTAGTCCACCTGGATGGTACCCAACTGCCAACGACGACCAATGGCGTCCTTAATCATGAAGTCGAGCTTAGGACCATAGAAGGCAGCCTCGCCATATTCCACCTTAGCGGGCAGACCCTTTTCCTCGCAAGCCTCCTGGATAGCCTTCTCAGCCAGTGCCCAGTCCTCGTCAGTACCTACGTACTTCTCGTGGTCGTTGGGGTCGCGGAGAGAAATCTGGGCTTCGAACTCAAAACCGAAAGCCTTGAGGACGATATTGATAATGTCCATCACGTTCAGGAACTCCTGCTTCACCTGGTCAGCACGACAGAACAGGTGGGCATCGTCCTGCGTGAACGAACGTACACGAGTCAGTCCGTGCAACTCACCACTCTGCTCGTAACGATAGACGGTACCGAACTCAGCGATACGCAAAGGCAGGTCACGATAAGAACGGGGCTTCCAAGCGAAAATCTCGCAGTGGTGAGGACAGTTCATCGGCTTCAGCATGTACTCCTCGTCCTCCTCAGGAGTATGGATGGGCTGGAAGGAATCCTTGCCATAATGAGCATAGTGACCAGAGGTAACATAGAGATTTTTTGAACCAATATGCGGAGTGATAACCTCTTGATATCCAAAACGCTTCTGAACTTTACGCAAGTGGTCCTGCAAGCGCAGACGGAGCTCAGTACCCTTCGGCAACCAGATGGGCAAACCCTTGCCAACCTTGTCGCTGAACATGAACAATTCCATCTCCTTACCTATCTTACGATGGTCGCGCTTCTTGGCTTCCTCCAGCATCACGAGATACTCGTCGAGCATCTTCTTCTTGGGGAACGAGATACCATACAGACGCTGCATCTGCTCGCGAGTGGCATCACCACGCCAGAAGGCACCAGCAACACTTGTCAGCTTGATAGCCTTGATTTCACCCGTATCCATGAGGTGCGGACCACGACAGAGGTCGGTAAATGCGCCCTGCGTATAGGTTGTGATAGTACCATCCTCCAAGTCCTGCTCAATGTGCTCGCACTTGTAGGTCTGACCATCGGCAGCAAACTGCTTCAGGGCATCGGCCTTAGCCACCTCCTTGCGAACGACAGGCTCCTTCTTAGAGGCCAGTTCACGCATTTTGTCTTCAATCTTCGGGAAGTCGCTCTCCTTGATCATCTCGCCGTCCTTCAACAGCACATCATAGAAGAAACCGTTCTCGACAGCAGGACCAAAGCCGAACTGAATGCCAGGATACAACTCCTGCAATGCCTCGGCCAAGAGGTGTGCTGACGTGTGCCAAAAGGTGTGCTTACCCTCGGCATCATCCCACTTATACAGAGCAATGGTAGCGTCCTCGTTGATAGGACGGTTCAGCTCTACAGTCTCACCATTCACGCCACAGCTAATCACGCTGCGTGCCAGAGCAGGCGAGATGCTCTCGGCAATCTGAAGTCCAGTAACGCCCTGCTCATACGAGCGAACAGATCCGTCTGGAAAAGTAATGTTGATCATATCTACAATATATGTTTAAGTTTAAATCGCCCGCAAAATTACAAAATAATTGTGGGCTGACAAAATAATCGGCCCACAATTTATCTTTTACCTATTTTACTCGGTTTATATAAAGCAATATAAACGAGAATGTTACAGATGTTTCGTTTATGTTTTACTTTACAATCCAATAACCATTCTTATTGGCGCCCACACGCTCCAGCACGCCCTTCTTGCGCAGAGAAGCCAGAATTTTATTGATTCCAGCCTCAGAAAGATGGGCTTTTTGGCTCAAATCGGCAATAGTTAAGTGCGAATCGTTGGCTAAAAGTGATACAACACGCTGTTCGGAGCCACTCAGACGCAGAGAAAGGGGCTTATTCTCTACCGTTTTAACACTTTTATCCTCTACTTTGGAAGGCTTTTGTTCTTCCCTTTTCTCCTTTACTTTACTCTCTATTTTATCCTTTACTTCGCGTTCTATTTTATCCTGTAGTTTTTGTTCTACCTCCTGGCGAACCGTTTCCTGCAAAGTGCGCAAAATATAGGTGATAAACATGGTACCATCGGCACTTTCGGGTACAGAAGTGGCAAAATCCGATGAATTTTCGTCCCGTTTCATCGAAAAATCGTCGATTTTATCAAGCGCACGAAGAATTCCGGCTTGTGAAGCTATCTCAGAGATCAAACGCAGTATCTCAGGTGTGAGGCGGAAAGGTGGTAAATACATATCTTATTCTATAAGTTATTCTGCCGCAAAGATACAAATAAACCGCCAAACCACCAAACAATTATAGAATAAAATGATTTTGCACCCACAATTCGCCTATTTCGCAATTTTTTCGTAACATTTTTGCTTTTTGTGTACAACATTCATAAAAAAGGTGTACCTTTGCACTAGCTAACTAACTTTATCAACACAAGTATGAAAAAACTGTAGCAGAAAGGCGGCAAGGCATGGGCTTCTTTCTTCGGCACGCCAGAGAGAGCTCCCCAGCCACAAGGTTTCGGTTTCCCACCAACAAGATAAACGGGATGAAAGAATGAGGGACTTCACAAATGCGAAGTCCCTCATTTTCTTTTAGTTACATAGTATCTGCACAATACGCTCGGCAGTACGTCCGTCCCAACGGTCGGGCAAGGAGGACGTCTTCCACTGACCACTGACCATGTGCTGCAGTTCCTCACGCAGACGGTCAGCATCCTCGCCAACAAGGACATTGGTGCCCTGCTTAACAGTCTCGATATGCTCGGTATAGGAGTTGAGCGTGATGCATGGAACCTGATTGAAGGTAGCCTCTTCAGCAACGTTACCGGAATCGGTGATGATACCCTTGGCATGAGCGGTAAGGTAGCCGAAATCGAGGTAACTGAGGGAAGATGTCAGATGGATGGGCAAATGGAACGAGGACACTACATCGTAGGCACGACCACGGAGAGGAGCAATGACGGGCAGAGAGCCTGCGACATCGTTGATAGCCTGAAGCATACGGCGCAGATTGTCTTCGTCAGCCAACAAAGCCTTGCGATTGATGGTGAAGACGAGGTATTCGCCATCGTTGATGCCATCAAGGCAAGCCGGACGCGTCCAACGGTTGTGATTATAGCGCAGGGTATCCATCAGGATGTTACCCACCATATAAATCTTGTGATTCTCAGCACCTTCACGGGTGGCAATGCTGCTGGAGCCTACGCCTGCCGTAAACAGCAGGTCGCTGAGTCCGTCGATGACCAGACGGTTGATTTCCTTAGGCATGGAGATATCGAATGAGCGCGTTCCTGCCACAAGGTGCGCCAGGCGCAATCCACGCTTCTTGGTAACGATAGCAGCAGCCATTGTCGAGGCAAGGTCATCAACCACAATAACCGTATCGGTGGCATTTTCCTCCAGATAGCGCTCAAACTCTGCCATCACCCTACCCGTCAGTTCGTTGAGGTTCTCACAGTCGACACCCAGAAAGACGTCAGGGCGACGAATCTGCAGGTCGTCAAACAGCGACGATTCCAGCGTCGGGTCGTCGGCAGTACCCGCATAAACCAGACGATATGCGCAATTGTCAGTACGCTCGATAGCACGGATGAGTGGTGCCACCTTGATGAAATTGGGTCGAGCACCCGTAAATATGCAAATGTTCTTCATAGAAACCACGAATTATACGAATGAAACGAATTTTATTGTTCTGTAGCCTGCCAACCAATCAGTTTCTCGTAGGCAGGTGACTCCTCTTTGAGTCGGAAGTCGTAGATCATTTTATCTCCATCGACAAGCAGGAAGTGCTTAACACCCTGAATCTCGTCGTCTTTCTGCTCCCAGATAATATCTTTCACCAGTTCAGCATCCTCGATTTCAGGGGTGCGTAGCAGACAATTCTCGAAATAGTAGCCGGAATCCTCGTCAACCTCACCCATCACCACATCTTCAGCATAACCCGTAGCCAACGTATTGGTACACAATAGCTTAATCGGTTTCTTCTCAGAGGGGGCAAAGCGCAAGGCAGCACCACGATTGGCAGACAGCGGATAGAATTGGGGCAATGTTGTCTGGTCGATAATTGCCTGACAACCCAAAAGCGCTACGCAGTCGTTGAGAGCATTAGACAACACGCAATTGCTGATAGCCACGTCGCTATCGTGAGCCCACAGGCCAAAGCCTTTGCTGTTGTGGATAATCGTATTGGTGAGGATGATGCTGGTAGAGTCGCACTGTAACGCATCCATAGCATTACGAATCTCACAATCAGTGAACTCACAGCCATCAGCTTTCGCCTTCACCATAATGCCTTGCCACTGACCACTGACACGGTCGTAGGGTAAGTAGACGAACATATGGTCCAGACGGTCGCCACGCATCGTCACGTTCTCAGCAATCAAACCACCAGCAACAGTGATGCCAGCACCATCATGGAAATAAAGTGTTGTATTCTTGATGGTTAGCGTAGCCCCCTCGGCAACGTTGATGCCACCATAGATAACAATGGGCGTGGATGTTTCAATAGTGCGATCAGCTGTAACGTCGACATCCTGCCACTGCTCAGCATTCCAGCTATAGGTGCGCAGATTGACTTTCTGCACCACCCCACTCTCCAACGTAAACAGCAGGTTGTCCTCCAGCAATTGCGGGTCGGGAGATACATTCTCTGCAGCAGTCACCTCAACGAATACACGCAGACTGTCGCCCTTACGAATCTCCAAGTCGTTGACAACAGGATTGAGGAAGGTGCCGTCAACATTAGCACGGAAGCCCGACTGTCCGGCACGTTCCAGACGAACCGTGCGAAGTCGCAGACCATCGCCCGACTGGTTGTGTACCCAGAAGGAATAGGTGGACGAGGGAACCTTGGCAAAAAGGGTGTCCATGCGTACAGTATCGCAGGTAAACGTCAGGCGGTGGCTCGCATCTGTAGAGAACGAGTCGTTATCGCTGCACGATACCAGCAACACACATATTGTTATAAAGAAGAATAGCCGTCTTATCATATACAGATAAAACGGCTTTTCTCCTATTTTATTGCCTTTACTTGCCAAAATAGCGCTTCAACAGACCAGCGAAGCCAGCACCATGACGGGCCTCATCCTTTGCCATCTCATGAACAGTGTCGTGGATAGCATCAAAACCAGCAGCCTTGGCGTTCTTAGCAATGCGGAACTTATCCTCGCAAGCACCAGCCTCAGCAGCAGCGCGCTTCTCCAGGTTGGTCTTGGTGTCCCATACGCACTCGCCCAGCAACTCAGCAAAGCGTGAAGCGTGATCGGCCTCCTCGAATGCATAGCGCTTGAATGCCTCGGCAATCTCAGGATAACCCTCGCGGTCAGCCTGGCGGGCCATAGCCAGATACATACCTACCTCGCCGCACTCACCATTGAAGTGTGCACGCAGGTCGTTAATCATCTCTTCTGAAACACCCTCGGGCTTGCCATCACCAATGCGGTGAACGGTAGCATAGGTGGTTTCGCCCTCGTCCTTCAATTCAGAGAACTTAGAGGCAGGAGCCTTACAGATGGGGCACTTCTCGGGAGCTGCATCGCCTTCGTAGATATATCCACAAACGGCGCAAATGAACTTTTTCTTCATAATCGATAATGTATTTGTTTGGTTAGATAATAATATCACTTTTGCAAAGATACGAAGAAAAAATGATTCCTGCAAGAAATTTGCAGGAATTATTTTCAACGGAAAAATCTACGACAGTATTTTACTGCTCCATCTTACAGGGTTTGTCGTTGGTGCGATACTTCGAAAATAAAGGAATCTCCGCACACAAAGCATCAGCCAACAGACGAGCCACCTGATGAGCGCCATAGATATTATAGTGTGTATTGTCCTGTTTACCATCGGGAATGGCTGGGTGTTCGCCAGGCTTATACCACATATGCAACTTCTTGGAACCCTCAACGCCCAAGTTCTGCTCTAAGTCGTGGGTAATCTGAGTGGCATCAACAAAGAGAACATGCAGACTATCGGCAACATTTCTGGGAGCAACGGCATAGAGTCCGTGGGTATCCACCAACACGTTGCCTTCTTTGATGTTGGCACCATCTTTGAAGGTTGTGTTGCGCAGTGCCTCATCATCATCATTCTTGACAGCCTTAACTGCAAAATTACGACGCACCACAGGATTCATCAAGACAGGAATACCGCCCTTGGCACGCGTATCGTTGACAAACTTTGCCAGATTGGCATCAAACGTCGAGCCCGGCTCAGTATGACGTGCGGGCTGGGGTTTCTCATCATTATGACCAAACTGAATGATGACGTAATCACCAGGCTGTAACTTGTCGAGCACCTTCTGCCAGCGCCCTTCGTCGATGAAACTCTTCGACGAGCGACCATTGACAGCATGATTATCAACACGGATAAAAGCCTCGTCAAAATAGCATTGCAGCGCCATACCCCACCCGCGCTCAGGAGAACCTTTGGAGAGGTCCTTCTTGGCAGCAGTAGAGTCGCCAATGACAAAAATTGTAGTTGTTTTCTGATTGGTGGCCGAGGTGCACACAAGCACCAAGGCCATCAATGCAGCAAGTAGTTTGATTTGTTTCATTGTATGTTTTTTCTTTATTTCGTTATAACGGTATATAGTTATTACGACAGTTTCGATACGAGCTCGTCTGGCGAGACAAGAACCTGTTCGCCTGTCTCCATATTCTTCAGCGTTACCTTTCCGGCCTCCATCTCGCTCTCTCCAGCCAGCACCACAAAGGGAATCTGCTTGGCATTGGCATACGACATCTGCTTCTTCATCTTGGCGCTGTCGGGATAGATTTCGGCACGGATGCCATTCGCGCGTACCTTATTTATAATAGGCAGGCAGTAGGCGGTTTCCTTCTCACCAAAATTGATAAAGAGCACCTGCGTGGTCTGCAGCGAATCCTTAGGATAGAGGTCGAGGGCATTGAGCACGTCGTAGATACGGTCAACACCAAACGAGATGCCCACACCCGAAAGACCAGGCATACCGAAGATGCCCGTGAGGTTGTCGTAGCGACCACCACCAGAGATAGAGCCCATCGGCGTATCAAGGGCCTTCACTTCGAAGATGGCACCCGTGTAGTAACTCAAGCCACGAGCGAGAGTGAGGTCAAGCTGAATCTCATTCTTCAGAGAGGTCAGGAAACTGAGGATGTAGCGAGATTCCTCGACACCCTTCAGACCTGTCTCACTGTCTTTCAAGACTTCAGCAATGGTGTTCAGCTTTTCTTCGTTGGCACCTTCGAGCATGATGATAGGCTGGAGCTTCTGAATCTGCTCTTCGCTGAGCCCGTCCTCGCGCAATTCCTGATTGACGTTGTCGATACCAATCTTATCGAGTTTGTCGATGGCTACGGTAATATCCACAATCTTATCGGCAGCACCAATGACCTCAGCAATACCCGTAAGGATTTTGCGGTTGTTGATCTTGATCTGCACGCGAACGCCAAAACGGGTGAATACCGTATCGACAATCTGCATCAGTTCCACCTCGTTGAGCAGCGAGTCGGAACCAACGACGTCGCCATCAAACTGATAGAACTCACGATAGCGGCCTTTCTGGGGACGGTCGGCACGCCACACAGGCTGCACCTGATAACGCTTGAAGGGCAACTGCAACTCCTCACGGTGCATCACCACATAGCGGGCAAAAGGCACGGTGAGGTCGTAGCGCAAACCCTTTTCGCAGATTTTAGAAGCCAGACGAAGCGTATTGCGCTCCGTCAGTTCCTGATCGTCAATCTTATTGAGGTAGTCGCCTGAGTTCAGAATCTTAAAGAGCAGTTTGTCACCTTCCTCACCATACTTGCCCATGAGCGTTGCCAGCGTCTCCTGAGCGGGAGTCTCAATCTGCTGGAAGCCATAGAGCTCGTAAACGGAGCGGATGGTGTTGAAAATATAGTTGCGCTTGGCCATCTCTACAGGGCCGAAGTCGCGCGTTCCTTTGGGAATACTTGGTTTCTGTGCCATTATTTACGTACGATGGTTTGAGCACGGTCAGGACCGATAGAGATAATCTTGATAGGGGTTTCCAATTCTTTCTCAAGGAACTTGATATAGTCAGAGAACTCCTTGGGGAACTGGCTCTCGTCAGTGAACTGGGTCATATCGGTCTTCCAACCGGGCAACTCCTTGTAGATAGGTTCGATACCCTTCTCGATATCATAAGGGAAGTCGCGTGTTTCCACACCATTGACTTTATAAGACGTACAAGCCTTAATGGTATCGAAGCCATCAAGCACGTCGCTCTTCATCATGATAAGTTGGGTAACGCCATTCACCATAATAGAATAGCGCAGAGCCACGAGGTCAATCCAACCACAACGGCGCTCACGACCTGTAACGGCACCATACTCGTGACCCAAGTCGCGAATCTTCTTGCCTGTCTCGTCGAAGAGCTCTGTGGGGAAAGGACCAGCACCCACACGTGTGCAGTAAGCCTTCATGATGCCGAACACCTCGCCAATCTTGTTGGGACCAATGCCCAGACCCGTGCAGGCACCAGCACAGATGGTGTTTGAAGAGGTTACGAAAGGATAGCTGCCGAAGTCGACATCCAACATCGTGCCCTGAGCGCCTTCACATAATACACTCTTACCATTGCGCAACAGACCATTGATCTCGTGCTCACTGTCAACGATGGGGAATTGACGCAGGTACTCAATACCCTCCAACCACTTTTTCTCCACCTCAGTAATGTCGTATTCGAAGTTCAGCGACTTCAGAATAGCCTCGTGACGAGCCTTGGCAGCAGCATATTTCTCCTCAAAATTGTCGAGAATATCACCAACGCGCAGACCTGTACGACTAACCTTGTCAGTATACGTCGGACCAATACCTTTACCTGTTGTGCCCACCTTGTTCTTACCCTTCTGAGCCTCATAGGCAGCATCGAGTACGCGATGAGTAGGCATAATCAGGTGAGCCTTCTTGGAAATATGCAAACGCTCTTTCAGTGCATGACCACTAGCCTCCAAAGCCTTGGCTTCCTCCATAAAGAGATCGGGAGCCAACACCACACCATTTCCAATGATGTTGACCTTACCACCCTGGAAAATACCAGAGGGAATAGAGCGCAACACATACTTCTGACCCTCAAACTCCAGTGTATGACCGGCATTGGGGCCGCCCTGAAAACGGGCAACAACATCGTACTGGGGAGTCAACACATCGACTACCTTACCCTTTCCTTCGTCGCCCCACTGCAAACCGAGCAGGACATCTACTTTACCTTGATTCATTGTCTTATCTATTGTTTAAACTATTTTATCCCTGTATTCTCTTAATCCTTCTTGTTCTGTTTCTTCTCCGCATGGCGTCTCGTCTTGGCTTGACACGAACTACAGATGCCATAGACATAGAGCATAAAACCATCTTTGTGGAAACGTCGCGTAGGCATGCTGTTGATAGCCTCGCTGACTTGGTGCGACTTCACCTCGGTAACCTTTCCACACATCGTACATATCTGATGGCAATGGCTGTTATTGTCGTAGCAGGCCTCATATTTCGTCGTAGACTGAAAACGATGGCGCACCACAAGACGCAATTCAACAAACAGACGCAACGTATTGTACAGCGTAGCACGACTCACGGGGAAATTGTAGTCGTCAGCCAGTTTATCGCCAAGTTCCTCCAAGGTGAAATGCCCTGTAATGCTATACACCGCATCGAGGATAGTAAAGCGCTCTGGCGTCTTCCTGCGCTTGTTCAATTCCAGATAGTTGGCCAAGATATTCTTGACCGTTGCCTTAACGTTTTCTCTCATTTTATGTGGTCATAGTGGTTAAAAACCGCACAAAATTACTACTTTTTTTGGAGATTAAGGCAACATTTATTTAAAAAAAATCTAAATTGATGGATTTCGTAGCACTTTTTGCCAACCGTTCGTACATCAAACCCAATTCGGCAAAGCGATAGACACTCTGCATGGCCGCCTTACGAACAGAGGGGAATGGGCCTTGTAGTGCTGCCAATGCTTGATCTATGAACTCGTTGATGCCTCGTTCGTTGGGTTCCTGTTTATTCATAAACAGACGGGTCAGCACATGGAAGCCACAGAGTTGGTCGTATTCCTTGTCAGAAGCAATCCATTGGTATGCTTTCTCAGGAGCATACGGCAGATGTTGAAAGAGATTGAAGGCTGCCTGTTCAGCAATCTCCTGTGAGGGAATCTGCTCCACCCAGATATCTACGACTTCCGGCAATATCTTATCAGCAGGCATCAACATCGTAGCCAGAATCTTACACTCACGGACATTCTCTTTCCACAAGGCTATTGCCAAATCATAGTCAGGGCCAAGTTCCTCAGCTTTGGCCTTCAGACGTGGCAATGTTGCCCCCCAGTTGAGATGGTAGTTCAGTCCCTTGTCGCGCATCGACTGAGCCACCGACCCGTCCATCATCTGACGAAACGATTGTTTGATTTCCTTAATCTTATCTTTTACATCTTCCATCTTACTTCTTACATCTTACAGCGTACCATACTCTTGTCCATAGCGTAACATTTGATGAACATAACTCTCCGTATAATCAACCTGTATGTCGCTTATTTCGCCCTGAGCGTCAAGAATAGGTTGGAGGACTGGATTGATGAAACCCTTATAGGGCGCAAGATTGAGACGTTTGTAACGTTCCAAAACCTCCTGGTGCAACGATGAGTCCACCTTCACAGCATAGCGCTCCACCAATTGACGAGCCGCCTCATAGTCGCCCTCGCTCTTGATGCGTTGTATCTCTGCCAACAGTCGGGCAAAGAGTGTTCTGAGTGCCTGATAGTCGTTGATGCGCACAAAGGTCTTGCCGTCACGTTTCTCCAGCGTAACAACGTCCCCACCCTGTTCATAGCACCAGTGGGCAATCAGCGAACGGTTGCGCATGTGTGCCTCCTCTATCTGACGACCTGGTTCTATGCGAATGAGCTGTGTCATCAGACCATTCATGATATAGCTGTAGTATTGAGCCTGATAGGCATTATCATCGGGCAACAGTCCCAACTCCACCAATTTATGGTCTGCAATATAATAGAGTCCAAAGAGGTCGGCGCGCGCCTCCTCAATAGTATTGCCGTATGCCTTCAACGCATCAGGATCAGTACCAGGCAGCAACTGCCCGCTACCATGTCCCAAGCATTCATGCAGGTCTGTATGCAGGTCGTCGCACTTATCTCCATACTTCTCTATGATGGCCAGTGTGTCTTTGTCGATAACAAATTCCTCCTTGAAACCACTACCATGAGCCGCCTTGTTATAGGCTTCTGTGATATTCGAAATGGTGATGCTCTTCGAACCATGTTCCGCACGAATCCAGTCGGCATTGGGAAGATTGATACCAATAGCCGTCGAGGGATATTCGTCGCCACCCAACATAGCAGCACAGATGGCATTGGCAGTAACACCCTTGACATGAGGCTTACGGAAACGTGGATCGACAGGAGAATGGTCCTCAAACCATTGTGCATTCTGACTGATGGTCTGTGTACGCTTGGTAGCCTCCAAATCCTTGTATTCCACAATACCCTCCCACGAACCTTTCAGTCCTAATGGATCGCCATAGACCTCGATAAAACCATTGACAAAATCTACCCTTCCATCATGTTCACCAACCCACTCGATACAGTAGTCGTTGAAACGTTGCAGATTGCCCGTCTCGTAATAGTCGATAAGGAGTTCGATGACACGTTGCTGACGAGCATTCTCAGCAACACCCTTTGCTTTCTTCAGCCAATAGACAATCTGCTGGATAGCCTTGCCATAACGTCCATCAACCTTCCAGACATCTTCCTCTACAACACCATTGCGCTTGACAAGCGTCGTATTCAAACCGTGTGACAGGGGGCGTGGATTGCCTTCGTCAGCAGCCTTGCGCTGGGCATAGAACTGTTCTGCTTCCTGCTGGGTCACACCTTCATAGAAGTTGCAGGCAGAAGTCAGCAAAAGGTCCTCACCATCAGCTTTATTGACACGCTTGGGTAATACCGTTGGATCAAAGATGACAGGAAACAGTTCGTTGCACATCGCCTCAACCGTTTCGCCATCACGTAGTGGTAACTTCCTGGTATCCGTCTGCCCTAGAACACTACGCAGGTAGTCGGCAGTGAAGCCAGGCTCGAATTTCTCCGTACCATAGTGGTGGTAGATGCCATTAGAGAACCAGACACGCTTGAGATAGAGCTCCAGAGCACGGAAGTCATCAGTATCATGATTGATAGCAGGATTAGTATATACCGCCTCCAGCATCTTACGGATGCGGAGGTTATAGCGTCCGAACTGGTCGAAAGTGATATCACGCCCGTAAAGCGTCGCTTTCGAAAGGTAATAAATCAGTTTTTTCTGTAACAAAGACAATTGCTCAAATCCGTTCAAACGGTATCTGAGCAATTGAATGTCCGCAAAGCGTTCCGAATAGTTCATCGTGTGTTCAATGCGACTTTTTCTCGTGTTTTACCTTTTCAGCAGGATGTTGAGCCAAATGCTGCAGGCGATATTCACGCGGTGTCATGTGCATGATTTTGTAGAACGAAGCATAGAACGACTGTCTATTGGCAAAACCAACCATGTCGCTGACCTCCTCCATGCGCAAATCCTGATATCTGCGGTCTACGAGGATAGTCATTGCTTCCTCAATTCGGAACTTGTTGACGAAAGAAGTGTAGTTCATGTGGAAACGGACATTCACCACAGCTGAGATATAACGCGTATTCGTTCCTAAATCCTCGGCTAGTTTCTTGGCTGAATAATCCTTGTCCTTGTACTTCTTCTCCATGACGATGATTCTCAGGATTTTCTCCTTCATCTCGTCCATCAACTTAGGGCTGACGAGACTGCGATAGACAGCCTCTTTAGCTTTTTTCTCTGTGATATTATACTTTGCCATAACCCTGTGAAGAATTTATTTATACATTTCATTTGCAAATTTACAAAAAAAATTGATATAATTGTTATTATTTACCAAAAAAATGATTATTTTTGTGCAAAATTTATGATTTATAGCAAAATACCACCATTTCTGACTCTAAAATTCTTAACATAAATGATTTTTTATTTCTCTGGAACAGGCAACACACGATGGGTAGCTCAGCAGATAGCAGAAGCCCTCGGGGAAGAACTGTTATACATCCCCAATCTAATCAAAGAGAGACGCTTTGAGTTCAAGTTACAGGAAGACGAGCGCATCGGCTTCTGTTTTCCGACACATGGTTGGCAACCACCCAGAATCGTTCGAATGTTCATCCGTCAACTGGTACTGACAGGCAAGCGTCCACACTTCTGTTGGGCCTTAACGACTTGCGGTGACAATATGGGCGAAGCCATGGCCATATTCAACAAGGACTTGGCCATGAACAATGCGCTCAGGACGGAGGACGATGGTCCTTTACAGGCAGAAGCCGTATTCTCTGTGATTATGCCGGAGTCATATGTCTGTCTGCCATTCATGAAGACCGACCCAATAGACAAAGAACATTGGAAGATCGAGAATGCCAGACACCAGTTGCACCACATCATCAGCATCATCAAAGACTGCAAACGGGGCATCGAAGAACTGGAGAAAGGCGCCACTCCCCGACTCTACTCCTACGTCATCGGCGCCTACTTCAACCAGAAGATGATTACTGACAAGAAGTTCACTGTGGACAGTGACGCATGCACCCGCTGTGGCAAATGTAGTAAGGTGTGCCCTGTTGACAATATTGAAGGTACACCTCCCACGTGGCTTCACAATGGGAAATGTACCTGTTGTCTGGCCTGTTATCACTACTGTCCCATGCACGCTATCAACTACGGCAGCATTACGAGAAAGCGCGACCAGTATTACTTCAATAGACGCGGGGACCAAAAATAGACGTTCCGACACGCACCATCGTCGAGCCCTCTTCCACAGCTATCGGATAGTCGTGGCTCATGCCCCATGAACGTTCACAGAACCAGGGAGCATCAGCGAAATAGCGTTCTTTGATTTCGTCAAAGAGGCTATGTGCCAAACGGAACTCGCTACGTATCTGCTGTTCGTCATCAACATACGACGCCATCATCATCAGACCACAGATACGCACATGACTGAGTTCGCGCCATTCACCATCAGCCAAAAGCTGACGGCACGCATCAGGCGTCAGTCCGTATTTCGTTTCTTCTTCTGCGATATGCAGTTCCAACAGCACATCGATAACTCGCCCACACTTAGCAGCCTGCTTGTCAATCTCCTTCAGCAGTTTCAGCGAGTCAACAGCCTCTACCATCGTGACATAAGGAGCGATATACTTCACCTTGTTGGTCTGCAGATGACCAATGAAGTGCCACTCTATATCCTTGGGGAGCGTCTCGTGCTTCTGGCGCAACTCCTGTTCGTGGCTTTCTCCAAAGATGCGCTGACCCTCTTCGTATGCCGCCTCGATATACTCGTTGGGGTGATACTTGGAAATCGCTACCAGACGTACACCTTCAGGAAGTGCGTCAAGCACCTGATGCAGTTGTCCTTTAACGTCGTACATTATCCTTCGTATTCGGGCTTGTCGTCGTGCTTTTCTTTGCCATACTCAAAGACATCCATCAACGTTGTCTCAGCAACAGAGGCAATGACATAGTCTATCATGGTGCCACCCATCACCTCATCGATGTTTCTGACGGCACCATTCAGTGTACCAGCCTGCACCAGATAGTTGACATTAGAGCGCTTCTCCTTCTCTGTTTTCTCGTCAATAGTGATAAACTGCAGTTTGCACTTATACCAACGGTCAGCCATTTCTTCGTCAGAGAAGAAAATTTCACCATAAGGGGCTATCTTGATGTCTTTGACGGTAAACTCACCACTAATGTAACTCGACATCTCCTCCATGATACGTTTTTCTGCCTCTGTAAAACTCAGGGCGTCGACTACATAGTTTTCTGTTACCTTCTTCTGCAAGCCGTCATCCATTACTTTCTCATAGGCGATCTTGCACTCAAACCAAATTGCTGTTCTTGATCTCATTTTATTGATTCTTAATACTTTACTTATTATTCTTCAACTGTTTCTTTTTCTCATTAGTAAGACGCTCGATAATCTCACTCGCAATGAGTTGAGAACGTTCAGGCGTAAGGCTGGCATCGGCTCCCATCTTCTGCTGAGTCTTCATGAGTTCCTCAATGGTTGCCTGACTCTGTGCCGCAAACTGCTTCTCCGTCGAGTTCATATAATCCTTATTATATATCTTAGAGAGAATGCGGTCAGCCTCTTTCTCATAGTTCTTACGGAAAATCTCTTCAGCCTTAGCCTGATAGACACGTTGCTTCTCTTGCTGCGCCTCAGTCAGGGAGTCAGCACTGACAACGCCCAAGTCTTCCGGCTTGAAGCCATCGTCCAACAGGTCGTCAGTAGCCTGACGTGGGGCAGGCTTCACATACTCCACATTTACGGGTTCAGGTACCAGTTCAGCATAGATGCCAAAGATGATGAGGGCAACGACGACGGCAGCCAGCAACATCAGGGCCGAATGCATCATGCTACGACGTGCCTGCACAGCTTTCAATAGCGCTTGAGGGGTCTCGTAGCGATCTTCAGGTTTCTCGCTGGTAGCTTTCTTCAAGGCGTTACGGTATTCCATCGTCATATCGGCACGCTGGAAGATAGTCTCCATGAACTTACCGATAGAATAGACATCACAACGCTCATCAATTGTTCCATGATCCAACACCTCAGGAGCCACGAAGACAGCATCGTCACCATAGAAGGAGCGCTGGTCATCCATCGCCATGTAGAACGAGCCGTGAGAGAGCAGCATGATGGCGTGATCACCCTTGCGTACCAGCACACTCTTTGGCGAGTAGCATACATGCTTGATACCCTGACTATGCAGATAGGTGGTGATATCTACCAAAGCCTGTAACGTATTGTCAACGAAGCCCTTTTCGGCAACAATGGCAGGACTCTCATTGAGCAACTGCTCCATCGAGAGAAAGACACCCGCCTCGACCTCCAACTGCCGTACCTCCCCGTTCTCATCCATCACGGGCGTATAGTGCAACTGATGGCGGTTTACCAGCGCCTTATTGCGCTCACACTCTGTTTTCAAAGCCCCAGAGAAGACGATGCTACTGTTCAATTCCTGACGGACATCAACCACGGCACGGTATTTTCCATCAATCTGAACACGGTAGTATTCACCGATAGAGAGACGGGTCTTATTCAGTCTTCCATCGTTTTTGGCAGCGAGCATTTCTTCGTAGTTCATACGTACAAATTTATTTTTCAGGGCACAAAAGTACAAAAAAAATATGAATTATGCATTATTTATTATGAATTATTTCGTACCTTTGCAAGCGATTTACGTAAATTAAACAACATGCCAGAAATATCAGTACGCGGAGTGGAGATGCCAGAGTCACCTATCAGGAAACTCGCACCTTTGGCTGCCGCAGCCAAGAAACGTGGAACACGCGTGTATCATTTGAACATTGGACAGCCCGATCTGCCAACGCCCCAGGTGGGTCTTGACGCGTTGAAAACCATTGATCGTGACATCCTTGAATACTCACCCTCGCAAGGCTACCTCAGCTATCGCGAGAAGTTAGTCAGCTATTACGCAAAGTATAACATCAACGTAACGGCGGACGACATCATCATCACCAGTGGTGGTAGCGAGGCGGTACTGTTCGCCTTTCTGTCGTGTCTGAATCCTGGTGACGAGATTATCGTACCAGAACCTGCCTACGCTAACTATATGGCTTTCGCCATCTCTGCTGGTGCCAAGATTCGCACTATTGCCACGACGATTGATGAAGGTTTCTCACTGCCCAAGGTAGAGAAGTTCGAGGAACTCATCAACGACCGCACCCGTGCCATCATGATTTGCAACCCCAACAACCCGACGGGTTATCTCTATACCCGCCGTGAGATGAACCAGATACGCGACCTCGTAAAGAAGTACGACCTCTATCTCTTCTCCGACGAAGTATATCGCGAGTACATCTATACGGGTTCACCCTATATCTCTGCCTGCCATTTGGAAGGTATCGAGCAGAACGTTATCCTCATCGATTCCGTCTCAAAGCGCTATTCAGAGTGCGGTATCCGCATTGGTGCCTTGATTACCAAGAATCAGGAGGTTCGCAAGGCAGTCATGAAGTTCTGTCAGGCTCGCCTCTCTCCTCCCCTCATTGGTCAGATTGTTGCCGAGGCATCCCTCGATGCCCCTGAGGAGTATTACCGTGATGTTTATGACGAGTATGTGGAACGCCGTAAGTGTCTCATCGACGGACTGAACCGTATTCCTGGTGTCTATTCGCCGATTCCCATGGGTGCCTTCTATACTGTTGCCAAATTGCCTGTTGATGATGCAGAGAAGTTCTGTCGCTGGTGTTTGGCCGACTTCGAATATGAGGGCGAGACAGTGATGATGGCTCCCGCTGCTGGTTTCTACACCACCCCAGGTGCCGGCATCAATCAGGTGCGTATCGCCTACGTGCTGAAGAAAGAAGACCTGGAGCGTGCCCTTGTCGTACTGCAGAAGGCTTTAGAGGCTTATCCTGGAAGAGTGGAATGAATCTTCCGTTTTTTCTTTCACGCCGCATCTATTTCTCTGAGGGCGACCGCCATGAGGTGAGTCGTCCTGCTATTCGTATCGCTACCGTTGGTGTTGCGATAGGGCTTGCCGTGATGATTATAACGGTGAGTGTCATCTTGGGGTTCAAGCATACCATCCAGAACAAAGTGATGGGTTTTGGCAGTCACATACAGATTACCAATTTTGTGACCCAACAGACAGCCATACCGGCACCTATTGCCATCAGCGACACGCTGATGCGCAAACTCAAGAAGATTCCCAACATCCGTCATGTGGAGTGTTACACCATGACGCAGGGCATCTTGAAGACTGACAGCGATTTCCTCGGTGTGGCCTTCAAGGGTATTGGTGAAGACTACGACCTGTCATTTATCCGTCAGAACCTGCAAGAAGGCACCCTTCCCACGTTCAGCAGCCAAAAGAGTAGCAACAAGATTGTCATCTCGCGCAAGATGGCCGACAAGCTACAGTTGCATGTTGGCGACAAGGTTTATGCTTACTTCATTGCTTATGACGATGTACGTGCCCGACGCTTTACCATTAGCGCCATCTACCAGAGCAACATGAAGCAGTTCGACGATGTGCTCTGTCTTACCGACCTGCACACCACCAGCCGTTTGAACGACTGGGAGAAAGACCAGTGTAGCGGTGCAGAGATATTGGTCAAGGACTTTGAGCACATTGACGAAACCAACATGCAGGTCATCCAATTGATCAAGAATCACACCGACCGTTATGGTGAGACACTCGCCTCGCAAACCATCTTCGAGGCTTACCCACAGATATTCTCGTGGCTGTCCCTGCTCGATATCAACGTATGGATTATTCTGGCGCTAATGGTTTGCGTGGCAGGCTTTACCATGATTAGCGGACTGCTCATCATCATCCTGGAACGCACCCAGATGATAGGCATCCTGAAAGCCTTGGGAGCACGCAACAGTACGGTGCGCCACACATTCCTGTGGTTTTCTGCTTATATTATCAGTCAGGGACTATTGTTGGGCGACGTGATTGGTATTGGTTTGGTGGTGCTGCAACAGCAGACAGGCTTCATCCATCTCGACCCCACCAGCTATTATGTTGATACGGCACCGATGGAACTCAATATTCCCATCATCATCATTCTCAATGTTGCTACGCTGCTTATCTCCGTCTTCGTGCTGATAGCGCCCAGTTATCTGGTATCGCACATTCAGCCCGTCAAGGCCATGCAGTTTGACTAATCCAATTCGAAGGGACCTGTGGGCGTTGTACGCTTGAGAATCTCCAAGCGAACATCCACGCCAGCAATCACACCATAGTCACGCAAGATGCTCTCCACCGTCTTACGTGCCAGTTCGGGATGGTTGTTCTCTTCGCTGAGATGACAGAGCCACACATTCTTCAACTGCTCCGACATATTCTCAATAATAGCGATACCACAGTCGTGATTATTCATATGACCTGTACCAGAGAGGATGCGGTCTTTCAGGAACTGCGGATAAGGACCGTTCTGCACCATCTCAATGTCGTGATTGGCTTCAATGACCAGGTGATGTGCCTTGTTGATATACGTCTTCATCTCATCGGTCACAGCGCCCGCATCCGTTATCAGACAGAAGTTTGTACCCTCAGCCTCGATAAAGTAGCCCACATTGTCGGCACTGTCATGAGGCACAGCAAAAGGCGTTACCGTGAAGTCGCCTAACTGAATGGTTTCACCTTTCTTCACCAATCCCACCAACTCAGCAGGCACCTTCTTCACCACACAGTAGTTACGGTTAATGCCATCATGTACCTCCTGCGTAGCATAGATAGGAACATTGTATTCGTTGCTGAAGGCTCCCACCGACTTGATATGGTCAGCATGATCGTGCGTGATGAGCACATGATGCACGCTGGAAAGACTGACGCCATAGTCACGACAGGCTTTCTTCAGGCCCCTCAACCCCACTCCTATGTCTATGAGCAGTGTGTCGGTCTTAGTTGCCAACAGGTAGCAGTTTCCGCTGCTTCCACTACCGAAAGAGATAAACTTCAGCATGATTTTTTACAATTTGACTGCAAAATTACAAAATAATTGCCAATGATTATGCAGAATAACTATTTTTTTTTATCTTTGCAGGAAAAATAGACCGTAAACAATGAAGAAAACCTTAGTATTGGCGCTATCATTATTGCTGGCCGCCTGCGACATGATACAGAATGACGACAACGAGGGCACCTCAACAGCTGTTCAATGGGGCGAGGCCTTTTTCAACTGCGACTATCACGCGGCTGAGGCATTGTGTACTCCTGAGAGCCGTCGCTGGTTGCAGTTTGCTGCCTCCAACACCACCCAACAAGACCTTGATTTGCTGAAGCATCATGCTGCCCAGGTGGAAGCCACCGACTTCTTCCCTGAGGCTAACGACACCTTGCGCGTGGTCGAGTTGGTGGTATGCAACAGCGTGAAACCCACCGTTGCAGGCGAAGAACCCTCACAAATAGACAAGGCCGTGTTCCACACTACCGTTGTCAAGCGCAACGGCAGTTGGTTGGTTAGAATGGCAAGCCTACCGCAAAGTGAAAAGCAAAGTCACGACTAAGTTTCGGATGGAGTAGCGGGAAGTGACCAATATGGTCATCGTATGCAGGATTAACCGCTTTCATACCCATATCGAAACGCACCAAGAAGAAGTCGAAGTTCAGACGAATGCCCAAGCCGTAGCTGGCAGCCAGCTGTGAGAGAAACTCCGAGAACTGGAACTGTCCACCGGGCTGGTCTTCATAGTCGCGTAGTGTCCAGATGTTACCTGCGTCGATAAACAGCGCACCACTGAATTTCCAGAACAACTTGGCACGATACTCCATATTCAGGTCGAGCTTCATATCACCCGTTTGGTTAATGAAGTCGATACGTCCGTCTTCTCCCACAAACTTACCTGGTCCCAGCGAGCGGACGCTCCATCCTCTTACACTGTTGGCACCTCCTGAGAAGAAGCGTTTCTCGAAAGGCAGAATGGTACTGTTGCCATAAGGATAGGCTATACCGAAACCGACGTGGAATACCAACTGGTTGTTGAAACTGAGGTTGATATTGCGTGTAAAGTCAAACGTTCCTCGGGCATATTGTGCATAGGCAATATCCAGGAAAGTGTATTGTCCTTCGGTATTCGTATGGAAATGCAGGCTACGCGCCATCCAGTTCAGCACATTACCCGCAGTCTCCACATTAGCCTTGATGGCCCATCGGTTGTTGTTATACGAATAACCCAAACCGAACTTCATGATGAAGATGTTCTCGTAGTTGTAGCGCAGAATGGAGTTGCGCGACGTTTTATTATCCAGATACTCACTCTTGAAGGTTGGACTAATCCACGGCATGTAGATATAGTTCAAGTCCAACAGGTCCACCGTATAGCGGTCGTGGTGTCCTTGGTCGTTCCACTTGTATCGCCATCCCACGGAGAACACACGACGATGGAACTCCGGACGGTTCTGCATATCCCAGTTAGCAGCCAACTCAGAGGTAGCATTGATGCGACGACGGAAACTGCTGGCGAGGAAAGGCGCAATGAATCGTGGAAAGGTCAGTCTGGAGCCTACGCTGTATTCTATGAAGTTACCACCACCATAGCCTTCCAATCCTTTAATGGCTTCGTAGGCACCACGCAGGTCTATCGAGAACGTCTCCGACCCGCGGAAAAGGTTACGGTTCTGGAAGGTAACGGTAAACGCCGCACCAAGGTCACCAGAGGTATTGGTACCTTCCGGCTGGAACGAGATGGTCGACGACTTGTTCATGCTAAGGTTGATGTCGCAGTCGAGCACGGGCTCGTCCTCATCCTCCTGGAAAGAGATGTTGGTATAACGGACAATACCCAGACGTCCGAAGTGGTTGTAGGTGTTACGCAGGTCACGAGCCGAATAGATGTCGCCCTCGGTGAGGAATGTATTGCGCTCCAACACCTTCCTGCGCAGGGGGATAACGGGGTCGTTAGGGTCGCCACTGAGGTAGTTGATGCGACCAATCGTATAAACCTGGTGCGGACGGGCTTGTTTCGCATTGTCCAGGAAGGGGTGCAACACCAGCGTAAGGTCTATCTGGTTAGAACCCTCAATAGAGTCAGCCCGATAGGTCATAAAGTCCTTGTTGAAACGGTAGTATCCGCGATTGACAAGATACTGTGTAATCCGCGAGCGCTCGCTATCCAGATTGTCGGCATTGAACACCATACCCTTCTGCAACACGCGCTTCTCGGAGGGTATCTCGTCCAGCAGTCGGGCAATGGCCGTATCCTGAATGTCATAGCTCACATTACGCAGATAGTACGGAATGCCTGGATGCAGGGTATAGAGTGTGCGCACTTTCTTGCCTTTCTTCTGGACTTGCACGTCGGCAGAAGCACGCAGATAGCCCAGATTCTGCATCTGTGCCGTCAGGGCCTGTAGCGACAGCAGCGACTGTACGGAGTCATAGAGTTCAGGTTCTTCACCCATACTGCGCAGCATGCGGTTAATCCACTTCGTGGAATCTCGACCCGACAACGAATAGGTTTTCAAGGGCAACTTAGCGGTAGAGAACCATCTGGAATTACCCTGTTGGCGGATAAAGGAACGCATATCCGTCAGACTGATATAGCGTGCTGGCTCGTCGCAACGCAGGTCGGCCCTGTCTAGCAAATACTCCCCATCAGGGACGTATTTCGTCTCTGCGCAACTGGTAATCAAGAGTGCCAAAAGCACATAAAAGATGATTTTCTCTCGCATTATGCTGCAAAATTACGAATAATTTCGTATCTTTGCGACAAAAATCGGAAGAAAATGTTGACAAAGAACCAAATTAAGTGGGTTCACTCGCTGGAATTGAAGAAAAATCGCAAGAAAGAAGGCCTTTTCGTTGCCGAAGGTCCCAAGGTTGTTGGCGACCTTCAACGCGCTGGCTATCGTGCCCACACCATTTTCTCTACCACTGAACGCCCCAACGCCCAACTCGTCACAGACGATGAGTTACGCAAACTCAGTTTTTTGCAGCATCCACAAGAGGTTTTGGCTGTTTTCGAGATCAATCTGTCCCCTAAGTTAGGGGACGACAAGGGTCTGAACAACGGTTTTTCTTCATCTGACTTAAACGGCCTCTCCCTCGCCCTCGATGGCGTTCAAGACCCAGGCAATTTGGGCACCATCATCCGCATAGCCGACTGGTTTGGCATCCAGACCATCTATTGTTCTGAAGATACTGCCGACTGCTATAATCCCAAGGTTGTGCAGGCCACGATGGGCTCTCTCGCGCACGTACATATTATATATACCGACCTTGAAGCGCTCATCAAGTCCGCCCATTGCCCCATCTACGGCACCCTACTCGACGGCCAGAACATCTATGAGCAACAACTCTCCCCCGAGGGCATCATCGTTATGGGCAACGAGGGCAACGGCATCTCTCCTGCCATTCGCCAGCTCGTCACCCACAAACTACTCATTCCCAACTACAACACCTCTGGCGAGACTGCCGAAAGCCTTAACGTCGCCATCGCTACCGCCATCACCTGCGCCGAGTTCCGTCGTCGATAAAACTTTGGTTTGTGATTCGAGAGAGACACGCCAGAACGCTGACAACGAGAAGGCCAATCGTTGAAAGAGAAAAGGCACATCACGATGAGTGAGAAGGCACATCTCTGATAGAGAAAAGGCTTATCTCCCTTGTCCCCCGAAATTAGGGAGAAACAGGGGGTCTAAACAAGGTACCAGTGAAGACTCAAAACAAAAACTTATGTTTAACTAAAAAAAACTTTACAATTGTGGAGACAATTCAAATTAAAACGTACGAAGAGCTTCGTAGATGCGCTGGACGGGAAGACCCATGACATTGAAGTAACTGCCATTGAGTTGGGTGACACCCACATAGCCTATCCACTCCTGAATGCCATAGGAGCCGGCTTTGTCGAAAGGACGGTAATGGGTGACGTAATAGTGAATCTCGTCGTCGGAGAGCGTCTTGAAGGTGACGTCGGTAAGTACGGAGAACGACTGCTGGCGCTCAAGGGTGGAGAGCGTCACGCCAGTGATGACCTGATGGGTATTGCCACTGAGTTCGTGGAGCATACGACAGGCATCAGCCTCATCCTTGGGCTTGCCCATCACCTCGTTACCCAGCACGACAATGGTGTCGGCAGTGATGACCAGTTCGTCGGCAGCCATCGTCTCACGATAAGCCGCAGCCTTCTTCTGGGAGATAAACTCCGCAATCTGGCGCGTGGGCAGGTCGGCAGGATAACTCTCGTCTATGCCTTGCAGGACACGCACCTCAAAGTCAATGTCCAAGCCAGCCAACAGTTCCTTGCGGCGTGGCGAATTGCTGGCCAGAATAATCTTGTAGTTCACCATCCGAAAGCCCTTTCATCCTTGAGCCACTTGCCTTGGGCACGCAGCGTCTGTTCGATGACATCACGTCCACAGCCATAGCCGCCACGATGCTGACTGACGTAGCAACTGAGTTCGCGAACCTCTGGACAGGCGTCGCTGGGACAAACGGGACAGCCCACCAGGCGCATCACCTCGAGGTCGGGGATATCGTCGCCCATGAACATCACCTCGTCGTCCGAGAGGCCATACTTCTGCTTGAACTCCTCGTAAACCTTCACTTTCACAGCAGCACCGAGGTAGATTTCCTGCATGCCGAGACCCTCGTAGCGATGGCGCACAGCCTCAATCTTGCAACCGCTGATGATGGCTATCTGCAGTCCCATCCTGACGGCCAACTGGATGGCATAACCGTCCTTGATGTTGACGGTGCGCAGAGGGGTGCCGTCAGTAGCCAGCGTGATGGTCTCTGCAGAGAGGACGCCATCAAGGTCAAACACGATGGCTCGTATCTTCTGTAAGTCGTAATTGATCATGTTGTTTCTTATCTTGTATACTATCAGACATTATATTATATATGGTACGCAGGCGACCATCGAGCAGTGCTGACTGGGCAGCAAGGACGTTCTGGTCGCCACGCACGGCAGGGCCCGTCTGAGCCTCTACAGGGTGCAGTTCGTGAACCTTGCGGGCGGTCTCGTCAACGAGTGGCAGCATGACGTCGAAAGGCAATCCCTTCTGGGCCAGCACATCGGCAGCCAGCGTATAGCAATGGTTGGCAAAGTTGCAGGCAAAGACAGCAGCCAGATGCAGATAACGGCGATCAGCGGTGGAGAGCTCATAGACATGCTGACTGATGGAATCAGCCAACACGCGGATTTGCTGTAGCGACTCAGCATCGGAAGCCTCGATGAACAAGGGTATCTGGCGGAAATCGACCTCACGCTCCTTGGAGAACGTCTGCATGGGATAGAGCACGCCATAATGCGTGCAGCAACCCTTAAAGAGGTCCATCGGCATAGAGCCAGCGGTATGGACAAAGATGGGGTGTTGGGTGTTGGGTGTTGGGTGATGGCTGTTAGCAACCTTGGCGATGACCTCCTGCAAGGCACTGTCCTTGACGCTGAGGATATAGACATCAGCCACAGGAGGCAGTTCCTCCAGCGTGCGACTGTTGACGCTGACCACCTCGTGACCTGCCTGCAGCAGAGCCTTCAGCAGGTGGGTGGCCACACGACCTCGTCCAATCAATGCGATTCTCATTTCGTTATTACGTTATAACGTTATTACGGAATAACGAGGTTCAAAATTTATCGACGTGAACGTTCTCCCACTTCAAACGGTCTTCTGCCTGGGGCTTGCGCTCGTCGGCCCAGTGACCGATGGCCAGCACGCAGAGGCACGACAGATTCTCAGGAATGTCGAGAATGCCCTGTATGACGGTGTCGGCAGAGGTACCATCAGAAAGTCCGCGACCACGCATCTGTACCCAGCAGGAGCCCAGTCCCAGTTCTTCGGCCTGATACTGCATGGAGATAGCGGCAATGCTACCGTCCTCCACCCAACAGTCGTTCTGCAGAGGATCGCCCAGCACGACAACAGCCAGTGCTGCTCCCTTGATGAGTTGACCACCCATATCCTTGGCGTCGGAGAGTTTCTCCAGGTCGGTCTTGTCGTCGACCACCACAAACTGCCAGGCACGCTGTCCCTTTGACGTCGGTGACATCAGGGCTGCCCTAAGAATCATTTTTACATCCTCTGCACTGACCTCTTCGCCAGTGAATTTGCGGTGCGAACGCCGCTGTTGTACCAGTTCCTTGAAATCCATAATTGCTCGAATCATTAAAATTTGGTGCAAATTTAACAAATTATTATGAATTATACATTATACATTATGAATTATTTTGTAACTTTGCAGTATGAAAGTCACCATCCACACAGACACAACCACACTGCCCACGCTACCTACTGGGAGTTATTTTCACAGCAGGGAACTGATGGAACTGTGTCTGCGCACGCCACGCCACAAGCCCTACATGGTGGTAGTGACGGATGATGACAACAATGTCGCTGCCCACCTGCTGGCCGTTGAGCGCTACCGTTACGCCTGGATGCTGCCCTTGCTGCATCGCCACGTGCGCATTCTGGGTGAAGGAGTGTATGCTGGGGAGAAGGAAAACATGTTGTTCTCCATGATGATTCACGCGCTGACACAACAGTTGTCTGGCCGTTCCATGTATATGGAGGTGAGTCACCTGAGTCAGAAAATGTTTGGCTATGCCCCACTACGCGCCGAAGGCTATTTCCCCGTAAAATGGATGAACGTGCACAACTCCCTGCACTCGAAAGCACCTGAAGAGCGCATCACTCCGAAACAGTTGGAACACGTAACGACAGCCATCAAACGCGGCGTAGAGACCCACGAGGTGAAGACGGACGAGGACTTCATGGCTTTCAGCCGACTGATGCGACGCCACTACTGGCTGAAGCTGCGTCGATACCTGCCCGACAACGCATTCTTCAAGGCGATGATGGATGAGGGTCATTGCAAGATTTTGTTGACAACTTACAAGGGAAAAGTCGTTGGCTGTTCGGTGATGGTCTACTCCGAAGGCGACGCTTACTTGTGGTATACTGCTTCTCGAAGAAAGAGTTACGCAACGCTTCATCCAAATGCAGTAACATACTGGAACACAATACGTCAAGCACACAAAGACGGATGCCAACACATTCGTTTTATGGACGTTGGACTACCCTTCCGCCATAGTTCCTATCGTGACTTTATCCTGAGTTTTGGTGGCAAGGAAGTGAGCACCCTGCGCTGGTTCCGCATCAGTTTCCGATGGGTCAACAAACTGGCTTCGTGGCTGTGGAGAGAATAAATATAATAAAAGAGGGAATTTTGCGTTATTATAGACAATGAACGCAAAGAAACGACATCTTATCACTATATTTCTGCTATTGGCAATGGGTGCCAAAGCACAACAGTTTACACTCTCCGGAAAGGTGAGCGACCAGGACGGCAATGCCATAGAACTGGCCACCATATCGTGTCTGGAACAGGGGGCCGTAACGATGGCAAACCTGAATGGCGAGTACTCGCTGAAACTGCAGTCAAAGGACTCTGTAGTCATCAGGTTCTCGATGGTGGGTTACCAGACAAAGACGCGCGTACTGAGAAATCCTCGCGGCAACCAGAAGATACAAATACAACTGTCGCCGATGGAGGCGCTGCAAGAGGTCGTAGTTACGGAACGCAGACGACAGACCACAGGCACCGAACAGTTGGACGTGAAAAACATCCAGCAAACACCCTCGACAACGGGTAATGCCGTAGAGGAACTGGTACAGCAACAGGCAGGTGTCTCGAGTCATAACGAATTGTCGTCACAGTACAATGTGCGTGGTGGCTCGTTCGACGAGAACTCTGTGTATATCAACAATGTAGAGGTCTATCGTCCGTTGCTTATCCGCTCTGGTCAGCAGGAAGGCCTCAGCATCATCAACTCGGATATGGTCGAGAAAATCGGCTTCTCCAGTGGTGGTTTTGAAGCGAAATACGGTGACAAGATGTCCAGTGTACTCGACATCCAATATCGTCGCCCCACCCGCTTCGAAGGCAACGCGAGTGCGTCGCTGTTGGGCGCTGGCGTGTATATCGGTTATGCCAGCAAGCAGAAAGTAACCATCAACGGACAACAGACCGCCAAATTCACCATGTCGCACGGCTTGCGCTATAAGACTAACCGCTATTTGCTAGGTTCACTGGAGACGGAAGGTGAATACCGTCCAAACTTTCTGGACTACCAGACATACATCACCTACCAGCCCAATGAACGGTGGTCACTGGACATCATCGGCAACATCTCAGAGAACCACTATAACTTCAAGCCAACAGACCGCGAGACGTCGTTTGGCACCATGCAGAACGTGAGGACCTTCAAGGTGTATTTCGATGGTCAGGAGCGCGACATCTTCCGTACGCTGTTCGGAACAGCCCGACTGACACGCACCTTCAATGCCAACAGCAGAATCAGTCTGCTCTACTCCGCCTTCCATACCAAGGAACAGGAGACGTTCGACATTCAGGGACAGTACTGGTTGAACGACGCACAGACACAGGACCAACTGGGCGTAGGTACCTATATGGAGCACGCACGTAACTATCTGACTGCCAACGTACAAAGCCTCAAGCTGATGGCTAACCACAAGACTGGAAAGCACGACTGGGAAGCAGGCGTCACCCTGAAGTGGGAGAAGATAGAAGAGAAAAGCCGAGAGTACGAGATGCGCGACTCCAGCGGTTACTCGATACCCCACGCTGCCGACCGCTTGGACCTGATTTATTCGCTGGCGTCGAAGACGGACATCAGTTCCACTCGCATAGAGGGTTACATACAAGACACCTACCGCATGCAGACAGGGGGCGAGAAACCGTGGTACCTGATACTGAACTACGGTCTGCGAATGGCCAACTGGAGTTATAATAAAGAGACCATCGTCTCGCCACGCGTCTCGATTGCCGCCATCCCATCATGGAATGAGGATATGACGTTCCGCTTTGCTACGGGACTATACTATCAGGCACCGTTCTACAAGGAACTGCGTGACACATCGACCATCAACGGACAGACCGTTGTGACAATGAACCAGAAAATCAAGAGTCAGCGCTCCCTACACTTCGTGGGTGCTTTCGACTATCGTTTCCGTATGATGGACCGTCCATTCCGTTTCACTGCCGAGACCTATTACAAACTGATGTCAAACCTGGTACCCTACAACGTGCAGAACATGAAGGTGGTGTACTACGGTGAGAATCTGGCCAAAGGATATGCAGTCGGACTGGACCTGAAACTCTTCGGAGAATTCGTCCCAGGTACCGACTCATGGGTGACGCTGAGCATTATGTCAACACGCCAGAAGATCAATGGTGTCAGCGTCCCCTTGCCTACCGACCAGCGTTGGGGCATCAACCTGCACTTCACAGACTATTTCCCAGGCACCGAACGCTGGAAGATGACGCTGAAATTGGCTTTTGCCGACGGACTACCTTTCGGAGCGCCCCACCGTGGACTGGAATATCAGCAGTTCCGTGCACCAGCCTACAAGCGTGCCGACATCGGTATGAGTTATCTCGCTATCGGAAAGACCGATGGTCGCCCGTCACTGCAACACCCACGACTCTGGCTGGGTATAGATGCGCTGAACATCTTCGGCATCTCTAACGTCAACAGCTACTATTGGGTAACCGACGTCACCAACCAGCAATTTGCCGTTCCCAACTACTTGACAGGACGCCAAATCAATGCAAAAGTGCTTGTAGAGTTTTAATAATCTTTAATTATCAATTCTCATTTCTCCTTTTTCAATTATTTTTTGTATCTTTGCGGACAATTTGAAACTTAATAATTGATAAGGTATGAAAATTTCCCACATTGAGCATCTGGGCATCGCCGTCCAGAGTATCGAGGAGAGCCTGCCGTTCTTTACCGACGTGCTGGGCCTAGAGTGTTATGCAACTGAAGTGGTTGAGGACCAGAAAGTAAAGACTGCCTTCCTGCGCTGCGGCGAGGTAAAGCTGGAACTGCTGGAGCCCACATCGCCTGAGAGCACCATTCAGAAATGGCTCGACAAGGGCAACAAGGGTGTGCACCACGTAGCATTCTGCGTAGAGGACGGTGTAGCCAATGCACTGGCAGAGGTTAGCGCAAAGGGCGTTCGCCTGATTGACGAGAAGCCTCGTAAGGGCGCTGAGGGACTGAACATCGCCTTCCTGCATCCGAAATCAACCTGTGGCATTCTTACTGAGTTATGTGAGCACCCAGAGTAAATAGTAAATTGTCTAATAGTCAAATAAAACAATGAGCAAGCAATTAGAAAAGATTAAGCAACTCATCGAGAAGCGCGAACAGGCACGTCTCGGTGGTGGTGAGAAAGCCATACAGAAGCAGCACGAGAAGGGCAAATACACTGCCCGCGAGCGTATCGAGATGCTGCTCGACAAGGGCTCGTTCGAAGAGTATGACATGTTCAAGGAACATCGTTGCTACAACTTCGGCATGGAGAAGAAAAACTTCCTGGGCGACGGTGTCGTAGCAGGTTCTGGTACCATCGACGGTCGTCTGGTATTCATCTTTGCACAGGACTTCACAGTACATGCTGGTTCTCTGTCAGAGACCATGAGCCAGAAGATTTGTAAGGTGATGGATATGGCCATGAAGATGGGTGCCCCATTGATTGGTATCAACGACTCGGGTGGTGCACGTATTCAGGAAGGTATCAACGCTCTGGCTGGTTACGCAGAGATTTTCGAGCGTAACATCCTGGCATCAGGTGTGATTCCTCAGATTTCTGGTATCTTCGGTCCTTGCGCTGGTGGTGCCGTATATAGCCCTGCACTTACTGACTTCACACTGATGATGGAAGGTACATCATACATGTTCCTGACAGGTCCGAAGGTGGTGAAGACCGTTACTGGTGAGGATATCGACCAGGAGCATCTGGGTGGTGCATCGGTACACGCTTCGAAGTCGGGTGTTACCCACTTCACTGCCAAGACAGAGGAAGAGGCTGCTGAGATGCTGAAGACCCTGTTGAGCTACATTCCTTCAAACAACATGGAGCTGGCTCCTCGCAAGAAGTGCGACGACCCCATTGACCGTCTGGAGGATAGCCTGAACGAGATTATTCCTGAGAACCCCAACGAGGCTTACGATATGTACAAGGTCATCTCGGCTATCACCGACGACCACGAATTCTTCGAGGTACAGCCTAAGTTCGCCAAGAACATCATCGTTGGTTTCGCACGCTTCAATGGACAGAGCGTAGGTATCGTAGCCAACCAGCCCTCTTGCTACGCTGGTGTGCTCGACGTGAACGCTAGCCGTAAGGGTGCCCGTTTCGTACGTTTCTGCGACGCCTTCAATATTCCTATCGTATCGCTGGTTGACGTTCCTGGATTCCTGCCTGGTACAGGTCAGGAGTACAATGCCGTCATCCTGCACGGCGCTCAGCTGCTCTACGCTTACGGTGAGGCTACTGTACCCAAGATTACTGTTACTCTGCGTAAGTCTTACGGTGGTTCACACATCGTGATGGGTTCTAAGCAGTTGCACACTGACCTCAACTACGCATGGCCATCAGCCGAGATCGCCGTTATGGGTGCATCAGGTGCTGCCGCAGTGCTCTATGCTAAGGAGGCCAAGGCTAAGAAGGAAGCTGGTGAGGACGTGAAGGCATTCATCGCCGAGAAGGAGGAAGAGTACAACGACCTCTTCGCTAATCCTTATCAGGCTGCTAAGTATGGCTACATCGACGACGTCATCGAGCCACGCAACACACGTTTCCGCATCTGTCGTGCACTGGCTCAGCTGGCTACCAAGCGTGATGCTCTGCCTGCTAAGAAACATGGAAACATTCCTATGTAATGGCGCATTCGCTAGTTGATAATTGAAAATTGAAAATTATGAGTAACGAAGTTTATGCAGCCATTGCTATGGCGCTCTATGAATTCAAGGGCAACAATGTCCACGACAAGGAGCCAGGCATCATCACTATCTGTGAGAAGCAGACTCAGTGGAACGGCTATGCCCAGACAATGACCGCTCACCCTTAAAACGTAATTATCATGAAGAAAGAATATAAGTACACCATCAATGGCAACCAGTACGAGGTAGCCATTGGCGACATAGAGGGAACCATTGCTACCGTCACCGTGAATGGTGAAGAATACAAGGTAGAATGGGAACCTGAGGCTGAACCTGAGAAGAAGAAGCCCGTACTCGGCAAACCTGCCGCAGCAAATGAAGCTAGCGCTTCCGAAGAGTCTGCTTCAAACGCCAACGTCAACACCAACAACGCTGTCAAGGCTCCGCTGCCTGGCGTCATCACCTCTATCGAGGTGGCTGTTGGCGACGAGGTGAAGGCAGGCGACACCCTGCTCGTGCTGGAGGCTATGAAGATGGCAAACAACATTGAGTCGGAGAAAGACGGTAAGATTGCCGCCATCTTGGTAAAGCCAGGACAGAGCGTCATGGAAGACGATCCTCTCGTAGTAATCGAGTAAGCCAATAGCCAATCGCTAATGGTTAACAGCCAATAAATAAGCCGCTCAGTTTTTTCTGGGCGGCTTGTTTATTATATCAATTAAAACGACTTACAACTTGTTGCCTTCCTTGGGGAAGACTACGTTAGGGGTGAAGGTCTTCGCCTCCTCAAAATCCATCATAGCATAGGAGATGATGATACACACATCGCCCACCTGCACCTTACGGGCAGCAGCACCATTCAGACAGATACAGCCAGAGCCACGCTCACCTTTTATTATATAGGTCTCGAAACGTTCACCATTGTTGTTGTCAACAATCTGCACCTTCTCACCTGCAATAAGGTTAGCAGCATCCATCAAGTCTTCATCGATGGTGATGCTACCCATATAGTTCAGATTTGCCTCCGTAACAGTGGCGCAATGTATCTTTGACTTCAGAACTTCTATCATCATACGGCTTTATACTTTATGTGGTCAATAAGACGAATCGGGGTCTTACCACAATATACGGTGATGCAACCAACAACGTAAGGCGTATCGTCCCAATTCTCAATATCTTGCAGTGTATTGCCGTCAACAATAGAGAAGTACTCAACATCCAAACCATCAACAGCATTGATCTCGCTGACGACCTTATCGTGCGTCTCCTGAACAGTATGAGTTTTAGCATACTTCAGACTGTCTTTCAGTGCCTTATAGATGGTTGGAGCAATTGCACGTTCGTCCTTAGAAAGTAACGTGTTACGGCTACTGCGAGCCAAGCCGTCAGCATCACGAATAATGTCACACTCGACAATCTGGACAGGCAGTTGCAGATGGCGAACCATCGCCTTCACAACAGCAATCTGCTGCCAGTCTTTCTCGCCAAAGTAAGCGCGATGAGGCTTGACAATATAGAACAGACGACTAACCACCTGACAGACACCATTGAAGTGACCAGGACGATGAGCGCCCTCCATGACGGTAGATACTGGAGGATACTCAAACTGACGGGTATCAGGCGTAGGATACATCTCCTCTACGCTAGGTGCCAGCACATAGTCTGCACCACACTCCTCCAACAGTTTGCAGTCAGCATCCAACGTGCGGGGGTAGTTCTTCAGGTCATTCTTGTCATTAAACTGGGTCGGATTAACAAATACCGACACCACCGTTATCCCATTTTCCTTCACACTGCGACGCACCAGTGAGGCGTGTCCTTCATGCAGTGCTCCCATCGTAGGCACAAGGCCTATTTCTTTTCCTTGTTTGCGATCTTCAAACAACTGGTTCTGAAGGTCTACAATCTTATTAAAAACTTTCATTCTAAACTGATAGTGTACAAAATCGGGTGCAAAATAACAACATTTTTACCAAATAAGAAAAAAATATCGTAAAAATATGCCAAAAACAAGGCTAAAAAATCAAAAATATGCACATTTTTGCGTTTTTGTGAGTTATTTTTCGTATCTTTGCAAAGATAAAATCGTACCATATGGCAAAGAAGATTCTATTCATCAATCAGGAGATCGTTCCTTATGTTCCCGACAGCAACCTCTCGCTGATGGGTAAGGCACTGCCACAGGCAATGCAGGATGCTGGACACGAAATACGCACGTTTATGCCAAAATGGGGCATCATCAACGAGCGCCGCGGACAGCTTCATGAGGTTATTCGTCTGTCAGGTATGAACCTGATAATCGACGATACCGATCATCCCCTGATCATCAAGGTGGCTACCATTGTGGGTACTCGCATACAGGTGTACTTCATTGATAATGAAGACTATTTCTCGAAACGCAAGATGGAGCAGGACGAAAATGGCAACGACTACGCTGACAATGGTGAGCGTGCCATCTTCTTCGCACGCGGCGTGCTGGAAACCGTCAAGAAGTTACGTTGGGTACCTGATATCATCCACGTACAGGGATGGATGAGTGCCGTAGTGCCTCTCTATATCAAGACCGCCTATCATGAGGAACCCTCATTTGCCAATACCAAGGTGGTGACGTCACTCTTCCCCAAGACCATCACCGCTGACTTTGGCAATAACTTCAAGAAGTGTGTAGAGTTCCGCGAGGCCGATGTCGAAGTGCTGAAGAAATACAACGACACCTTCGACTTCGACGAGTTGAGCAAGATGGCCATCGATTATAGCGACGGTGTCATCGCAGCACATCAAGATGTCGATGCTGAACTTCTGAAATATGCCAAGTCCAACAACATTCCCACCCTTGAATATCCGGGAGAGGACTTCTATAGTGCATACGAGGATTTTTACGAAAAGATATAAGTTTAGGAAAAGAAATGAAAAATTGGATAATGGTCGGGATTGCGCTACTCATAGCAGCAATCTCGTCGTGTAGTGAAGACACATCAACATTGGGCTATTCGCTGACCAGCTCAGCCGACAAATTCACCACAGAGACAGACACCTTTGATATCTCCACCCGCTCAATAGCGTCTGGTGCAGTGTTGTCGCGCAATGCCTATTCATACTTAGGACGCATTAAAGACCCTGAGACTGGCACGTATATTAAGTGCGACTACACTACGCAGTTCTCCATCCTGGAGTCTGAGGCAAGCACTCTTTTTAAGAGCAGCGAGACCATTGTCGGTCGAGATGACAATAATCAGCCCATCGTTGACTCATGTTACGTACACGTCTTAATTAACACCTTTCAGGGTGACTCGCTGACAGCGATGAAACTCTCACTGATGGAGCTCAACACCCCCATGAAAAGTACCGACGCCATCTATACCGACTTCGATCCAGAAGCAGCAGGCATCATACGTACTGACAAGGGAGCAGTCAGAAGCGACAAGGTCTATACTACCAGTGACCTGACGCTCAGTGACAGTATGCGCAACGTCTATCGTACAGGTAAATACTTTGCCTATGTCAAGGTACCCCTCAACAAAGAGTACATCGACAAGGACGGCAAAAAGTATAACAACTACGGTACCTATATTATGCGCAAGTTCTACGAGAACGCCAACAACTTCAAGAACTTCAACACTTTTACGCGCAACATATGCCCTGGCTTCTACGTCAAATCAGCTGACGGACAAGGAAACATCATTGAGGTGGCTTTCACTCAGCTGAACATGTACTATCGCTATAAGTTGAACGATGTCACATACAATACGACCTGCTCACTAAACTCTACTGATGAGGTTCTCAAGGCCACACATGTCAGTTACGATCAGTCAGGTATTGACAAGTTGGTGGCTACCGATACTTGTACTTACTTGAAGACACCAGCTGGAATCTATACAGAAATCACACTGCCTATTGACGAGATCAAGAAAGGTCACGAGAACGATACCATCACGTCAGCGAAGGTTACCTTTACCCGTATGAGATCTCGTAGCAACACCTCTGAGGTCATCCTTGAAGAGCCTACGAGATTGCTGCTCATTGAGCTCGACAGTCTACGTTCTTTCTTTGAAAACAACGGCACGCCAGACAATATTGCCTCCTATCTGGCAACCTATAATTCTTCGCAGAAGACCTATAGTTTCAATAACCTCTCTTATCTGATAAACCGTATGTATACACGTAAGGGTAAATCAGAGAACTGGAACAAAGCCGTACTCATCCCTGTTGAGGTAGAGACCAGTTCTACAACGGCTTCGACAGCATCATCAGGTATTGCCAACGAGATGAATGTCAACAGCGTACGCCTGGTGGGTGGTGCGAAAAACAAGCATGCCCCTGTCCGTATGAGTGTCATCTATAATGTCAACAAGTAGCTTGCTACAGGAAGAACATCATGGCAGACAACTTCTTAGAGAAACACTTCGAGGAGTATGAGGCTCGCAAAGCAGCCTACCTCCGCAAGAAGAAGCATCTACCCAAAATAAAGTCTCGCCTTCTGGAACATCCGGAAGACGAGGCTTTATAGTTTCCATCAGGTTAGCTGTTTTAACCTGCCCTACCCAATTATCGTATATTTCGCGAACTTCAGCAGGAGCTGCTTGGTGCCTGCGTTCTTGAAGTTCACCGTTGCCTTGGTATTCTCGCCACTGCCCTCTATCTTGATGACCGTTCCGATACCAAAGCGCTGATGTTCAATCAGATTACCCTCCTTCAGACCAATATTACCAATAGCAGACTGTGGTGCTGGAGCTTCTCTGCGCACAGGTATCAAACGTGGCTTCACGTCAGCAATAAACTGCGTAGCCACTGGACGTGGATTCTGTGAATTGCTTCGGTTTGTCCAGCTAGAACTACTTGTATAACTAGTCCTACTAGAACTACTAGAATGACTAGAACTACTAGAGCTACTAGAATGACTAGAGTTTGGCAAACCTGCAACCCCAGCCCCCCCTTCTACCTTTAGCAGACGCGGGTCTATATCCTTGATAAAGCGACTGGGCGTATCATACTCCATCTTACCATAACGGAAGCGATTCTGCGCACAGGTCAGAATGCAGTGTTTCTCAGCACGGGTGATAGCCACATAAAGCAGTCGGCGTTCCTCTTCCAATTCTCGCATCGAACCCGTACACATTGGCGACGGGAAGATATTCTCTTCCAATCCCACGACAAATACCGTGGGAAACTCCAGACCCTTTGCAGCATGAACGGTCATCAGTGTCACCTTTGGCTGATCCTCATCACCCTCACTGTCAAGATCCGTCAGCAATGCCACCTCCTGCAAGAAATCGCTAAGCGCTATCTCGTCACCACGATCTTCCTCCTTGCGGCTCTCCACAAAGTCCTGCATACCACTTAAGAACTCCTCCAGGTTTTCTTGGCGCGACAAGTCCTCAGGATTATTAGAGCCATAGATATCCTTGCTGATACCACTCTCCATAATGATGGAGTGTCCCAATGCATAAGCATCTTCCTGACCGATACGTGCTGTCCAACTCTCAATCAATTGTTTGAAAGCATCTATCTTGTTCAGCGTTCCTTTAGAGAGATTCAAATCAAAAACGATAGGCTGCTGAATGACGCTCCACAGGCTGACATGATGCAGATTAGCAGTTTCCGCTATCTTAGCCACTGTCGTATCACCAATGCCACGAGTGGGATAGTTGATAATACGACGTAGGGCTTCCTCGTCATTGGGATTAGAGACCACACGAAAATAGGCAATGACATCCTTTATTTCCTTGCGCTGGTAGAAGCTCAAGCCACCATAGATACGATATGGGATACCGTCTTTGCGCATCTGTTCCTCAAAGGAACGGCTCTGTGCGTTAGTACGATAGAGGATGGCGAAATCGCTATACTGAGTCTGGTCCTGACGACGGATTCGTTTGATATCGTTACACACGATAATCGCTTCTTCCCTATCACTATAAGCAGGTTTCAAGGTCAGTCGTTCCCCCTCTTCATTCTCACTGAACACCTCCTTGTGTATCTGACGTTCGTTCTTGCGTATCAAACTGTTGGCAGCCTTCACAATGAGTTGTGTGGAACGATAGTTCTGTTCCAACTTAAAGAGGCGCGAACCCTCATACTGCTTCTGGAAATTGAGGATATTGTCAATGTTGGCACCACGGAAACTATAGATACTCTGCGCATCATCACCTACAACACAGACACGTCCATGCTCACAGGTCAACTGCAAGACAATCTTCTGTTGAGCATAGTTGGTATCCTGATACTCATCAACAAGCACATAACGGAAACGTTCCACATATTTCTGACGGATGTCCTCATGATTCTTAAACAACAAGAAGGTTTGTACCAACAGGTCGTCGAAGTCCATAGCGTTAGCCTGACGACAGCGCTCTACGTACCTATTATATATATTACCTATCTGCGGATGTTTCTTTTGTGCATCATCAGCAGCCCACGAGCTCACCATATACTGCTGCGGTAACAGCAAGTGGTTCTTAGCCATTGAGATGCGATCAGCCACACTGGCGGGTTTATACGTCTTATCATCAAGCTGCATTTCCTTGATAATACTCTTCACCAACGAGCGAGAATCAGACTGATCGTAAATAGTAAAATTACTATTGAAACCGATTCTGTCAGCTTCAGACCTAAGAATCCGCGCGAAGACAGAGTGGAACGTCCCCATCTGCAGATAGCGCGCCTGCTCTAGTCCCACCAATCGACCAATACGTTCCTTCATCTCGCGAGCAGCTTTATTGGTAAAGGTCAGCGCCAAGATGTTCCAAGGCTGATAGGCATGATTAGCCAATAGATAAGCAATCTTATACGTCAACACACGGGTCTTACCAGAACCGGCACCCGCTATAACCAACTGTGGGCCATCACAATATGTGACGGCCTCACGTTGTCCTTCATTCAATTGTTCTAACAATTCTTCTGTCATGGGCATTAGCGGATTACCGTTTTCTGTCCGTTAGTAATATAAATGCCTTTAGCTGTTGGCTGCTGACCATTGGCTATTCTACGGCCTTGCAAGTCATAATACTGACTGTTAGTACTGATAACAATATTCCTGATACCAGTAGTTTCTTCCTTATCTGTCACGCCCAACGTGTCGCCTTCAGCATCACTAAGCAGATAGGCTTGGAAGGGTTTGATGAAGTCCCCGGCATTAATGCGCTCAAAGACTATTTTCTCTGGGGCATCATTAGGCACGAAGATGAACTCCTTTGTATCACCCGAACCATGGAAGGATTCGTAGCAGCCTACCAGTTGACCCGTATTTCCAGCACGACGTGCAGCAGCCGACTGCTCAGGCATACTCATCTCGATGACATTATTATTAAACAGTCGTGTACCATCAGCAGCTGCCTTAAAGAGATAGGGAGTATGAGCCTTTATTTCACCCTCAACCTCCTTCACAATAACCTTTCCATTTACAATCTTCTCAACAGTATAGAAGGTACCAAAGGAGTTCTTGTCTGCTGTACTGATTGGGAATGGCAGATAGAGCGTCGACATCTCGTCTTTCTTGAATAAACGATTAAAACTGATTGCACTGACTATGAAACTGCCAGAGAGCCCGAACGATTCGTCCTCAGGCATATCGCCATCCAGTAATATCTTCTCGCAGACATTGCCAATAATAACATTCGGTTCATTGGTGGTGTTACCTATTGGCATATAGATAAATGTGTTCTTCGACACGCCTTTGAAAGGACCTTCTTTACGACTAATATGAACGCCCGTAATCTGCGTATTACGCAGGTCAATATACTTCAGGAACGGGAAGGCGGAGAATGACTCATCCACAATAGAGGTTACCTCACCATTGGTTGCTATCACTGTACCGCTCTCCCTGTCATAGATGATATCATCATCTTTTAGAACTATGGAGCCTGCATTAACATTACCGTCATTATTTGATGACTGCACACCCGATGCATTGACACCTACGCTCGACAGACCCACCGTTACTGTTGTCTTCTTACCAGCACGATGGTCGCCAGACTCGGCTGTTTCAACAGCAGGACTGGCATTATAGATATATACATAAGTGGCCTCTGTACATGCATAGGGGATTCTTAACTCAGTATACTCAAGAATGCCAGTGAATACTTTAGGATCCGCAGAACCAATCTTTACATGCAGTATACCATCCTCACCCGTCTTGGCAACAACGATGATCTCACCCGTACCTGCAGGAACCATGAATGTCACACCAGAGAAGTGTTCAGCAAACTCATCAGTACCAGGTGTGTAATTGTCAATAACGTCGTTGATATCATCATCAACCATCGTAGAACCTAACACCACGCTCTTCTCTTCTGGATTGATACCATCATCATTACCAGAGTCAAGGGTGTAAAGCACCTCATTGATAATGATATTACTTAAGTCGTCTTCACCACCCGTATCAGCCAGGGCAATTTTATTCTTCGGTTCTTTCTCGTCAGCAATAGGTTTCACTGGTGTACCTATCGTCATCTGTGGGGAGTCTGGCAAACCTGCAAGCATCGTAAGATTCTGTTCATAGTCTATTGTCTTAAAACCATCAATGACAATCTTATCACTCTTCATTTCCAATTTACCAGGACTGTTACCTTCTGTGGTAAATACCAGTTCTGCCTGCTCACCAAGGATTGTGCCATTTATCTTGTTATCTTCTTTCAGATAGATGATTAGCTTGTCAATATATGATAGAATATTACCATTGATTTCAGCCTTGGTCATCGTCAACTGGTTTCTACCGTTAAACGTTACTGTTCCACCATCTTTAAGAATGTCAAGACGATTCTCATTAGTAACCTTAATATCGTTCACCACCAACCAAACATTCTCAATGGTAAAGTCGGCAGTGGCTTCAGCGCCCAGATAGTTTGCAGTCTCAGCAATCGTTGCCTTAACGGTATGAGTTCCTGGAGTAGAAGGAACGGTGGTGGTGAAAATATCGCTATCCGCTGCCTTATAGGTGAAGGTTACTTGACCATTCCCCAGATTACCCTCAACGACGGGAGTATTTGGAGTATCTCGATAATCCCAGCCCTGAAGAGTTACAGTAGGAGTGATATCACCAACAACCTTGTAATAAACAGTATAGGTGCCGGCATCAGTAGCTGCAGGAAGCGTCGTGCCATAAGTACCATCCGTTCCTAACTTATATTGCAGTTCACCACCTGTGGCCTCACCAGCAGTAACCAGCATCTGAGCCTGACCAGTATAGGTCAAGTTCGCAATAGCAGCAGGGGCCTTCGTAAGTACTGAAGCGGAAGAAGAGATCTTAAACTCGGCAGTAGCCTCAGCACCCAGATAGTTGGCTGTCTCAGCAATCGTCACCTTAACGACATATTCGCCTACAGTACTCGGAACAGCCTCAGCGAAGGTGGCGCTTCCCTTGACAGCATAGGTGAATGTCTCAGCACCCTTACCAAGGTTACCTTCCACTACTGGGGTATTAGCGTCAGCACCATATGCCCAACCCTGCAGGGTTACAGTTGGAGTAATCGCTGCCTTGGCGATAGTCACTTCAACAGAAGCTTCAGCAACATCGCTGTGGTTATCGTCACCAACGACCTTGTAATAGACAGTATAGGTGCCGGCATCAGTACCTGCAGGAAGCGTTGTTCCGTAAGTACCATCCGTACCTAACTTGTATTGCAGTTCACCACCTGTGGCTTCACCAGCAGTAACAAGTGTCTGAGCCTGACCAGTATAGGTCAAGTTCTCAATAGCAGCAGGGGCCTTCGTAAGTACTGAAGCGGAAGAAGAGATCTTAAACTCGGCAGTAGCCTCAGCGCCCAGATAGTTTGCTGTCTCAGCGATTGTTGCCTTTACGACGTATTCGCCAACAGTACTGGGAACTTCCTCAGCGAAGGTGGCGCTTCCCTTGACGGCATAGGTGAAGGTCTCTGTACCCTTACCAAGGTTGCCTTCCACTACTGGGGTGTTGGCGTCAGCACCATACGCCCAACCCTGCAGTCAGCACCATACGCCCAACCCTGCAAGGTTACAGTAGGAGTAATCGCTGCCTTGGCGATAGTCACCTCCACAGAAGCCTCAGCAACATCACTGTGGTTGTCGTCACCAACAACCTTGTAGTAGACAGTATAGGTGCCAGCATCAGTAGCTGCAGGAAGCGTCGTACCATAAGTACCATCCGTTCCTAACTTATATTGCAGTTCACCACCTGTGGCCTCACCAGCGGTAACCAGCGTCTGAGCCTGTCCAGTATAGGTCAAGTTCGCAATAGCAGCTGGGACCTTCGTAAGTACTGAAGCGGAAGAAGAGATCTTAAACTCGGCAGTAGCCTCAGCGCCCAGATAGTTCGCCGTCTCAGCGATTGTTGCCTTAACGACGTATTCGCCAACAGTACTGGGAACAGCCTCAGTGAAGGTGGTGCTTCCCTTGACAGCATAGGTGAAGGTCTCAGCACCCTTACCAAGGTTACCCTCCACTACTGGGGTGTTGGCGTCAGCACCATACGCCCAACCCTGCAAGGTTACAGTAGGAGTAATCGCTGCCTTGGCGATAGTCACCTCCACAGAAGCC
>CACYBB010000012.1 GCA_902772585.1 uncultured Bacteroidales bacterium | reverse complement strand
CACCAAGATTGCCATCACCTGCTACGACAAGGAGGGCAGCATCGTGAAGCGCGTCACCAGCGCCGACAACAACGATGTGGAAGACCCGGAGAACGAAAATCAAAACGGTGGTAGTGGTTCAAACCCCTCTCCCAGCCCATCGGGTAACCAAGGTGGTAACGGAGGAGGCGGTGACGAACCGGGCGGGGACGGAAATGACCAGAACTAGCACATATCTTTAAGAAACGAATTTTTCTAATTTATTTTAATTTGTCCCACGAATTTATCTTAATATAATTTTCAAGTAAGAATAATAATTAGAATAATTTGTGGATAAAATTAGAGATAATTAGGATGATTCGTTTCTAAGAAAAAAGACATTCGTTTCAGAAAAAGAATTTGAGTATGAAGAAGAACAGTATTATTGAGGTGGCGGTGAAGGTACTAGTAGCCGCACTCACAGCATTCCTGACGGCGATTGGCACGACATCGTGCATGGGGCATGGACCGCTATAAGAAGTAAGAGAAAGGACTGACAACACTTGTGGTTGTCAGCCCTTCCTTTTGGATTATAAGACGTTATCGTTATTAGTCTTCTTCCTTCATCTCAGCCTCGTGCTCCTTAATCAGGGTCTGCTGAATGTCGTTCGGTACGAGTTCGTAGCTGCTGAAAGCAGTAGTGAACGAAGCACGGCCACCAGTCAGAGACGACAAGGCGATAGAGTAGCTGGCAAGTTCCTTGAGAGGAATCTTAGCGGTCAGCTTCTGATAACCGTTCTCTGAGTCCATACCCATGATGATGGCGCGACGACCCTGCAGGTCTGACATCACATCACCCATGTAGTCGGCAGGAACGAGTACCTCGAGGTCGTAGATAGGCTCGAGGACCTTAGGACCGGCCTCCTTGAAGGCTGCTGAGAAGGCGTTACGTGCAGCAAGCATGAACGACAACTCGTTAGAGTCAACGGGGTGCATCTTACCATCATAGACGATGACGCGAACGTCGCGGGCATAAGAACCTGTCAACGGGCCCTGCTCCATACGCTCCATGACACCCTTCAGGATAGCGGGCATGAACCCCACTCCAGATCCTTCTCTTCCTTCGACTTGATGTTCATCTTGAACTCCTGGCCGTTGATGGTGAATGAGGTAGGATCAGGCATGCCGTCGGTGTAAGGCTCGACAATCAGGTGAACCTCACCAAACTGACCAGCACCACCAGACTGCTTCTTATGACGATAGTCGGCACGAGCCATCTTCGTGATGGTCTCACGATAAGGAATCTTAGGCTCCTGATATTCAATCTGAATCTTCTCGTTGTTCTCCATACGCCACTTCAAGGTACGCAGGTGGAACTCACCCTGACCATGAACGATAATCTGGCGCAACTCCTTAGACTGCTCGACAACCCATGTGGGGTCTTCCTGGCGCATCTTCTGCAGAGCAGCCATCATCTTTTCAGTCTCAGCCTCGTTGACAGCCTTGATGGCACGAGAGAACTTAGAGTTAGGATACTTGATGAAGTTGAACTTGTTCTCGGTGTCCTTACCATTCAGGGTATTACCGGTCTTCACGTCCTTCAGCTTCACGGTACAACCGATATCACCGGCACGCAGCTCGTCAACCTGGATGCGGTTGGCACCAGCACAAGCATAAAGCGTACCCATGCGCTCCTTAGAGCCACGGTCTGCATTGGTCAGGTCGTCACCACTCTTCACGACACCACTCATCACCTTGAAGTACTGAACCTCACCGATATGGGGCTCAACACCGGTCTTAAAGAAATAGAGGGATGTGGGAGCACTGGCATCGGCAGGAACCTCCTTACCAGCAGCATTCTTGATGACAGGCATCTCGCTGACGAAGGGAACCACGTTGCCGAGGAACTCCATCAGACGACGAACACCCATGTCACGACCTGCGCAAACACAGAAGACGGGGAAGATAGAGCGTGTTACCAAGCCCTTGCGAATACCCTCACGCATCTCGTCCTCGCTGAGGTCCTCACTCTCAAAGAACTTCTCCATCAGCGTGTCGTCACCAGCGGCAGCAGCCTCTACGAGAGCTGCCTTCCACTCCTTGGCCTTCTCCAACTGGTCGGCAGGAATGTCCTCGATGATGGGAGCGCCACCCTCGGGCTTCCAAGAGTACTTCTTCATCAGCAGCACGTCGATGACGCTGTTGAAGCCAGCACCCGTCTGGATAGGATACTGAACAGGTACGCAGTTAGGACCATAGACCTCCTTCAGCTGAGAGAGAATTTGGTCGAAGTCGCAGTTGTCGCGATCCAGCTGGTTCACCAGGAAGATGACGGGCTTCTTCAGCTTCTCCGTATTGCGGAAAGCGTTCATCGTACCAACCTCAGGACCATACTGACCATTGATGAGCAGCACAGCCTGGTCGGTTACGTTCAGAGCGGTGATGGCACCACCCACGAAGTCGTCAGAGCCCGGACAGTCGATGATGTTGAGCTTCTTGTTGTTCCACTCTACATGAAAAACAGTAGAGAACACCGAGTAGCCGTATTCCTGTTCAACAGGGAAATAATCGCTCATGGTGTTCTTTCCTTCAACGGTACCGCGACGCTTGATGATACCAGCTTCGTAAACCATACTTTCGGCAAGAGTAGTCTTGCCGCTACCCGCACTGCCAAGCAGCGCAATGTTTTTGATTTCGTTCGTTTGATAAACTTTCATAAGGCTTATTGTTTCTAGGTTATTTTATTTTGTTTTGAGTTAACGGAGGCTAAAGGTAGACATTTTCGCGCAAAAAACCAACGAAAAGTTCCAAATATTAAACTTTATTAGTACTTTTGTAGGCAGAAAGCATACAAGATGGCTGGATTATACATACATATTCCGTTTTGCGCGAGTCGTTGCATCTATTGTGGATTCTACTCTACGACCTCCCTAAAACTGCGTCAGCAATACGTTGATGCGGTGGTCAAGGAGATGGCTCTCAGAGGTAAGAGGTCAGAGGCAAGAGGTCAGAGTCTGAACACTATCTACTTTGGTGGAGGTACGCCCAGCCAACTGACCATTCCACAGTTGCACCAGATTTTTGATGCCATATATAAATATAATAAGGTGCAGATGGGGGCTGAGGTCACCATCGAGATGAATCCTGACGACGTGACGGAGGTGTTTGCCGACGGACTGTGCATGCTGCCCGTGAACCGCGTCAGTATGGGAGCACAGACCTTCGACGACGAACGACTGAAGTGGTTGCACCGAAGACACACCTCACAACAGGTGAGTGAGGCAATGGAACGCCTGCGCGACAACGGCATCCGCAATATCAGCATTGACCTGATGTATGGTTTCCCTGGCGAGACACTCGACGACTGGCGACGCGACATTGATGCTGCCCTCGCCCTAGGCGCAGAACACATCTCGGCATACTGCCTGATGGTAGAAGAAGGTACCCCGTTGGCAAAAATGATGCACAAGGGGGACAGTCCCCTCAATGAAGAGCTGGAGCGGAAGATGTATGAAATGCTCATTGAAAAGCTGACGGCTGCAGGCTACGAGCACTACGAGATATCAAACTTTGCCAAGCCTGGTCACCGTTCGCGCCATAACAGCAGCTATTGGCAGGACATTCCCTACATCGGACTGGGTGCTGCTGCCCATAGTTATACGATGCTCGGAGGCTCTCCCTTCGAGAAAAAAGCCATTCGCAGCTGGAACGTTGCTGACATCCACCAGTATATCGAAGCCATCGAGCGTGGTGAACTGCCGTCAGAAAAGGAAGAGATTGACGAAGACACCCACTACAACGACCGCATCACCGTAGCCCTGCGCACCAGCGACGGACTGGACCTTGGTACGCTGACGGAGCGCCATCGTCGGTACTGTCTGAAAGAGGCACAACGATTCCTGGACGATGGTCTGCTGAAGCAGCACGACAATCGTCTCTCGCTGACCCGCAAAGGTCTGTTTGTCAGCGACTACATCATGAGTTCACTCGTGATGGTGTAGTCACCCTTCGTCTTTCTTCTTGCTGATATAAATGGCAATGCCAATGATGACGAGCAACACCGCCGCAGCAAAATTAAGCCAATCCATATAAACCTTCTTTCTATTAGTGGAGCTGGAGGGAGTCGAACCCTCGTCCAAACAGGGAAACCATACGCTTTCTACATGCTTATTCCGGACTTCATTTTCGTGATGCGACAAGACCCGGACCACCAATCGCACCCTTATCCTCTAAAACTTCATCCCGTAGTCGAGGCTCCCAAGAGACTATTTCCGAAGAACCTGCACCGCTATACCTTCCCGATTCGGAACAACATCCAGAAGAGCGATGTCTCGTTCTCTCACCTTGTAAGAGAATAAAGCAATTAATTGTTCGACCGACGTGATTATGGAGTCCACAGCCGTCACTCCGCATGCTTACGTACCATCTCGGCCTGCTGTCAAATCCAGTCAACCCCAAGCGATTTTGGACGTATCCAAGATGCAAAGGTAGCATCTTTTCCCGAAACCACCAAATTATCAGCAGTATTTTTTTGCTAATAATAAAATAATGTGTACCTTTGCAATAATTTTGCAAAAACGGAGTTACATATATTGTATATATACTCGTAATTACTGATATCAGAAATATGAAGAAAATCATACTAACGGCACTTCTCGCCATCCTCTCGCTGGGCAGCACTTATGCACAGTCCACCATGAGCGATGACCAGGTCATCAAGTTTGTCATTAAGGAGCAGAAGGCCGGTTCGTCACAACAGCAGATTGTCACCAAACTCGTTCAGAAGGGTGTGGACATTGACCAAATTCGTCGCGTCCGCAAGAAGTATGAACGCATGAAGAAGGGCGACGGCATGGGTAGTGTCAGAGACAAAAACATGACGGAAGACGAAGAGATTGATGCTCGTCTGCGTCGCAATAATGCGTTGGATAAGAGTGAGTTGAGCACTACCGAGAAACTAAAGGATGACAAGCTCAGCAACAAGCGTAAGCAGACGAAGGAAAAGTACAAGAAGAGCAAGCGCTACATCTCTGAAGACGAGCAGGAGATGAAGACCGAACTCGATGACTTCTTACCCGACTCGCTGGATCTCTATGACCGTATGGTTATCAAGAACTATCTGAAACAGAAGGAGATAGAGGAAGGAAAGAGTGGCAAGAAGGTCTTTGGTCGCGACATCTTCAATAACGAGGAACTGACCTTTGAACCTAACATGAATATTGCCACACCCGACAACTACGTCCTGGGAGCAGGCGATGCCGTACTCATCGACATCTATGGTGCTTCACAAAAGACTGTTGAGGGCACGGTATCTCCCGATGGTTTTGTGGTTGTCGAGGGTTATGGTCCCATTCAGGTGGCAGGACTCACCGTCAGCCAAGCCAACAGCCGCGTACGTTCCCAGTTGGGTGCCCGCTATAGCAGCAGCAAGATACGTCTGTCGGTTGGTCAGACACGCACTATTACCGTCAACGTGATGGGTGAGGTCAAAACCCCAGGTACCTACACGCTGGCAGCCTTTGCCTCTGTGTTCCACGCCCTGTATATGGCTGGTGGACCCAACGATATCGGTACGCTGCGTAACATCAAGGTTTATCGGAACAACCGTCTGGTCAGCACCGTTGACGTCTATGACTATATCCTCAATGGCAAGCTGAGCGGCAATGTCCGTTTGGGTGACAACGACGTCATCGTGGTGGGTTCCTACGACTGTCTGGTCAATGTGACGGGTAAGGTAAAGCGCCCCATGTACTACGAGATGAAGAGCGACGAGAGTGTTGGCACGCTGATTAACTATGCTGGCGGATTCACGGGCGACGCCTACCGCAAGTCGGTACGCATTGTCCGCAAGTCAGGTAGCCAGTACTCCGTACACAATGTCAACGAGTTCGACATGTCATCGTTCCGCATGGCCGACAACGACTCCGTGAGCGTTGACTCCATCCTACCCCGCTACTCGAATATGGTGGAGATTAAGGGTGCTGTCTTCCGTCCTGGCATGTACCAGATTGGCGACAACATCTACAGCGTCAAGACGCTGTTGGAGAATGCTGAGGGCGTCACCGAGGAAGCCTTCACCGCTCACGCTGTCATGCACCGCATGAAGGCTGACCGCACATTGGAGGCCTTGTCAGTCGATGTGCAGGGTATCATGGATGGTACCGTTGCAGATATCCCGTTGAGAAATGAAGACGTACTCTTCATCCCCACCCGTCAGGAATCTCAGATAGAGCAAACCATCGATATTCGTGGTGAGGTGCAGTATCCAGGTACGTACAAATATGCCGAAAACGAAACATTGGAAGACTTCGTCCTGCAGGCTGGTGGTCTGAAGGAGACAGCATCTATGCATAATGTGCTCGTATCGCGTCGTGTTTCCAATCCTCATGCGCTGAGTACTGACTCTGTACTGGCACAGACCTTTAAGTTCTCGCTGAAGGACGGCTTCGTCATCGATGGTCAGCAGTCGTTCCGACTGATGCCTTTCGACGAGGTGTATGTCCGCAAGAGCCCTGGCTTCTACAAACAGCAGAACGTCACCGTCGAAGGTGAGGTGATGTTTGCAGGAACCTATACCCTCACGAAGAAGAACGAACGACTGAGCGACGTCTTCAAGCGTGCTGGTGGTGGTACGGACCTCGCCTATATCGAAGGCGCCCGTCTGGTGCGTAAGATTAACGAGGCCGAGCGCATCCGTTTGGAGGAGATTGCCAAGATGCGCAAGTTGGAGAACGAGCGTATCATGCAGGAGACGGCCATCAACAACAACCGTTCCATTGCTGAAATTAACATGAACGCCAAGGCCCAGGAGAAAGAAGAGGAAGAGGAAGTCATCGAGATACCAGAGGAATATCCCGTAGGTATCGAGCTCGACAAAGCCCTTGAGAATCCTGGCGGTGACGAAGACATCGTGCTCCGCGAGGGCGACCGCATCTTCATCCCCACCTATAACGGTACGGTGAAGATTAACGGTGAGGTGATGTATCCCAACTCCGTAGCATTCTCGAAGGGAAAGAGTGCCAGATACTACATCAAGCAGGCTGGTGGTTACAACCGCTACGCCAAAAAGAACATGGCCTATGTCATCTACATGAACGGTACCGTTGCCAAGGTCAGCGATGGTGCGAAGATTCGCCCAGGCTGCGAGATTGTGGTACCACAGAAGGCTATGACACGCAAGATGACCACTCAGGAGTTGCTGACCATCGGTACCTCTGCAGCATCTATCGCTACCATGATTGCCACCTTGTCTAACATCCTGAAGAAGTAAAGAAGTGTATGGAAGAAAAGAAGCAAGCCCCCATCAATATCACAGATATCATCAAGACGTTGTGGCCACACAAGAAACTATACTTCAAAGTGTTGCCTGCAACACTCATCCTGACATATCTTTTCACACTATTCATTCCGCGATATTACAAATGTACCGTTAGTCTGGCACCAGAGCCAACAGGCGCATCATTGTCGGGATCACTCGGTTCCCTCGGCTCACTTGCCTCTTCCATGGGACTAGGGTCTTTGGGTAAGATGGCAGGAAGCAGAGACGCTCTCAACTCAGAAATCTATCCTGACATTCTGAAGTCGAACGATTTCATTGCAGAACTGATGACTGTTAAGGTTCAGACGCAGGAAGGAGATGTCAAGACAAACTATTACACCTACCAGCGTGACCATCAGAGCTATCCTTGGTGGGTATACATCAAAGGGGCAATCATAGAACTCTTCGACCCCACTCCGGAAGACGAATACAATGGCGAAGAAAAAATCTCGGTATTCAATCTCACCGAACAACAAAGTGCCATCTTCAAGTCTGTAAGTGGCAAGATTAAGTGCACCATCGACAAGAAGACCGACATTGTGGACATTGTAGTACAAGACCAAGACCCACTTGTTGCTGCGACAATGGCCCAGGCTACCTGTGAGAAACTGCAGGAGTTTATCATCAACTACCGCACCAACAAAGCCAAGATTGATTACGAGTACTACAAGAAACTCACAGAAACAGCGAAGGCCGATTACGAGAAGGTACGTCGTAAATACGGAGCCACATCAGATGCCAATATGGATGTGACGATGAAGAGTATGGAACTGCTTCTTACCGATTTGGAGAACGACATGCAGCTAAGGTATAACGTCTATACTGCAATGAATACCCAGATGCAGTCTGCTGCAGCAAAGTTGCAGGAAGCCACACCCGCCTTTACGGTTATCCAGAGTGCCTCCGTACCCACCAAGCCTGCAGGTCCTCGTCGACTGATTATCTCTGTGGCCATGATGATTCTGTCATTTATCGTGCTGTCAGGTAAACTGCTAATGAAAAAGTAGACTACCATGAGTCTAATGGTCATCTCGCTAATACTGCTATTTTTCACATGCCTTTCCTTGTCTTTTATTGAAGACCGACTCACGGCTAGGGACAAGGTAATGATTTATCTTATCCTTGGTGTCGCTATGATTTTGATAGCAGGTTTGCGAGAAGTCGGTTCTACTCCAGACACAATAGCCTATGAGGGAATGTATTATGCCAAAGGGAGTAAACTAGCACTCATGCTGAGAGAGCCTTCTTTCAACTTAATCGTTTCCGTTCTTAATAGTTTCTCTTTGGGAGTTAGCGCATTATTCATCACCTATGCCCTTATTTCCGTACCTATTCATTTGTCTGCCTTATGGCGTATGTCAAAGTTTCCTCTACTGATACTGACCATCTATATCTCATATTATTATATGATGCATGAGATGGTTCAAATCCGTTGTGGCGTAGCTTCTGGACTATTCCTATGGGCCATCTATTACTATGTTGAGAACAAGAAGAAATATACCTTATTGTTTATCCTGTTAGGAACATTTTTCCATTACTCCGCCATTGCCGGACTGGTCATTTTCCTATTTAACGACAAGTTGCCACAATGGCAGAGAATAGTACTCTACTCGCTTGTCCCTATAGGACTGGCAGTATATTTTACTCATTTCGACATTTCTATTTTTGTGCCCGATGAATTGGGAGGGCAGAGATTGCAGAAGTACCGCGAATTGAAAGAACAAGGACTTGAAGACGAACAGGCTGGATGGATGTTAGAAACTCACATCCTTATCTGGATGAACATCGTTCTCTACTATGCATCCATCTACTATCACGACTATCTTGCCAAACATTTTAAGTATACAATCATCGCCATCAAGTTACAAGCCGTGGGATTATGTTTCCTCTTCTTTGCCAATGGACTGAGTTCGGTATTAGGGAATCGTATGAATGACTATTTCTCCGTAGTATCCATCCTCTTATGGACTGGGGCCGTCTATGCTTTCCAACCTATCTTCATCAGCAAGATTATCAGCAACGTCCTGTCAACCTTCAGATTTATATCCAGCATATTATGGTATGCTCTTGCTCTACTGTAAATGGAACTAAAATATTAATTACTTACAATGAGCCTAAAGAGTAATTTCATATATAGCAGCATACTAACGGTATCGAAATACCTGTTCCCGCTGATTGTCTATCCTTACGTATCACGTACGCTGGGACTGTCAAGCATCGGTATTGTGAATTTCATCGACAACATCATTAACTACTTTGTACTTGTCTCCATGATGGGTATTTCTACAGTAGGTATCCGCGAAATTGCTGCCAGGAAAAACAATCAAGACCAACTTTCCAAGACGTTCGTCTCATTGTTGTCTATTACAGCCATCACCACCCTCATTGTCATCATTGCCTTGTGGATTTCCATGTACACTATACCCAAATTGATACCCTATCAGAATCTACTATATATCGGTCTTATAAAACTGTTCTTCAACTTCTTCTTGATAGAGTGGTTCTTCACAGGAATGGAGAAATTCAAGTATATCACCATCCGTTCCATTTTGGTGAAATGTGCCTATGTGATAGCAGTCTTCGTATTTGTAAGAAACGCCTCCGATTACGTCACCTATTACATCCTTTCTGCAGCGATGGTGATAGCTAATGCCACGATTAACATCATCCATAGTCACAAATTTGTTCGCTATAGCTTTAAATCCATTGACATGAAGCCCTTCCTCAAGGCTTTTCTCATCATTGGTGTCTATATCCTATTGACAAATGCCTATACTTATATGAATCCTGTGTGGTTAGGATTCGTTACCAACACGGACGAGGTAGGCTATTTCACTACTGCCACGAAACTCCACAACCTTATCATGGCCGTTCTGTTTTCTTTTACGAATATTCTTTTTCCACGTGTCTCCAACCTATTAGCTGAAGGGAAGAAGACGGAGTTCTGGGAGAAAATCAACACCTCATTCGATGCCATCTTCCTTTTTACATTCCCTACCATTATCTATATTCTGGTGGCAGGTCCAGACCTACTGCATCTCATCGTTGGTGACGGGTTCGAGGGAGCCTATCTCCCTTTGCGTATCATCACACCTCTTGTCCTCATCATCGGCATCGAGCAGATACTGGTCATCCAGATTCTCATGGCCACCCACGAAGACAACATAGTGCTACGCAATGCTTTCTGGGGAGCCATGGTATCCATTGTGCTCAATATCCTCATCACGTCTTCTATGGGAGCCATCGGCTCAGCCATCGTCTGGATAGCGGCAGAGTGCGCCATTACGTTGCTGTCCATCCATGCCATCTACAAGAAAATGCGTTTTCTCATGCCATTTAAGCGGATGGCAGCCTATGTCGTGACCTACCTTCCCTTGTTCATCATCTCCATCATCATCTATAGATGTCTTGATAATAGACATGTAATGCTTATCATCCTGGCCTTCCTGATTGGAGGCTACACCCTCTTAGTGGAGTCATTCATTCTTAAAAATAAAGTGATAAATATCTTTTTGAATAGAAAATGAAATACCTAATATTTCTCCTATTATTGATCTGTGCCAAATGGATTGGCATCATTTTGGTCTATCCTTGGATATGCCTGTTTTACCAGTGCAGGAAGCACAATAGTCTCTTGATGAAAATATTAAGGGCACCAGGTTATCGGCTTGATAAATTGACAAACGAGGGTGTCTCCAGATTCATTATCATCAATATAGGTCACATCCCTTCACTCACACTAAGACTACTGCTCTATCGACTACTGGGTATCAAGGCCGGAAAACACGTGACAATACACTTCGGAACAGAAATCAGAGCACCTTATGAACTTCAGCTGGGTACGGGTACTATCATTGGTGACAATGCGTTACTTGATGCCCGTAATGGTCTGACGATAGGAGAGCACGTGAATCTGTCATCTCACGTATCCATCTATACAGAACAGCACGACTACCAAGACGAGTATTTCCGTGTTACTGATAGGGGCGGTAATAAAGCAGTAGAAATAGGAGACAGGGCATGGATTAGCAGTAACGTCATAGTTCTGCCAGGCGTTACAATTGGCGAAGGGGCAGTCTGTTGTGCTGGCTGTGTGGTAACCAAGGACGTAGCGCCCTATGACGTTGTGGCAGGTATTCCCGCTAGGAAAGTCGCTGAAAGAACTCACAATCTGAAATACGAATTCAACGGATCATCATGTTGGTTTTATTAGTACTTCTTTTCTGCGTTCTGCCCTGCAAAGTCTACGCAGAAGATGCCGCCAAAGGCCAAATGCCCATTATCGCATTCTTTGGTATTCCAGGCTGGCATACCACCGAAGAACATTTCCGTACTTTCAGTGAGTGTGGATTTAATGTCAGCCTATCGCCATATCCATCGTTAGACATACTGATTAAGGCATGTCGCTATGCCGACAAATATGGTGTCAAAATATTGGGTCGATGTCCCGAGATGACTAGCAATCCCACGCTTGCAGCCCGCAAACTACTGCAGGAAAAAGGGTTTTTCGGCTATTACCTGCAAGATGAGCCCTCAGTCCCTGAGATGCATGAACGTCAGCGCGAAATCGAAAAGCTCAAACTTATTGACAGCACTCATACGTTCTACATCAATTTGTTTCCATGCTATAACCCAGACTGGATCCCCCCCAGCACCAAAGCCATAAACTATCCTGCCTATCTGAAGACACTGTCAGCAACAGACTGCCAGCAGCTATCCTTCGATTTCTACCCTATTACCACCAAAGGCATCCGTCCCACATGGTACCATAATCTGGAAATGGTGCGTCAGGAGAGTCTTGCCTGCGGCAAGCCATTCTGGGGCTTCGTACTGTCTGTACCTCACAACGTTCCCCTCGAGGAAGGCAACTATTACCCCACCCCCACCTTAGCATCCCTCCGACTGCAAGTCTACTCAAACCTTGCCTATGGCGCTCAGGCCATCCAGTATTTCACCTACTGGACTTCCACCTCCGGCAAATACCAATATCACGATGCACCCGTTGACACAGAGGGACATAAGACCAAAACATACAACATCGTTCAGCAGATGAATCGCGAACTGAAGAGAATCTCAAGCCTATTCTATGGTGCCCGTGTGCTCAGCGTTCACCATTTAGGCGGCACACTGCCAGAAGGTACCACTCGTCAGACCCAAATGCCCCAGAACCTGCGTTCGCTAAAGGTCGTCAGCAAGAAAGGAGCCATTCTCTCTGAGTTCATGAAAGACGGTCACTACTACTTCGCCATCGTCAACAAAGACCATGAAAACAGCATGACAGTACGCCTCCGCTATCGCAACACCACTCCACGACAAATAACCAAGCTGCTAAAAGAGAATGTACCCAAAACATCATATAGTGTAGAACCTGGTGACATCCTATTGTTCATATTGAAATAGCCAACCATTCAAAGACGTAGTATGAATTACATTTCCAAAAGAAAGTATATTGACAAAATAATGAAGCTCATCAACAAGAGATTCTTGATGATGTTTCTTTTTTCTGTTCTGTGCCTGCTATTTATGCACTGGCAGTTGGCAGTAACGATAGATTTCGAATACCGCATCAAGAAAGCCACATTAATAAGCAATCTATTTTCATGCATTGTCGACACCACGTTTTTCTTTTTCGTTGGTATGCTGTTTACGAAGTGTAAGACAAAAGGAGCATTGCTGATAGCATTTATATTATCCGTCATATTGTCGTTCTGTAATATCATATATTCCAGATTCTTTGGTCACTATTTGCCAAATACGGTCTTAACACAAATCGGTAATCTTAATGACTACGAGGTTATACAAAGCATTCTTAAAGGATTCAAGCCTTACGATTTCTGCTTCATTGTGCTGGTCCTTCTGTTTGCAATACTCTACAGAAAAACAGAAGCAACAACCGTAAAAGCCAATAGTTTGAGAACATTAGGCATACTCTGGGGGGGAATGCTTACCCTTGTTTTTTCTATCATATTAGCAATTCCCCTATGCAGCAATACCATATTAGAGTGGTCGTTTTATGAATTCTTTCCTGTCAAAGCTCAGTATAATCTGGCTCCTAACACCATGCTGTTCCGTAGCGGTTTTGTCAGGAGATCCATCATTTGTTACGAAGATTTCTTACAGAAAGATTTGAAATTAGACAAGAAACAGCAAGAAGAGATTGAGCGTGAATATACAAACCTGTCATACAGAGTAACAGCCCCGACCATTGGCAAAGATATTAAAAACGTCATCTTCATTGTCGTTGAGTCCTATTTGTCTGCCACCTCTGACCTAATAATTGACGGTAAGGAAATTACGCCGTTTCTGAACACCCTGAAGCATGACAGCACCGTCTACTACAATGGCAACATGCTTCCAGACATCAACCTTGGAGAATCATCCGACGGTCAATTCATCTATATGTCAGGACTGCTACCACTGAAATCAGACATCACGGTGAATATTGTCAAAGGGAAAACAGTACCTGGCCTTCCAAAATTGCTGACCAACAGTGGCATGATCAGGCATTCACACATCATCGTGCCCACATCGCCCACATTCTGGGAACAAGATGCTATGTGTATAATTTATGGTATTGATCAGCTTTATTCCAAATACGACTGCAAAACAAAGGTTAAAGGTAACAAAGATCTCACAGACGAACAGATATTTTCAATGGCATCTCAAATAGATACTACTACCCAAGAGCCATTCTTCTCTATGATTCTGACCATGTCCATGCACAGTCCCTATGACAAATATGTGGAACACGGCTTTACATTTTCTGATAAAACAATAACTCCTGAGTATAGCAACTACTTAATTGACTGCCACTTTTTTGATGCCCAACTAAGAAAGTATATTGAAGCACTTAAACAAAAAGGTATCTATGACAATAGTTTAATAATAATCACTGCCGACCACGATGCACACCCATCATTTCTCGGTATGAAAGAAGGAGGAGTTAGTAATTATCTTCCTCTATATATCATCAATGGTAGTATTGACAAGACTAGGGTCTGGACAGGAGAATGCCACCAACTGGATGTATACACCACATTACTAGACATTCTTGGGGTTGAGAACAAATGGAGAGGATTAGGGCATACGTTGCTACGTCCTGACTACCTGTCTATATCACATAAAAAAGCTCAGACACTTTCTGACTGGATTATCAGAGGTGATTATTTCATGACAGACCAATAGTATCTATTAATTGAGTAAATAAGAGCTTATAAATTTGGTCTTTCGCTTTATTATTTATACCTTTGCAAATTATGACATTCTCTGTTACAATACCCACATATAAGGCACGCTTCCTTGATGAGGCCATCAAAAGTGTGATTTCACAGACCTATCAGGACTGGCAACTAATCATTGTAGATGACTGCTCACCTGAAGACCTGAAGGGTATTATGGAACCATTCCTCAACGATGAGCGCATCAGCTACTATCGCAACGAGAAGAATTGTGGGGCTGTGAACGTGGTGGACAACTGGAACATCTGCCTCAGCCATTGCATTGGCGACTACGTTATCTGCATAGGTGACGATGATCGTCTGCTACCTTGTTGTCTGGAGGATCTCAGCAATACTATTGACAAGTATCCTGACCTGAATGTTTACCATCTGCAAACAGAAATTATCGATGAAAATGGTCAGGTCATAGAAAGATTAGAAGAAAGACCAGAGAGAGAAGACGCGCTGTCACTCATGACCAAAAGATGGGAAGGGCGGAAACAATTTATTGGTGATTTCTGCTATAGCAGGCAACACCTTGTAACCTGCGGTGGATATTATTTTATACCCTACGCATGGGGAAGTGACGACATCACCTTGTTCAGAGCTGCACTACCCTTAGGAATAGCCAATGTAAGCAGGACGGGGTTTCAATACAGGGAAAACCAATACAGTATCTCTCTATCACATAATGACGCTGAAAAAGTTCCTGCCGTCTTGATGCAGAAAGAATGGCACGAAAAACAACTGGCAAAACTCCTTTCACAGGGTATTTATCCTGAAAAAGACATTAACAACGCCCTAAGTGCTATGAATCATCTTATGGAGAAACTTATCGTACACCATATAAAAAGAGACCTGAAGCAAGGAGGCTTTACTCGTTATTGGTATTGGTTATGGAACTACCCAAAACAGGTTCTTTCCTGCCTCACTATGATAAAAATCTACATCCTATCAATCCGCGACGCATCATGAAACAAAGAAAAATAGCATATATATCCAAGACTGTCCTGACAGACTGCGACCTACCTTTGCTCCATGAGCTATCCAAGAATGCAATTGTAGATTATTACATTATTGTGACATTTGCTTCCAGACAAGGTAGTGTCATTGATCTGAATCTAAAAGAGGAAGGAGGTATCTATTGCGGTACGGAATATCCAGAACTGAAAATACTCGAAAAATGGATTGACCTGAACCATGTCTTTGTCATCAACAAACCTGTCAGGCACTTTTGGGAATGGATGAATTTCAAAATCGCGTGGAAATGGATGAGACTGCTAAAAAAGAAACATTACGACATCATCCATCTGACATGGCCTTTACGCTATTGTACGTTTGCTCTGTATCTGTTAAGAAAAAAGATGGTTGTCACCATGCACGACCCAATTCCCCACTCTAGTCAGGAAACACTGAAAAACAGATTCGAACGCTACTGGTGCATTCGGTTGGTGCCAGATTTCATCCTTCTGAATAAGACACAATTGTCACCATTTATGAAAAGGTATGGCATCGAAGCATCAAGGGTTCATCTGTCCCAATTGAGCATCTATACTCATCTCCAAGACTCGCCATCTGCTCCACCTCTATGCAAAGATCCGTATATTCTATATGTTGGAAGTATCCAGTCACATAAAGGTATAGAATACCTATGCGAGGCTATGAAATCTGTCACAAACGATATGCCCGACATGCATGTTGTCATTGCGGGTAGAGGACAGTTCTATTTTAACATCTCAGAATACGAGAATAATCCCTACTTTACGTTTATCAACCGATATATATCTAATGAAGAACTTGTATCGCTGATTTCAAGCTCCATCGCTGTAGTCTGTCCCTATATCGATGCGACACAAAGCGGAGTGATTATGTCTGCATTCGCACTAAACAAACCAGTTATTGCAACAAATGTCGGGGCCTTGGCAGAAATGGTGGAAGACGGACGCTATGGATTCCTTGTTCCTCCCAGAGATAGCAAGGCAATAGTAAAAGCCATCCAACAGATTGTCCAGCCTGGCATTACACAGCAGATGTCTAGGAATATTGCCTGCGACTATTCAGAAGGAAAACGCTCATGGCATACAATAGCATCAGAAATGCAAGAAATATACGATACCATTATCAATAAACGTCAACAATAATATGAAAGCAAGAGTCATAGCATATTACCTGCCACAATTCCACCCTATTCCAGAAAATGATGAGGCATGGGGACCGGGATTTACGGAATGGACTAATGTGGCCAAAGCCAAGCCCTTATTCCGAGGTCATTACCAGCCACGTATTCCTGCAGACCTAGGATTCTACGACCTACGACTCCCAGAGGTACGCGAGCAACAGGCTCAAATGGCTCGTGAGGCAGGCATAGAGGGTTTCAGCTACTGGCACTACTGGTTTGGGAACGGGAAAATGTTGTTGCAGCGTCCCTTCGAGGAAGTCCTCAAAAGCGGCAAGCCCGACTTTCCATTCTGCTTTACGTGGGCCAACCACGACTGGACGACAAGCACCTGGCAATCAAAAGGTGGAAGCAAAATGATAGCGAAACAAGAGTATCCAGGTGAAAAGGACTATATTGAACATTTCAATTATTGCCTGCCAGCTTTCCGAGACCACCGCTATATCACGGTCGACGGGAAACCATTATTTGGCATTTACGATCCCTATAATTTCCCTGATGTATCCCATTTTATCGAGGTTTGGAGGCAACTGGCATCACAAAACGGAATTGGAGATATTTTCTTCGTAGGATTATGCAAGCCCACTACTACCAAGCAGCGCTTGGCCGATGGAACCATCAAACGCGTGCTTCCCAACCTGAACTCGAGTGCAGACGTTTACAACAACCTCCTGCAACTAGGTTTTGACGCTCTAAATCCCGATGGACGCCCATTAGCAGAGATGAAATATCAGGGTAAATATATGCGTCTGACACTAACCACACTTCAGAAATACTGTTCCTGGTTGCCGGCATTACGCTATAACTACGCTAAAGTCATGCCCTACTACTATGCCAAGGAAGATAGTTGGGAGAACATCTTCCCTACCCTTATGCCACAATGGGACAGGAGTGCGAGGTCTGGCGCCAAAGACGGTATCTACGTGAATGCGACACCAGAGAATTTCCGTAAGCACATAGAACAAGCTCTTAAACTTATCAGCAATAAAACTGATGAACACAAGGTGCTATTTCTTAGGTCGTGGAATGAATGGGCCGAGGGAAACTACGTTGAGCCTGATGAGCGCTATGGACATGGATTCCTTAATGCCTTAAAACAAACACTTTTATAAGTCAATGCAGAATTCCTACGTATATATCGACCCGCAGTCGTATCAGAATCTTGCTATTTACGACTACAGTCTGCTATCACATATGGATGGTGACATACACTATGTCTGCTCCCAGCTGTATAACTACAAGCCATTACCACCGAATGTCCACCGACACCGTATGTTTAGTTATACCAAGCATCATCACAGACCTATAAAAGCCATCAGCTACATCTTCAGTTGTCTGATGCTTACCATAAAGTTACTATGGTGGCGCCCCTCCGTCATACACATTCAGTGGTTCCGCATTCCGCGCTTCGATTACCTAATGGTATTTCTCTGGCAACGACTATTCAATATTAAGGTCATTTTTACGGCTCACAACATCCTGCCACATCAGGGCAACGAGAACAAAAATGCCGATGTTTTCTGCAAGGCATATCACGCTTTTGACCGCATTATTGTTCATTCTCAGACCACAAAAAATGAAATCATTGAAACTTTCCGTATAGACGGCAATAAGATAGAGGTCATTCGTCATGGTATCCTCCCATTCGACTTAAGCAATGAACAATACAACGCAAGTAAGAAAGTGCTGGATGAGAAATATGCTGCATTGCAAGGCAAGACCGTTTTCTCAGTTTTAGGATACCAGAACTTTTATAAAGGAACGGATTTGTTGGCTCGCGTATGGGCAGAAACACCTGAACTTTGCAACAACAAGGACGCTATGCTGGTCATCATTGGCAAGAAAAATGCAGCAGATATGAATCTCTCTATGCTGGAAGGAATAGACAATGTTATTTATGAAGACCGTCGAATTCCAGACGAAGAATTCGTATACTTGCTTCGTCATTCCAACGTATATCTGTTACCTTATCGGGAAATATCACAAAGTGGAGCCATGCTGACTGTACTCACAGAACATGTCCCACTGTTGTTGACAGATGTAGGCTCGCTAGCAGAACCTCTTTCCATTGCACGCATTGGTTGGAAAATACAACGGGCAGAAGAAAGTGAACTAAAAAATGCTTTAATCTATCTTCTTAGTCACAAAGAAGAAATCGAGGTCATCCATAACGACCACCAGGCATGGGAAAAGGTCTGCAAGTTCTATGACTGGCAAGGCATCAGCAAACAAACACAAAAACTATATGAAAGTTTGATTTAATTGGGTGCTGTAGCATTCATCTATTCAATATGACATCCTGGGAAGAACATGCTGTGCTTGTTCCTCGGCACACTCATATAATCAATGTCTGCCAATTTCCCCTTGAAAACGGATTTCGCAAAAGCTATGGAATGCTGCTTACGTTTCATCATTATCACCAAGGTGTAGCCGATAGCTGTCACATATTTCTCCATACCCGACTTAACCCTGTAAGATAGGGCATAGAATGGATGTTCTCCCTTCTTCTGTCCACCTTCAAACGTCACATCACGCCACACATTCCCAACGCCACAAGCAGGCTGCATAAACACAGCTCCAGCCCCTTTAATATATCGAAAACCACGTACGCGCTCAAACACATTGTATGAAGGAGGTCCCATTGGCCCTTCCGAGAATCCGTGGAAATCGAAGTCAGCAGGTTTGAACGCAGGATGATGATAGCTGATATCCCTGAAAACATTGGCATATGCATTACCCTCTCCCCCCATCATGTCGGCATAGTGACAATAAAAATCAACATATTGGAACAAACAGTCGCAAGTATGGCAATACACCTTGATGCCCTGATGTCCGTCGTAGCCCCTCACAGTCATGTGATCTACTGTCACCTCACGACTATCCTGTACATAAAGCGGATTAGTAAAGTCATTGATTTCAACATCCTCAACCGCAGAATGAGCTACACGCTTCATATTGATGGCATTCCACCCATAATCCATCTCCTGTGCCTGAGATACACTATAATAAAGTGGAAAACCATGATGACGAAACAATCCGTTCCATCGACTGCTGATACGAAGACGTCGGATATGAATGTCTTCCAACATGTCAACATTGTAGACAGCAGGTTCATATTTCATTAGGCAATCACGCAGTAGCGGACGACATAACTCTATAGTATGTTTGTCAATAACCTGCTTAACCTCCACCAACCACTGGAACGAAGGAGCTTCCTCCGTTCCTGCTCGTCGGGCTGTCACCCACTCAGGACGCAACTCGTCAACTCCCAACAGTTCCTTGACGAGATTGCCGTCTGCAGTCGTATTATACATGCCAAGCAGAATATACTTACCAATCATGCTGCTATCCTCTACGGAAAGCATAGAGGTTCCTGAAAGAGCATCACTTGTGACCTTTGTGGCATAAGGTGGCATAAGAATTGTCCCGTCGCTGCCAGGGTCGGACAACGAGCTACTTTCTGTACGCATGCCACTAGGTTTACGGAACTGCAGTCCCCAAAACATGTTACTAGGCTGTAACGACTCACCAGTGGTAATAAAGAATGGTGACAACCATGGATTTCGTTTACCTTGCGTTGTCGGTCCACAGTTAACTAATTCTGTCAGCAGATGACCATCAGCATCACACTCACCTTCAAGTGTGACGTGGGAATAGTTAATCTTCAAGAACTGTTTCTTTCCTGACATATTGAACAGATAGCGTCCCTTAGGAAAGAATATACAGCCCCCTCCCTGTCGGCCAACCTTATCAATTAGTTCCTGAACCTGCTCAAGCACATCTTTTCCCGTATCAGGCATGATACCATGTTCAGCAATATTAACGGTAGGTGTTTGTCTATCTTGGTATTGTATAGCTGCTATGTGTTGAGCACCTGACATCTTAAAACCATGAACTACGCCGAATGGGGAATAGCAGAGCCAAAGTCCCGCCATAAAGAAAGGCATAACCGCTTCATTACCTGTATAATATAAAAGAAAGAATGAAGCCAAAAGAAATATCAGACGAGCGAATATGCTGACAGCCATACATCGAGGCGAGAGCTTTCCCAATATCCATTCCATTATGATATAGCAGGTTATCAATATCAAACTTGCTACCAAAGATGACAATGCTCCAACACGCAAAACATCAAATATTATAATAAGTAATGCCAGCAAAAACGACACATACGTCAACCTTTGCGTCCGGGCTCCAGCGAGCCATCCTATCAGAGAAAAAAGAATATATTCTGTCATTTCGCAGGCAAAGATACGAAATAAATATGAATTATGCGTTGAAATTGGGGAATTATTCGTACCTTTGCAGCCGCTAAACGAATAAATGACGAATGAAACCAGAGTTAGTATCAGTCATAATGCCAACCTATAATGCCAGCAAATTCCTTGCTGACAGCATTGAGAGTGTGCTCAACCAGACCTATACTAATCTGGAACTGCTGATTACTGACGACTGTTCTTCCGACGATACCATCAGTATTCTCAAGGAATTCGCTCAGCGTGACAAACGCGTTAAGGTAAAGTATCTGAGGAGCAATGTCGGCCCAGCCATTGCCCGTAACCGCTCTATAGAACGGGCCAAGGGCCGCTATATTGCTTTCTGCGACTGTGATGACCGTTGGATGCCCAACAAACTGGAACTCCAGATTGCCCACATGCGTAAGCACGACTGTGCGCTATGCAGTTCTTCATACCTTATTTGTGATGATGACAACGAGGTAACGGGTATCTTTATTTCTCCCTCACACATCACACTGGGTATGCTAAAACGCGACAACAAGATTGGTTGTCTCACGGCCATCTACGATATTAAGCGTCTGGGCCACAAGTTCTATATGCCAGCCATCCGCAAGCGTCAGGACTGGGCATTGTTTCTGAATATCCTGAAGGAGTGCCAGATTTGTTTCTGCGTTAGAGAACCGCTGGCCTACTACCGTAATCGCCAGAATTCGGTTTCGAGCAACAAGTTATCACTCGTCAAATATAATGTCAACGTCTACGAGACTGTGTTCGGATACACATGTCTGCGAGCGTACATCTACTTCTTCCTAATCTTTATGCCTACCTATTTTGTTAAAGTATTAAAGCGTGACAGCGACAGCAAGCGTTATCTTGCCGAGCATAAGAAATAATTTTCGAACATCACAGAAAACACCAATAACAACAAATGACAAGACTCTGGAACATTGCAGTAGGATTGCTACTGACAACTATAACAGCTTCAGCACAAGACACTCAGCAGACGCGTATCAACTACGACCTATCGACAGAGGTCGCTGTGGGCACAGGCGACTATACCGCCTACCAGCTGGTGAGCAATCGCCACCATGCATTGTCAACAAGGCCCAACACTGGCTATGTCAGAGGCGCCATTGAGGCTGAGCACCGACTTTCTAAGTACTTCACACTGTCGGGTGGTATGGATGTAATAGCCTCTGTGCATGCCGACCACAAGGCTTACCTACAACAGTTATATGCCGACCTTAGGTACGATAAATTCTACTTCGAGATAGGTACCAGAGAGCACGAAGCAATCCTTCGCAATACGCGTCTTTCGTCAGGTACCTTTGCAAAAGGCACCAACGCCAAACCCATTCCGCAGGTGCGCATTGGAACTACCGATTTCTGGACAGTACCCTATACCAATGGGTGGTTACAGATACACTTTGAGGGAGGCTATGGTAAGTTCCTCGACAGCCAGTACCGCAAGGATATGTACAACGACCACCGTGATGCCAACTACAAATATTCCACAGGTATCTGGTATCATCAGAAACACCTATACTTCCGCACCAATCCCGATAAGCGTTTCTACATCACAGCAGGTATTGAGCACGTGGCACAATTTGGTGGAAACAAATACGGAATGGAGAATGACAAATACGTCGAGAAAGAGCATCCCGTTAAGATGAAGGATTTCTTCGACATCATCCTGCCAGGTGGCGATAAGAACTACTTTGAGAATGGTGCTATGGAGGACTGGGTGTTTGGTAACCACTTGGGGTCGATGACCATCCAACTAAGTTGGAATATCAACAAGAATCACATGGTGCAAGCTTATCTGGAAAACCCCTTCGAAGACGGCTCCGGCATGCGCAAAGGAAATGGCTGGGACGGTTTGTGGGGCGTAGAGTATGTCAACAGAACTGAAGGGCGCCAATGGGTGCGCAGTGCTGTCTTTGAATATTTCCAGACCACCAATCAGGGTGGCCCAATACACTACGATCGTGGCGACTACCCAGAGCCTATCCGTAGTCAGATTACCGACAAGGTGGTGGGTGTTGACGAATACTACAACCACACTTATTACGGTAGTTTTGCTCACTATGGCATGACGCCAGGCAACCCGCTCATTACTTCGCCAATATACAATAACGATGGTTATAACGCCTATCGTGATAACCGCGTCAAAGCATGGCATGTAGCAGTCACGGGCGAACTGACAGATAACATTTCGTATCTCGTCAAAGGTTCTTATCGTGAGGGAATGGGAACCTATATCCAACCCATCTATCCCAAGCGTCACTCCTTCGACGCCATGTTCCAGGGCACCTATACCAAGGGACCTTGGCAGATGTCTGCAGCCTACGCCTTCGACAAGGGCAACGTCTGTGGCGACAATTCAACGTTTAATATTAAAATCGGATATCATGGTAAAATTCTATAAGACACTCGCTTTACGCTTAACGTTTATTGTTTATTGTTCATTGTTTATTGTCTCCTGTCAGCAAGGTAGTGAAGCTGGCGACTTGCTGGGTCAATGGCGATTGGAGGGACATGACGATATGTATGTCAGTTTCTCTGGCACCATCGCACAGTTTCGTAAGAATAATGGTCAAAAGGTCTTTGCGAACTTCCAGCACCAAGGTGATAGTTTGTTCATGCAATGCTCGTCTATCTACAAACAAAAAACAGACACCACGCTGATTGAGAATGAGTATGGCATGACGCCTTTTACTAACATTCGCCTGCGCATAGACGCCCTCGACAATGACCGGCTACTCCTCAGCAAAAGTGGTCAACACTGGGCTTTTGAAAAATACTAGAAAAAAACATGAAAAAAGACTAAACACATACAATAAAGAGATATTGTATGCGTTCTTTCTATAAAAGGAACAGGAAAACACCAACTGTGAATGGATAAAAACTATACTTACATATATGATGGGATGACTGCTTTTGAGAAAGAAGTTAAGCGATTGTTTGACTTCTTGACAGCGTTGGTCTGTATCATTCTCTTCTCTCCACTCTTCCTTGTCTGTTACATCGCTATCAAGCGTGACCAGGATGGACCTGTCATTTATAAGCAGATTCGCATCGGACGTTTTGGTCGTCCATTCTATATCTATAAGTTCCGTAGTATGATAGTCGATGCAGAAAAAGACGGCGAACCACAATTGTGGAATGCCAAGACAGACCACCGATTGACCAAGACGGGCAAGTTCTTGCGAGACCATCATTTGGACGAACTACCACAGTTCTGGAATGTGCTGATAGGCGACATGTCATTTGTTGGACCACGTCCTGAGCGTAAATTCTACATCAATCAGATTATGAAGCACGACCCACGCTACGAGTGCCTATACCAGATTCGTCCAGGCATCACGTCGATGGCCACCATCTACAATGGCTATACCGACACCATGGAGAAGATGCTTAAACGTTTAGAGATGGATTTGGAGTACTTGGACAATCGCTCCTGGTGGCTCGACATCAAAATTGTGTTCCTTACCTTCGTGAACATTGTTTTTGGTAAGAAATTCTAAGCCTCATCTTTCCCCCTTCGCCCTATGAAATCCTTAAAAGCCTCACTGTGTATCCTCCTTCTACTATTGCCACTAACAACGAGTGCGCAAAGGGAAAAGTTGTCGATGTGGCTAAGGGAGAACTTGGAGTTTAGAGATAACGAAATTGGGAACAAAAGACGATCAGAAGAAGCACAGGACTTGCTAACCACCGCCTTTGTGCGTACCAGTGAGACATTGACAGAAGATATGCTGTTGGAGTATGGTGGAAAGATTTATGCGCAGTTAGGCGATGTCAGCATCATCACCATTCCTATGTCGCAGATTGGTAAACTCATTGAGATCCCATCCGTACTGCGTGTGGAAGCCAACAAACGAGCCGATGTGATGCTAGATACAGTACCATTGGTAAGTAACATACTTCCCATCTATGAGAACACTCCAGAACACAGTGCTTTCACAGGTAGTGGTGTCGTGGTGGGATTGGTAGACGTGGGATTCGATCTTACCCACCCCACCTTTTATAATAATGTGTCGCGCAGCGAATATCGCATCAAAGCATTCTGGGACCAGTTAGCCAAACGCGACGAGACATCGACAGAGAAATTTCCTGTTGGCAGAGAGTTTGTCACGGAGAGCGACATTCTGGCGCAGGGCTGTGCCACCGACGGAAAAGTTCAGACACACGGTACCCACACTGCAGGCATCGCAGTAGGTAGTGGCTTCGACCTGCCCTATCGCGGGATAGCCTACGAGAGTGATATTTGTCTGGTTGCCAATGCAGTTACCAGCGATACTGCTTTTATTGATGCACAGGACTACTATCTTTACACCTCTGCAACAGACGCACTAGGTTTTAAATACATCTTCGACTATGCTGAACAACAGGGTAAGCCGTGTGTGGTGTCGTTTAGCGAGGGCTACACACCTTATATGGATGATGATGACCTGTTATATAACAACTTTCTAGAGCGTCTCACTGGACCTGGACGCATCTTCCTAGCCTCAGCTGGTAATGAGAGTCGCGCCCTTACTTATATCGACAAGCCCATTGGTAAAGAGCAGGCTGGTGCATTCCTCAAAACAGGAGGAGAATACCCACTCTACCGTATTAAAAGCAACGAACCACCAACGCTGACGTTCTATGCCTATGCGGAAGGCAATACCCCTACCCATCAGTTGGAAATTGCAGCCAACGATGAACGCTGGGCAGGTGTATTGATAGATACGCTCTTCATCGATAACGACACGCTGGCTATTGTCATCAACAACTACCCCTCGGCCTTCGACCAGCAAGGTACATTCTATATGGTGCAGTTACATGGTAACAAAGCTATCAACCAAATGTCTCCTATTGCTATCGTCATTGGAGGTAAGGAACAGCAAGTTTCTGTGATAGGTTCTTCATCGAACGCACTGGCGAACCTCGATACCGATTCCAGATGGAACGATGCCATTGTCAGTCATAATACCCTAGGGCCGGGTTGTCTGAAAGCTCCTATCACAGTAGGTTCGATAACCCACCGCCAAGGATTCCGCAACATAGAAGGCAAATGGGTGGATAGTGTCTATAGCAACGAAGAGTCTGGACTTTGGAGTCCATTCTCGTCTGTCGGTCCGACGCTTGACGAACGCATCAAGCCCGACATCTGTGCTCCTGGTCGCAATGTCATCTCCAGTTATAGTAGCTACTATCGTGAAGAGCACCCTACAGCAACTAACAACGATGTGGCAAACACAGAGGTAGACGGGCGTATCTATCCTTGGCATGCTGACTCTGGCACATCGATGTCGTGTCCAGTTGCCGCAGGCATCATCGCCCTATGGTTGCAAGCCAAGCCAGACTTGACACGCAACGATATCATGGGCATTTTGGAGCGTACCAGTCGCCATCCAGAAGAAGCTTTGACTTATCCTAACAACAAATATGGCTATGGTGAGATAGACGCCTATCGTGGATTATTAGACATCTTGGGTGCGACAACCATCAAGGAGATTAGTCAGCACGAACCCTGCGATGCCCGTATTTGGGCTGACAACGGACAATTGCACATTGTTTTTACCAATATTCCCCAAGAGTCTGTTTCTGTCACCATCTATACTGCAGGCGGCTCTATCGTTCATCAGACAAGTATCAATCGTGGACTGCAAAAAGTCACGATGCCCTTGCCCACATTAGGCAAAGGCATCTATGTCGTACAGTTAGGAACCAGCGGTTCTACACTAATAAGAATCTAAGCAAAATTACTTATTCTTGAGGAAATTGTCTGGAGCATCCTCGTAATGATCGGTCTTGGAGAACAGGCGTCCAACACCATAGAACTTCAGGCGATGCCACATAGCAGCAAGAATCGATTTCTCCTTCAGTCCGCCATAGCCCGTAATGACACGACAACGCTTGTCATAGACAAACTTAATCTTGCCATATTTCTTCATCGACAACGCCATAGAGCCATCCTCACCTCGCAGCAACTCCACTCGATAGCCTTCCTTCAAAGCATTCTCGGTATAGTAGCCAAAGGCCAGTCCACGAACCGTCAACTCAGGACGGTTAATATTCTGTATACGCAGATAGAGGTCACGGAAGAACTCATACATCTTCATCTGCAACTTGGAATGATCTTCGTTGGGATAGTAACTCCACATCGCTGCCACGGCAGAGATGCCAGGCTGCTGCAAGTTGTCAACCATCAACTCAATATAATGAGGTGGATACATGGTGTCACAGTCAATACACATCGTGATACGTCCCTTAGCCTGGTTCAGTCCACACTGACGGGCATAGCCACAAGTGTGCTGGTGCTCTGTATAATAAAGGACACCAAAGGCTTGGTAGATCTCTGCCGTGCGGTCCTTCGACTCATTATCCACACCAATAAATTCAATAGGATATTTACATTGCTGCTCGCTCAATGACCACAGACAAGCAGGAAGACGACGCTCCTCGTTATATGCAACAATGACTATCGAGACCAGAGGTTCACTACTCTGTAACTTCGCCAAACGCTCGCGACTTTCCTCAACGACTGCCTGAGGAACCTCGCTGTAAGGCTTCTCATAAATACTCAAAAACTTGTCGTACCACTCCATAACGTGTAGATTTTTCATGCAAAGATACAATTTTTTCCTGAATTTGCAAGTGTTTTCTATTTTTTTTTCGTATCTTTGGCCCGTCCAATTAGCATGTCAACTATGAAGTTAAGTATTATCGTACCTGTTTACAATGTCGAAAAATACATCAGGCCTTGTATGGAGAGCATCTTCCGACAGGGGCTGGACGAAGCAGATTATGAAGTCATCATTGTCAATGATGGTACGAAAGACCATAGCATGGAAGTCATTGAAGATATCATATCCGCACATGCGAATATCACGGTTATCAACCAAGAGAACCTGAGCCTATCCGTAGCTCGCAACAATGGTATTGCAGCAGCAAAGGGCGAGTATATCCTCATGCCAGACTCAGACGATTTGCTAGTTGAGGAAAGTGTTCCCATATTATTGGAAAAAGCAATAGAGACAAAGGCAGATTTAGTCGTTGCCGACTTTCTGGAGATGACTGATGAGGAAATCGCAAAGAGCCCTACTCTTGAACAGCCCCCGTTGACAATAAAGGAGAGAAAGGGCGAAGAACTTTATCTTCAAGATCTAAACCCTGGCCAATGTTATGTATGGCGTACGCTTTACAAGCGTTCGTTTCTGCAGGAAAACAATATCACCTTTGTACCAGGAATCAGTTGTCAGGACGTACCCTATACCCACGAATGTTACCTTAAATCAAAAAAGAGTCTGCGCATCTCTCTGCTACTGAATATCTACAGAAGAGGACACGCCTCAGCGACATCCCATTTCAACAAAAAGAAATGCATGGATTTGTGTATGGCTGTTGCTGCCACCTGGAAGTTGCGCAACTTAGAGGGATTGTCACCCGAGACTAGACTCAGACTAAACGATAACATCTTTGTATCGTTTACACTCATATCCTATGTCATGCTATGGGGAGAAAGTACTCGTTCTGAACGTCGCGAGATATTCAACCACCTGAATCGTCTTGCGCCAGACCTTTCTTTCTCACACGGCATCAAACAGAAGGTTGTTACTTTCCTCTACAAGTTATCGCCAGAATTATACTATGCCATCCGTAAAATACTAAAAGGGTTCACGCCCAGCCCTTACGGAAATTAGAAAGAATACGTCCTACACCTTATTATTGCCAACAACTTCTTCAAAGAGTTTTTTCCACTTGTCAGCAATAGCCTCTATACTAAAGCGCTGGACATTCACTTTGGCATTGGACCCCATCGTTATTCTCAACTGGTCATCAGCCATCAACTTCAACAAGGCTTCGGCCAACTGAGTCACATTTCCATTCTCCACCAGGATACCATCTTTTCCGTCGCAAATGATAGTTTGTGGTCCCCAAGGACAATCAAATGAGACGACTGGGACACCACAAGCCATTGCCTCAATAATAACCAGTCCGAAGCCCTCAAAACGTGAACTGCACACAGATATCGCACTCCGCTCAAACTCTTGCTGAATGTTCTGGGTACGCTGATTCAGCTTACACCGGCTACGATCAATACCCAATTGATCGATAAGTGCTTCGTAGGCGCTTCGGTCGCCATCGCCAAACACATCCAAGCGCCAGTCAGGATATTTCTTCTGAACAATTGCCCAGGCTTGAAGCAAATGGTCATAACCTTTCTCGTAGCAGTATCTGCCTACGGCTATCACCCGTTTATCGGCATGACTACTAACAGTCGTTGGGGCAAACGATAGCGGATTGGGAATCACCTCCACTTTCTCCAGTTCTTGCCATGCCTTCCTGTCATTCTCCGTAAGCACCACGAATCGGTCCAACTGCTTTAGTTTACCCAACAAGGTATTCATCCAGAACTTTGAGAACAAGTTTTTGATATAATTACTATCCTTTTCCTCAAAATTACGGAAGTGAGCCCTGTTAATGTGTATCTCTCCTATCTTATGACTACCATCCTTTATGGAGTTAATAAAGTTAATCTCCCTTCGCAGCATACTGATAGTGATGTCTGGACGCAACTCCATCAGACAGGCCGTCAGTTTTTTCTTATATTGTCGTTGTTTCTTGAGGTAAAGGATGACCTTCTTCCAGAAAGACTGATTCCACAGTTCCTCAAAGCCAATATCAAGATTCACCACCTTCACCTTGTCGGAAAGTGCATAGAATGGTTCCTTTCCCTTACCATCAGTAATGACAATCGTAATATCATATCCGAAATGCTCAGCAAAATAATTAGCCTTCAGGGTCATTACACGCTCCATACCTCCAGCAAGATAAAGTGCTGGTGTGCAATATACTATCTTTAGGGGCTGTTTCATACGCATTGTCACTCTTTGCTGCAAAAGTACAATATTTTTTTCAGAATGTTTGCATATTGCAGATATTTTTCGTACTTTTGCGAAAAATATTACCACTATTATGAAATACGACTATCTGATTGTTGGTGCAGGACTCTATGGTTCCGTCTTTGCACACTTGGCTACGAAGCAGGGTAAGCGCTGTCTGGTGATTGACAAACGTCCACAGTTGGGAGGCAACCTCTATTGTGACAAAGTGGAGGGTATCAACGTCCATAAATATGGTCCACACATCTTCCATACTTCCAATAAAGAGGTGTGGGAATTCGTCAACTCCATCGTAGAGTTCAATCGCTTCACAGAGTCACCTGTTGCGTTCTATAAGGGCAGGGCCTATAACCTCCCCTTCAATATGAATACCTTCAGTCAGATGTGGGGTGTGCTGACACCAGACGAAGCCCGCCAGAAGATAGCTGAACAGCGCAAGGAAATGGAAGGCAAAGAGCCCACCAATCTGGAAGAGCAGGCTATTTCATTAGTAGGTCGTGATATTTATGAGCGCCTTATCAAGGGCTATACCGAGAAGCAATGGGGTCGCAAATGCACAGAGTTGCCTCCGTTTATCATCAAGCGTCTGCCCGTTCGCTTTGTCTATGACAACAACTATTTCAACGACTCTTATCAAGGCGTACCCATTGGTGGTTATAACGTCTTGATTGACGGACTGCTGAAAGGTGTGGACACCATGGTGAATATCGATTTCTTTGAAGAGCGGAAACGCAGTAATTCTCAATTCTCAATTCTCAATTCTCAATTCGACAAGATAGTCTTCACTGGTAAGATTGACGAATTCTACAACTATCGCTTTGGAAAGTTAGAATATCGTACCGTTCGCTTTGAGCATGAGGTACTCGACACGCCCAACTATCAGGGCTTGGCACAAATCAACTATACCGATGCCGCCATTCCCTATACCCGTATCATTGAGCACAAGCATTTCGAGTCTTTTGCTGCTGACGTTGAAAAGAATCCTAAGACTGTTATCAGTCGAGAGTACTCTGTGGAGTGGGAAGAAGGCATGGAACCCTACTACCCCATCAACGACGAAAAGAACAATTCCCTCATAGAGAAATATCAGGCGTTGGCACAGCAGGAGAAGAATGTCATCTTCGGTGGTCGTCTGGCAGAATACAAATATTACGACATGGCTCCCATCGTTGAGAAAGTGCTGAACAGTTTCAAGTAAGTTCTATTTTCGCAGCAACGACTCAAACAACTCCTTCCACATAGGCATAATCCGTTCCGGTGCATAGCGTTGGGCGGAAACTATTGCCTTTTGACCTATTTGCCGACGTAATTCCTCGTTTTCTATCAGTTGGCAAAGACGGTTAGCAAAGGCTCCTATGTCACGATTGCGGATAATAAATCCGTCTACACCATCGGTAATAATACTGCTGGGGCCATCACCTTCGAAAGAGATAACGGGTAGTCCACACGACATAGCCTCAGGGATAACCAATCCGAAGGGTTCCCATCGCGAGGTAAGTACTAAAATAGAACTCTCGCAATATTTCGAGAAGATGTCTGCAACGGGGGGAAAAGAGTTCATTCCTTCTGCCAACTGACTCATATAGGCATTGTCGCCATCTCCATACATATCCAACACCCAGTCAGGATGACGCTGATGGGTTATGCGCCAAATAGCCGTCAGTTCGGGAATACCCTTTTGATCTGCCAGCCTGGCAACAAAGATGACACGCTTCTGCCTGACATCACTCAAACTTCCTGTTGGATTTAAATGTACCACATTTGGAATAACCCTAATCCGGGAATAGTGTTTACGCCACTTTACGGCATCACTTTCCGTCAGCGACACGATGACATCAGCCTTTCGCAACAGACGATAACGGCGACGAATATTCCAACGGTGAAGCCATGTCATGGAGGAAGCATATCCTATATGACTATAGCCATCATGCGACTCAACGACCAAAGGAATATGGCACTTCAACTTGTTAATCAACGACAATTCACTCGACGTCGTGGTAACAATAACATCCGGCTGAATATCATTTAGTTTGTTTTTAAGCTGTTTATAGAGCAGACGACGTCGTTTCCAGCCTTCCCACATACGATGTATTCCCTGATATTGGTAACGCAGATGTGTTCGCACCATCAAATCAGTAAAGTGGATACGCGGATCCATACGAAAAGGAATCTCGTGGTCGCCCTGATTATAGGTCACCGCATAAACCTCATAGTCCTTTTCTTGGCAGAGCAGGTTCATTTTGTCTATCAGAATGCGTCCCACGCCACCCCATGAAGCAAAATCTGAGTATATGTAAACGATTTTCATGATTTTTCCTTTTCGTTAAACACGGCTTCAACGACCTCCTCCATCTGGACTTTCCACGACAGATGTTCCACTGTCTTACGTATCTCTTCAGGCTTCATCTGGAAATGGTCAACGAAATCAATAATACGTTGTATGTCGATAGGCGACTCGTCAGCAGGGGCCTTCAATACATAAGGTTGTTGATCGAAATCTGAATCTTGCTCACTATAAATAAAAGGTATTCCGCGCGTAGCGTACTCTCGATTTTTCAATGTCTTAATAACAGTGATGCCACTACGATGACGTCCCAAGGATCCAATAGCAAACTGACACTGGTTGAACACCTCTGTCAATGCATCGCTAAACAGGGTTCCATGGAAGATTATCCTATCGTGTAAGCCATATTTTTCAATGACAGGCGTATAGTCTGCTTTCATTTGATGAGGATGAACTCCACCTACAATATGAAACACCACATCACGAGCGCCACCATTCTTATAATACTCTCCGATACCTGCCACGACTCGTTCGAAAGCATGCCATGGATGTACCTCGGCAACAGCAATAAGGTTTAGTGAGTTGTGGTTTACAGGCAATGGTTTATGTAATGGCGTACTGTCAAAATCAACACCATTACTGATGCGGATAGTTCGTTGTCCGAATATCTCCTCGGCATCAGAGAAGGTGACCATAGCGTCCATATGTTTGTATAGTTTGTTCCTAAACAACTGATCAATCCGTAACCCCATGCGTTGCGTGAAGGAGAAATTCTTAAACTCGTCATCGTATGGATACGTCGGAATCTCTGTTACCGCATGGATGCCTGCCTTCTTCAGTCGCTTAAAAAAACTGATAAGCCACGGATTAGCATTCTGGAAACATCTGGCATAGACAAACTCAATATGCTCACGAACACAATAGTCATAAATGCAATCATAACCCATGCGCTGACGAATAGCAGCCCATGACCCTTTCCCATAGTCCTCAATGACATCGTCGTCAATATAGCGACAACGGTGTCCATTGGCTGCAAAGCCATAATAGCACAGTCGGACGTCGTGACCGTTCTCACGCAGTCCCTTCACCTGATAGTGTATCTTCTTAGAGATGCCACTATGTTCTGAAAAACCATGATATGTCAGGAAAAGAATTCGCATTATTCACAAACTTTGCCACAAAATTACAAATAAAATTTGGAATAATCAAGATTTATCCGTATTTTTGTACGCAGAAATGAGAATAATCTGCTTTCTGACCAAATCATAGAAGCATGAAAGACAAAGAACAACTACGAGAGGGACTGAAGTCGAGCCCAAGAATGAAAAGATTCTTGGACTACCTCATCATGAACCAGCGCGACGCCCGTCCACGATGGTATGTCCGTCTCTTGGCACCCCTCTACCAGCATCGTGGCAGCAGGTCGAAGATATACTGGAGCGTCCGTATGGACACACCACCCTACCGTCGTTTCTGGTTGGGAAGGCGTAGCGTTATCGAGTCTTACTGCTGCATCAACAATGCCGTTGGCGACGTTACCATTGGTGACTACACCCGCATCGGACTCCATTGTACTGTTATCGGTCCCGTCTGCATTGGCAACCACGTCAATCTGGCACAAGGCATCACCGTGACCGCCCTGAACCATAACTTCGAGGACACCACGAAACGCATCGATGAACAAGGCGTCAGCACCCATCCCGTAGTCATTGGCGACGACGTATGGATTGGTGCCAATGCGGTCATCCTGCCTGGTGTCACCATTGGCTGTCATTGCGTGGTAGCCGCAGGTGCTGTCGTTACTAAGGATGTACCCGACAACAGCGTTGTTGCTGGTGTTCCTGCCAAGGTCATTAAGAAACTCTCGGAATAACGAAATAACGTTATAACGATATTACGAAAAGAAAAAACATGAAAATAGGTATCGAGGCCCAACGCATTTTCCGCAAGAACAAGCACGGCATGGACTATGTTGTCTTGCAGGAAATCAGGGAACTGCAACAGATGCAGACCGATGACGAGTATTTCGTCTTTGTCAAGCCTGGCGAGGACCATTGCGTACAGGACTCTGCCAATGTACACGTCATCGAACTTCGTTGTCCCTCCTACCCGCTCTGGGAACAATGGGCCCTACCTCGTGCTGCCAAGAAATATGGTGTAGAGTTGCTTCACTGCACCAGCAATACAGCACCCATCTGGTGTGACATTCCTTTGGTGCTCACCCTTCACGACATCATCTTCCTAGAACCTCGTGACAAATCAAACAAGTCACTCTATCAGAATCTGGGATGGTTCTATCGCCGACTGGTAGTACCTCGCATTCTGTCCAAGTGCCGTCGTATCATCACAGTTTCCAACTTCGAGAAAGACAACATCATCCGCAAGCTTGGCATCTCTGAAGAACGTATGGCGATGATTTACAACGGCTATAACGACTGGTTCCGACCTCTTACATCTGACATACATACTTCAGCAGAGCGCCCCTTCTTCTTCCTTGGTAACACCGACCCAAAGAAGAATACCGAGCGTACGCTGGTGGCCTATTCCAAATATCTGGAGCAATCTGCTATTAAGCGTCGCCTGCTGATGGCCGACCTCGACAAAGAGTATCTCAACGACATCGTCAGTCGTAACCATATCGAGAACATTCTGCCCATGCTCGACATGCCAGGATACATTCTCAATAGCGAACTACCCAAGATTTACAACAATGCCTTTGCCTTCCTTTATACCTCTCTCCGTGAGAGTTTTGGTATCCCGCTGCTAGAGGCAATGGCCTGCGGTACTCCCGTCATCACCAGCAACACCTCGTCAATGCCAGAGATTGGTGGCAAGGATGCCATTCTCGTTAATCCAGAGTGTAGCGACGAGATTACACAGATGATGCTTCGTCTGGAGACAGACCCGACGTTCTATCAACAACAAAAAGCGGTGGGACTGGAACGCGCCAAGCTCTTTTCTTGGCGCCACACAGCTGAACAGCTGCACCAATTATATCATTCCATCAAATAAGTCAAGCGAAAGGTCCTGCTTTGATGCGACTTGCTCGTCATTGCAGACTGTTTCCTCACGAAACAACAGCATCAACTGCTGCGCATCTTGCGACCCCATAGTGTTCAGACGATAACAACCACGCTGACCCGTACTCTCTATAAGCGACTGCTGCGATTTCGAATTCTTGAGCAGATACTGCTGCACGTAACTACGCACCTCCTCATAGTCTGGCTGATGAAAAAAAGTACAGTTCAGGTTATAAACGTGCCTACTAATATTCTGCACGCTTATGCCCCGTTCACCAGCCTCAGTGAGTATCTTCAGTATCTGTTGGTCGTACGTCAATGAGAGTTGAAAGTTGAGAGTTTAGAGTTGAAAGTTAAAAAAAGGCTGGCAAGCCTTTTGCAGCTTCCAGCCCTTTTATGCTTTCTTCAAATTGATTAAGCAAGTGTAATCTTCTCGTCAGCAGCAGCCAGCTTGCCCTCCTTGAAGAGCCAGCCCAGACCCAGCAGAGTTTCCTCTTCGCTGATCTTTGCAGCCTTAGCGATTTCCTTAACAGTCAGTGCCTTCTCAGCAGCGGCCAGTGCCTGATAAACATCACCAGCCTTGAAACCTGCGTTCTCAGCATTTACAGTGAAAGCTGCCTTTACTGCCTTCTTAGGAGCAGCAGCCTTCTTCACAGCGGCCTTCTTGGGCTCCTCAGCCTTGGGAGCAGCGGCCTTCTTTGTAGTCTTCTTTTCTGCCATAGTTGTTAAAAATTTTATACGCTAAAATAGTATCCTATCTTTGCGGTGCAAAATTAACTACTTTTCCCGTTTTATTTGTTTGCTTAACACTTATTTTTGAGAATAATTCGTTAATTCTTGACCTACGTCAAGTCAACTAAAACTGAAAGGACAGTAATTAGTTTTCTTTATCCTCCGTTTGCAGTTCCACTTTCAGTTGAAGTTCTTCCAACTGTTTGGGATCCAATTCGCCAGGTGCATCCAACATAACATCGCGACCAGAATTATTCTTCGGGAAGGCGATGCAGTCACGGATACTATCGAGACCAGCCATGATGCTGACGAAACGATCCAGACCGAAGGCAAGACCAGCATGAGGAGGTGCTCCGTACTTGAAGGCGTTAATCAGGAAACCAAACTGTGCCATTGCACGCTCGGGTGTGAAGCCCAGAATCTGGAACATCTTCTCCTGAAGTTTGCCATCGTGGATACGCAGTGAGCCACCACCGACCTCGATACCGTTGCAGACAAAGTCGTAGGCCACGGCACGCACCTTTTCAGGAGCGGTCTCCAGCAAGGGGATATCGTCAGGGTTAGGCAGGGTGAACGGATGGTGGGTAGCCATCAGACGCTGCTCCTCGTCGCTCCACTCGAACAGGGGGAAGTCAACAATCCACAGACACTTGAAGGTATCCTTGTCGCGCAGTCCCAGACGGTCGCCCATCTCCAGACGCAAGGTGCAGAGCTGGGTACGTGTCTTGTTAGCCTTGTCACCAGAGAGAATCAGTACGAGGTCGCCATCCTTGGCACCCGTCTTCTCCTTCAGCTTCTGCCAAACCTCAGGCTGGTAGAACTTGTCGATGCTCGACTTCACAGTACCATCGGCATTGAACTTCACATATACCAGACCCTTGGCACCCACCTGCGGACGCTTCACGAAGTCTGTCAGTTGGTCGAGTTGCTTGCGGGTATATTCAGCACAACCAGGTACCACGATACCACCGATATATTCTGCCTCGTTGAAGACTGGGAACTCACCCGTACCCTTCAGCACGTCCATCAGTTCCACGAACTCCATACCGAAACGCAGGTCGGGCTTATCAGAACCGAAGCGACGCATAGCCTCGTGCCACGTCATACGCTCCAGCTTAGGCAATTCCACGCCACGCACCTCCTTGAACAAGTGACGAGCCAAGTCCTCGAAGATGTTCAGCACATCCTCCTGGTCGGCAAACGACATCTCGCAGTCTATCTGCGTGAACTCCGGCTGACGGTCTGCACGCAGGTCCTCGTCGCGGAAACACTTAGCAATCTGGAAGTAACGGTCGAAACCTGAAACCATCAGCAACTGCTTCAGCGTCTGCGGACTCTGGGGCAGTGCATAGAACTGACCAGGATTCATACGTGAAGGAACCACAAAGTCGCGGGCACCCTCAGGCGTCGAACCAATCAGGATAGGTGTCTCCACCTCGATGAAGTTCAGGTTGTCCAGGAAGTTACGGATCAGGATGGTCATGCGATGGCGCAATTCCAAATTCTTACGAACACAACTACGACGCAGGTCCAGATAGCGATACTTCATACGGATATCGTCACCACCGTCGGTATTGTCCTCAATGGTGAAGGGAGGTGTCACACTCTCGCTGAGCACGTTCAGTTTCTCAGCAAGAATCTCGATATCGCCCGTCTCCATCTTGGGGTTCTTAGCCTGGCGCTCACTCACGGTACCAGTCACCTGGATACACCACTCACGACCCAGTTTGTTAGCCTGTTCACACAGGGCAGCATCCTTCGACTCGTCGAACACCAGCTGCGTGATACCATAGCGGTCGCGCAGGTCGACAAACGTCATACCACCCATCTTACGGGTTTTCTGAACCCATCCGGCCAGCGTCACCTGCTGACCAGCATCGGTGAGTCGCAACTCACCACATGTCTTTGTCCTATACATTATTATATATGTTTATTCGTTTTCGGACTGCAAAGGTAGTGCAATTCGAGCGAAATGCAAAATAAATTAGGATTTATTTTCATTTCCGAGAAGCAGCCTATCTTCACCAAGGGTGAAAGGTACGAATAAGTGAGAACAATACAAAACAAAAAGGACATTTTTTGTTTTTATTGTCGAACGAAAGTACTTTCGACGAAGTCAAAATTACATAAAAGTAAGCGAATAGCAAAATTAAAGCCTGTTTTTATTTCATTATTCCATGATTATTAGTACCTTTGCCCAGTAACTCAGCAAAATAATGATAATGGATAACCAACAAGAGATTTTCCCTTTAGTCGACGAGGATGGCAAGGTCATAGGCTCTGCCACTCGAGGTGAGTGCCATAGCGGTTCAAAATTGTTACACCCCGTGGTACATCTGCACGTGTTCAACTCCAAGGGTGACATTTACCTTCAGCGACGACCCGAGTGGAAGGATATACAGCCAGGAAAGTGGGACACGGCCGTAGGTGGTCATATCGACTATGGCGAGACACCAGAAGAGGCCCTACAACGGGAGGTTCGTGAGGAGTTAGGCATTACCGATTTCCAGCCAACGTTCATCGACAAATATGTCTTTGAGAGCAAGCGCGAACGCGAACTGGTCTATGTCCATCGCACCACCTACGACGGCACCATCCAGCCATCCGCAGATGAACTAGATGGTGGTCGCTTTTGGACCATGCAAGAGATTCAGGAAGCGATAGGTCAAAACATCCTGACCCCCAACTTCGAAAGCGAATTCACAAGGTGCTTCTACCGCTGATATGTCAGGAAACAAGTGCAAGAGGGCATTTTTATACTTAAAATAATTGTCTATTTTTTCAAAGACCAACCCTAGTGGTTGGCACACCAACACAGACTTGGGCTGTGAACGTAAAAACACTTCTGCGTAGCGACGTGCGCATGAAAACTATGTATGGCGCTGGAGGGCCTTATAGAGGAAGAGTGAACCAAGAGCACTTTTGTTCCAGTTCCAAATGTTCCAATTAAAATTTGAGGGACAAATCCTCTTCTATAATCTTTATAACTAACTAATAATTAGATAGTTATATATAGAATTGGGGAATGATGGAACTACCAAAAATAAAACTGGAACAACTGGAACTGGAACACGAGGCTACTGTAACAACAGTTTAATTTCATCTAAAAAGCATAATATCAATGAGATACGATATTTCCAAAGCGACTGCACCCGCTATTCCGAACCTCGGTAAAGGCACAAAATGTATCAGATTCCTGCTCACGCAGGCCTCGAAAGACATGCGCGAACCCCTGGTTCCGATGCTTTTCCTCTCTCTTGGTGCACACATCAGCGGTGCAGAATTTCAGTATCCTGACCACAGTTGGAAAGAAACATGCGGCATGATGGCCCAGTTGCAGACTCCCCGAGGCTACACTTGCACACTCCCGGGAACAACACGTGCAGACTCCGGAGGCAGCAAAAACGAGACAAACGCAGAAATTCTTAAAGATAAGTAGGAAATTAGTGTACGTCAGTATTCAGGTTGCGACGGAGGAAGAAGGACTTGGTGGCGAGGAAGAAGAGGGTGACACCAAAGGCGTTGACGAGGGCGACAGTCCAGAAAGCGGCATTGTAGCCCAGAAACTCGGCAATGACGCCTCCCACGAGAATGCCTAAGCCCATGCCAAGGTCCCACGAGATGAGGATGGTGGAGTTGGCTGTGCCTCGCTGGTTGTTGGGGGCAACGCAGATGGTCATATTCTGGAAGGCGGGCCACATGTGACCATTGCCAAGTCCAAGAAGGATGGCGCAACCGTAGTAGCCAACAAGCGTGAAGAGGGAAGAGGTCTGATGGAAGAGGTTAGCCAGCGTGGGCAGCAAGATAAAGAGGGTGTAGCCGATGAGCGAGATGACCATTCCCGAACCGGCATTAAAGGTAAGGCGCCCCTCACGCAGAGCCTTGCCACCCTGCAAGCGACTTAGTATGAGACCAATGGAACAGAGCATGAAGAAGGTGCCTGTTCCACCCGTAATGCCTAACTGCTCCTTACCATAGATGGCCAGATAGTTGCTCAGGACACCAAAACAGAAGCCAAAAGCCACCATGTTCAGTCCTAATAGCCATCCACGAACCAGAAAGAAGCGATCGAATGAGAGTTTGCTTTTGTTACGTTGAATCTCCTTCACTGGCAAGGTGACAGTAGCATCTGTCAACCACCCTAAACAGGCCACGATGAGCGCTATCCAGAAGAGCAGTTCGAAGCTTTGCGTCCAGCGATAGACGAAGATGCCGATAGTGGGGGCTATGGCCATTGCCAGATTGTTGGACATACCGTAATAGCCGATACCCTCCGTACGACGACTCGATGGCAGCACGTCGATAGCCACCGTAGCATTGGATACCGTCAAAGCGCCAAAGGGTCCGCCATGAAGCGTACGGACAATGGTAAACAGCAAGAGCGTGGATGCTGCCAGGTAGCCGGCAAAGAAGATGGAGAAGGCTGCAAAACTAATCATCAGCACCGTCTTGCGTGGGAACGAGTCAACAAAATAGCCGCTGAACGGACGGAACAACAACGCCGTGATGGTGTAGCCCGACAGCACCAGGCCAATGACATCCTTCGTGGCGCCAAAGTGTTCGCTGAGATAGAGCGGCAGCAAAGGTGTCAAGACGTAGAAGGCGAAGAACAGCGAGAAGTTGGCTGTCATCACCTTGCAGTAGTTAAGGTTCCACAAGCGTTCGTTGGTCATATCCCGAGGATAAATAGCAACGACTGGTAGAGCTCAGTCAGCAGGACATAGAACAACAGGAACGGGGCACCCTGACGAATACCATAAAGAACCGCATCGTAGACATCAGCCAACGTATTGAACGAGCCCGCAATGATGCCATAGAAAGCCCCCAAGGCAATGACACCAAAGGCAATGAAAGGTATCAAGGCCTGTGAGAAGGGGGAAGGCCACAGACTGCCCGTTGCAGACAGCAAAACAGCATGAGGCACAGCCACCATCAGCATGATGACTCCTACGTAAACCAACAGCAGGACGAACGTCATGATGCGGGCCCTACTGGCACGATAGCTTTTGTCAAGCCTCAGCACGCCACAGCGCAGCAGCACACCATAGGCCATTGCCAACAGCAACAACCAGACAATAATAGGTGTCGCCAGCAATAGCGTAAAGTGACCAAAAAACCAGCGCAGGCCCTCGCCAGAGAGCAGCGAACGGATGCCGCTGGCAGGGAAGGCAGCACTGAGCAGCCACGACACGAGCATCAGCAGCAACTGGGCGCAGAATAGCGCAATGGCAATATGGGGGAGAAACTTTTTCAATTACGAATTATGAATTACGAATTAATCGAGGTCGGGTTCGAGGTTATCGATGTCGAGGATGCGCAGTTCGAGGGCACGGACAACGAGACGGGTAGCATTGACACCTTCGCCACCAGGGAAGAGTTTGCGAACCAACTCCATCTGGCGCTTCTCCAGACTCTTCACACCAAAAGGCATACCACGCAAACCCGTTATCTGCTCCTTCGTATAACCCAGTGCCAAGTGGCGCAGGAAACGTTCGTCGTACTCGTCAATCTCGTAATTGATGAGGGCTTCCTGACGAGCCAGTTGTGAGGAGACAGCATGCTTGAAGCGGTCCACAATCTTCTGCAGGATAGGCTCGTTGAACACCAATTGCTTGCCCTCCATGACAGCCATCACGTCGCGACGCGTCAGCAGTTCACCACTCTTCAGGATGATGCCATCAGCACCCGCATCGAGCACGTCCACCCATAGTTTCTCGTTCAGTATCTCGCCTGTAAAGATGAGTATCTTCACCTTCGGATAGAGTTCTTTGGTCTGACGGCAGATTTCCACACCTACCGTCGTAGAGCCACCCAGTCCGAGGTCAAGCAGCACGAGGTCGGGTTGCTGTTGTTTGATGAGTCGCCAGAAAGCGGTCTCGTTCTCAGCCGTGCCGATGACTTCCGCCTCAGGAATCTCGTTACGTATGATGCCTTCCGTACCTTTCAGTTCGAGGGGTACGTCCTCAACGATGATCAGTTTAAAGTTTTCCATTGTGTCGGGGTAATGTTATGTTGACTAAGTTATTATCTATGACGATGCCACAACCGCGACGGGCCGTAGCTTCTCCGTGGTCACGAACTATCTGACGAGCCATCATGAAAGTAAGAGTGGAGAGTGGAGCGTGGAGCGTTGCGTGGAAGTCCACATACTTGTCATCCTTCACCTCTGCCGTCACCTCCTTGGTTTTCAACAGTTCAAAGAGGTAGTGCAGCAGGTTCTCGTCGCCCAAAACTTTTTGTCCGTAGAGTTCCACAGGATGTACGTGCAGTTTGATACGCTCCACCTGCGACGTAGCCTGTTGGATAAGGATGCTATAGAGGTCGCGATAATAGGATGCCACCTCTGCCAACGACTGCATATCGCCAGCATCTACCAGTTGACGGATGCGCGAGGGATAATACATCGTCTCGTGCTTCAGCGTTGACAGGCAATTATCGAGCACACTATTAGCCACATGCAGATTGGCATTCTCCAGTTCGGCACGACGCAACTCGTCGTCAGCCATCTCGATATTCGTCTGTTGCTGACGCTCCTGACGGAAACGTTGGTAGAGACGGTGACGATAGTAAAGCATATAGTAGGCTGGCACAATGAGCACCAGCAGGACTAACAAGAGGATGACAGCAATACGCTTGTTCTGCTGCGACTGCTGCATGGTGCGACAATAGTCTGACAATGTAGCGTCAGCACTCAGCTCCTTGAAGAGTTGCGTATATACCTTGTTATTATAAGCATAGAGTGACCACTCGTGAAGCGCCAAGGCAGCCACCGCACTCTCGTTGCGGATGTCAAGGATAATCTGGTAGTTGGTATCGATACCACCGTGCAACCACTCTATCTCAGCAGGCGAAGCATCATCGCTCTCAGCCTGGAGCAACAACTGACCCTTGGGTTGTTGTTGCAGATAATGGGCATTCAGACAGGCACGGCACGAGTCGGCAAACTCCAGGGTACGAGCATAGGTACCGTTGATATTCGAGAAATACGCTGAGTCGGCAAAGATATGGGCACGATCCAAGGCACTCTGTGCGCAAACATCCGTATGTCCCATCAAGCCTATTAACCCCATGACAACCACTAATAACCTAACAACACCCTTGGGAAGTCGGAAGAAGAAGCGCGAGCCTCTACCCTCCTCGCTCTCTGCCTGCAGGCTACAAACAGAGAACAGTTGGCTGGTCTTGCGGTATTTCTCGATGATGCCTTTGCAGTTCATCAGTCCGAAGCCGTGTCCCTGCTGTACCTTATGGTCGAAAACATGCGCCAATGCATCGGCACTCATGCCACAGCCGCTATCAGCCACAGACACCTCCACATAGTTCTCACTTTCAGTTGCCGAGATGTCCACATGCCCCCCATCAGGAGTGAACTTACGTGCATTGTCTGCCAACGTATTCAGCATAAAAAGCGTCAGCACACGGTCTGCCTTGACAGAGGCATCGGTAGGTGACACACGCAGGTCAACACCCTTCATCTGGAACGTCTTCTTGCTACGTGCCACGATGTCGAACAGCGCCTGCAACGGGAAACTCTCCACATGCATGCTGAGTTCGCCCTGACGCAACTGAATCCACTGGGTAAGCACCTCGTTCTGTTCGTTGATATTATCGGTGAGCTCGCGGATGTAATCTAGGCTTTCTAGATTATCTAGAGAGTCTAGATTTACTAGTTTTAGATGATTCACCTCATGGCGGATACGATCGATGAGTGGCAGGATGCCCATTGCCAAGGAAATCTTGGCACGTTGTTCCAAATGGCGACGTTCGTTACGCTCCACACGCAGACGAGCCTCAGCGACCTCCTCTTGTTTCTGTTCCAGCACATCGTCAAGTTGATGGTCGTCTTGCTGGCGACGATTCAGACGATTGAAAAGCCACAAGAAGAACAGCAACAGAATAATAGCTACCAGTACGGCCAGTATCATCCAGTTGAGTTGGGTAGCCTCGCGGTCCAGAATACCTGCACGCGCTTCCAGTTCACGATCCTGACGGGTCTGTTCCTGCAGGTCGATATAGATATTACGGTTATAGTCGCTCTGTTTCTTGTCGTCGACAGCAGAGTAAGCCACCGACAACTGTTCACGAATACTGGCAACAAGGTCTGGGGCCTGATTGATGCGTTGGTCTGCCAAGGCTTTATTCAGATTGTCGAGCGCCTGATAGTCGTCACCCATCGCATGGTAGCAGGAAGCCAGCGTACGATAGGCACCTGCTATCTGATAGACATCGCCATAGGCCGTAAACAGACGTAGCGCCTCCTCAGCCAGTTCCAGACTGCCCGTGTGGTCAGCCAGTCCCTCCAACGCCTGTGCTTTGAAATAAGGGTAGTGGCAGCGATCTGCAATCGACAGACAACGTTCCAGACACTCTATCTCGTCAGCACGAATCTGTTCGGCACTACCTTCTGTCAAGATACCTCCAGCACCAACGTTATAGAGGTAGTTCAGATACTGTGCCGTATCGCGACGGGCAGCCTCGACATCCATCGTCTGGATAGCCTCCACCGACTGGCGTTCCAAACCAACATAATAATAATAGGTGGAGTTGACAATAGCCATCTCCGTCTCGGCATAGTTCATGCGACGCTGCAAGCGTTCTGGCAACTCGTCGCGTTCCTCCCTGATGCGCAACAGATGACTCTCTGCACGTTCACGATGTTCATAGAAGGCACGATTGTCAGAGCGACGCTGACAGAGACGCATCAACTGCACCTCAGCAATATAAAGTTCGATCTGATTGTCAGTAACCGACAAAGCCTCGTTCAACTGCTGTTCGGCCTTGTCGTAGTCCATACGTACTATCGAGACAAAAGCCTTGTTGTTGAGGGCTTCTGCCCTACCCGCATCATAGCCCTTTGCAGCATCGTAAGCACGCTGGGCAAACAGCTCGGTAGAATCGATATGACGATAGTGATAGGCATAGGAAAGAGAATTCAGCTTGTCCACCGCCTGCCTATCTGGCGATGAACAAGCTGAGAAAATAAGTAGTGCGAGGAGTGTATTAAGCGCGAGCCTTAGCCACATAACCGAGTGCCTCCTTGCACTTGTCGGTTACATACTGCCAGTCGCCAGCCTTCACCTTGTCGCTGGGGAACAGCTTCGAGCCCATACCTACGCAGAAGACGCCAGCCTTGAACCAGCCCTTCAGGTTCTCCTCCTCGGGAGCAACACCGCCAGTCACCATAATCTTTGACCAAGGCATAGGAGCCTTCAAGCCCTTCACCATGTTAGGACCAACGACATCGCCAGGGAATACCTTCGTCAGGTCGCAACCCAACTCCTGAGCCTTACCAATCTCAGAAACTGTCATACAGCCTGGGCAGTAAGGAACGAGACGACGGTTGCAGACGGGAGCAATCTCAGGATTGAACAGCGGACCAACCACAAAGTTGGCACCCAGCTGCAGGTAGAGTGCTGCCGTGGGAGCATCGACAACGGAACCGATACCCAGAGCCAACTCAGGGCACTCCTTGTCAGCCCACTTCACCAGCTCACCGAAAATCTCGTGAGCGAAGTCACCACGGTTTGTAAACTCAAAAGCACGAACGCCACCTTCGTAGCAGGCCTTTACCACGTTCTTGCAAACCTCTAAGTCCTTGTGATAGAAGACGGGCACCATACCAGTGTCACCAATCTTCTTCAGGACAGCTATTTTATCAAATTTTGCCATCTTTCTATTTCGTTATTACGTTATAACGTTATTACGACATTACGATTTAGCGCTGTACACGACCATTAGCATTACCACCAGCCAGGCTCTCTACCTCGTCAACACCTACCAGGTTGAAGTCACCATTGATAGTGTGCTTCAGAGCAGAAGCAGCAACAGCAAACTCCAGTGCCTCACCCTGAGTCTCCTTGGTCAGCAGACCATGAATCAGACCACCAGAGAACGAGTCACCACCACCTACGCGGTCGATGATAGGATTGATCTCGTAACGCTTAGACTGATAGAACTCCTTACCATTGTAAATCAAAGCCTTCCAACCATTGAAGGTAGCGCTATAGCTCTCGCGCAGGGTAGAAACCACATACTTGAAGCCAAACTCAGCCATCATCTGCTTGAAGATTCCCTCGTAACCAGCAGCATCGGTCTGACCACCCTCTACGTCTGCATCGGGCTTGAAACCAAGACAGAGCTCAGCGTCTTCCTCATTACCGATACATACGTCAACATACTTCATCAGAGGACGCATGATAGAGATAGCCTTCTCTGAAGTCCACAGCTTCTTGCGGAAGTTCAGGTCAACAGAAACTGTCACGCCATGACGCTTGGCAGCCTCACAAGCGAGCTTTGTCAGTTCGGCAGCCTTGTCGCTGATTGCTGGTGTAATACCAGACCAGTGGAACCAGGCAGCACCCTCCATAATAGCGTCGAAATCGAAATCCTTAGGATCAGCCTCAGCGATAGAGCTGTGAGCACGGTCATAGATAACCTTTGAAGGACGCATAGAAGCACCAGTCTCAGCATAGTACAAGCCTACGCGGTCACCACCACGGGCGATGAACTGGGTGTTAACACCATAGCGGCGCAAGGCGTTAACGGCAATCTGGCCAATCTCGTGCTTGGGCAGCTTAGACACAAAGTAAGCTTCGTGACCATAGTTAGCCACGCTGACAGCAACGTTAGCCTCACCACCACCAGGGATGATGCGGAATGACTCACTCTGAATGAAACGGTCGTTGCCCATGGGCGACAGGCGGAGCATGATCTCACCTAATGTTACAATTTTTGCCATTTGTTTTAGTATTACATTTAATAGAAATTGTATTTAAAGTGTCTGCAAAGTTACGATATATTTTTCGATTGACAAAGAATTCTAGCAAAAATATTATAAAAACAACCGTAAACGTTTTCCGCAAAGAAAAAACCACGAGAATTCTTCGGTGGTTCATTTTTTTTCATTACCTTTGCAAAAATTATGGATACCACTAAGATAAGAATCAAGGACATCGCAGAGCGCGCAGGCGTCAGCGTAGGTACCGTGGACCGTGTGCTCCACGAGCGTCCCAATGTGTCTCCTAAGGCGCTGGAAAAGGTTAAGAAGGCCCTGGAGGAGATGGACTACAAGCCCAACATGTATGCCTCCGCACTGGCCTATAACAAGTCGTATAACTTCTTCATGGTACTTCCCAAGCACGAGTCAGAGGCCTACTGGGAGGAAATCGAGGAAGGAGCCAGCACGGCCTGCGATCGTCTCCGTGACTTCCGCATAACTAATAAGGTGATGTACTACAACCGTTTCGACACCGACACCTTTGCTCAGACCATGATAGAGGTATTGAAAGAGCAGCCCGATGGCGTTATTGTCGTACCCTCACAACTAGACATTACACGGAAGTACACCAACATCATGCATGCCCAGGGGACACCCTTCATTCTGCTCGACTCCTATATGCCCGACCTTCGTCCGCTATCATTCTTTGGTCAGGACTCTTTCTCCAGTGGATATTTCGCAGCACGCATGCTGATGATTATCGCCTACAAAGAAAAGGAAATCATGCTGATGAAACAGATGAGAAACGGCAATGTAGCCTCTAAGCAGCAGGAGAACCGCGAAACGGGTTTCCGCCATTATATGCGCGACCATTTCCCTCATGTCAAAATCCATGAGGTCAACTTGTCGCTCGACGAGAAACGAGAGAGCTACGATGCTATTCTGGAGAAGTTCTTCAATCAGCATCCACAGGTACATCACTGTCTGACGTTCAACTCCAAGGCACACCTCGTGGGCGAATATCTGCTGAGAAGCAATCGTCGCAACATCCAGATTATGGGTTACGACATGGTGCCCAAGAATGCAGAATGTGTTCGCCAGGGCAGCATCTCGTTCCTGATAGCGCAGCACGCCTTCATGCAGGGCTATGCTTGCATTGACACACTCTTCAATGCTATCATCCTGAAGAAGGAGGTTGACCCTGTGAACTACATGCCTATTGAACTACTGACAAAAGAGAACATCGACTTCTACAGAAGGAAAAATATTGGATAAATAAACAGATAAATAAACAAATACTAAAAAACAAATCTTTATGGAACAAGCTACATTTTTGAAAATCAATCCCGCCGATTCAGTCGTTGTCTGCCTAGCCCCTAAAAAGAAGGGTGACATCATCGACATTGATGGCAAACAAATCATCGTCAATCAAGACACACCCGCAGGTCACAAGGTGCTTATCAAGGATGCCAAACAAGGTGAAGACATCATCAAGTATGGATATCCCATCGGGCATGCCCGCCAAGATTTAAAGGCAGGAGACTGGGTTAATGAGAACAACCTCAAGACCAACCTTAGCGGAACACTGGAGTATACATACAATCCTGTAAACCAGTCGCTTAATATTAAAGATGAGAAGCGAACCTTTAAGGGGTATGTTCGTAAGAACGGAGACGTCGCTGTACGCAACGAGATATGGATTGTTCCTACCGTTGGCTGTGTAAACGGCATTGCTGAACGACTGGCTGAGCAGCTGCGTAAGGAGACTGGCATGAAGGATATTGATGCCATCTGGACGTGGCATCATAACTACGGATGCTCACAACTTTCCGAAGACCACGAGAACACCCGCAAGGTGTTGCGCGACATCTGTCTGCACCCCAATGCCGGTGGCGTGCTGGTACTCAGTCTCGGCTGCGAGAACAACCAACCGGAAGACTTCATGGCTATGCTGGGCGACTACGACAAGGACCGTATCAAACTGCTGGTGACCCAACGCGTAGAAGGCGACGAGATGGAAGCTGGTATGGCTATCCTCCGCGACCTGTATGCCAAGGCCAAGCAGGACAAGCGCGAAGAGGTTAGCGTTTCAAAGTTGCGTGTTGGTCTGAAGTGTGGTGGTTCTGATGGTTTCTCTGGCATTACTGCTAATCCGCTGGTTGGCGAATTTAGCGACTGGCTGGTGGCACAGGGAGGTACTAGCATCCTTACGGAGGTTCCTGAGATGTTTGGTGCTGAGACCATTCTGATGAACCGCTGTGAAACACCAGCGTTGTTTGACAAGACCGTCTCCATGATTAACAATTTCAAGAACTACTTCCTCTCCCATGGAGAACCCGTTGGCGAGAATCCCAGCCCAGGCAACAAAGCAGGTGGTATCTCAACCCTCGAAGACAAGGCACTGGGTTGCACACAGAAGTGCGGTAAGGCTCCTGTCAGTGGTGTGATGGAGTATGGCGATCGTTTGGAGCATACAGGACTGAACTTGCTGTCAGCACCAGGTAATGACCTCGTAGCATCCACAGCACTGGCCTCTGCAGGTTGTCATATCGTACTGTTCACCACAGGTCGTGGCACCCCCTTCGGCACCTTCGTACCCACCATGAAGATTGCCACCAACCCCACCCTCGCTAAGAATAAGCCCCACTGGGTTGATTTCTCTGCAGGTCAACTGGTAGAAGGTCGCACCATGCAGGAACTCGTTCCTGAGTTTATCGACAAAGTGTTAGCCGTTGCCAGTGGCGAGCCTGCTCGCAACGAGGAGAACGGTTATCGAGAGATTTCAATTTTCAAAAACGGCGTTACGTTATAACGCCATAACGAAAAGAATGAAGAAAGGATTATTAGCATTATCACCGTTAGCGGTGTTCGTCATTTTGTATCTAGTCACGAGTATCATTGCTCGTGACTTTTACAAAGTGCCTATTACCGTAGCCTTCATGGCAGCATCGATGTATGCCGTCATGATAAGCGGTGGAATCCCCTTGCATGAGCGCATCGACATCTATAGTCGTGGTGCCGCGAAGGGACAAATGATGCTGATGATCTGGATATTCATCCTGGCTGGAGCCTTTGCACATACTGCCAAAGTGATGGGAGCCATCGATGCCACCGTCAATCTGTCATTGACATTATTGCCTGGCAATATGTTGTTGGCAGGACTGTTCCTTGCCGCATGCTTCATCTCTATCAGCGTGGGTACCAGTGTAGGCACCATTGTTGCCCTGACACCCATTGCCGCTGGTGTAGCACAACAAACAGGAACAAGCATTCCCCTGATGACAGCTGTTGTGGTAGGTGGTTCATTCTTTGGAGACAACCTGTCGTTCATCTCTGATACCACCATTGCTGCAACATCCACACAAGGATGTAAGCTGAGCGATAAGTTCCGTGTCAACTCCTTCATTGTGATTCCTGCTGCAATGGTCATCCTGGTGGTATATCTCTTTATGGGTGCCGATATCCACTCACCACAGAGTATTCCCCATGTAGCTTATCTGAAAGTACTACCCTACCTCGTCGTACTGTTCACTGCCATAATGGGCATGAACGTAATGGCAGTATTGTCACTGGGCATCATCCTGACTGGTATCATCGGCATTCTAGATGGTTCGTTCGACATCTACGGATGGTTCAGCGCGATGGGTGACGGCATCATCGGTATGGGGGAACTGATCATCATTACCATGATGGCTGGCGGACTCCTGGAGATTATCAAGCATAATGGCGGCATCGACTTCATCATCGAGCGCCTCACACGTCATGTATCCACCAAACGCGGTGCAGAGATGACGGTGGCAGGATTAGTATCATTCGTCAACCTTTGTACAGCTAACAACACAGTGGCAATTATCACTGTGGGAGGTATCGCCAAGCAGATAGCCGACCGCTTTGGCGTTGACAATCGCAAGTGTGCGTCTATCCTCGACACATTCTCCTGTACCATGCAAGGAGTCATTCCTTATGGTGCACAGCTGTTGATGGCAGCGGGACTGGCACAACTGAATCCTATCAGCATCCTGCCCTACCTCTACTACCCGTTGGCTATTGGCATCGCTGCCATACTCTCTATATTATTAAGGTACCCGAAACGCTATTCATAAAGATATACACGATGGACATCATACAGCGCAACTTCCTACGTCTGCTCCGCTGTGGAGCCTTTGGCAAGAAAGAGCCGATAGAACCTATGTCCCATTGGAAATGGAACAGGCTCTACCAGATATCCCAGATTCATGGTGTCACGCCATGGATCAGAAACGGCATCCGTCGTTGTGAGGATGACTTCTTCCTACAGATAACACCCTCACTGCGCCAGCATTTTGAAGATGATGCAACATCAACGAGAGAAGAGCAAGGACCAGAGGAACTGACGAACCCCATGCTTAACCGCAAATTGCAGCAACTTGCCCATGAGTCGGGTACGGAAGACCCAACGTTCAACCTGCTGTTGCGACTCATCCATATTGCTCGCAACATCATGACACAAGGCATCAGTCTGCGCCAACTCATTATGTTGGGTATCTACCTGCGCACCACGAAAGACGCTATTGAGTATGAAGTTCTGAAAACATGGATACGGCGCTTGGAGATGGGACAAATGGTACGCTTAGAGGGTTCGTTGCTCATGGAACTGTTCGACTTCACCAGTCAGGAGATACGCTTTACCGATGCAGCAGCTGACAAGAGCACGCAGAAGGCTGTCGATGACATCTTCCAACTGACGGAGAAAAATGCTGCCGACTGGTACTTCACACAAGGTCAGAGCATCTTCGTACGCACCAACGACTCCAGTGCGATGATGTGGCACGTCAAGCAGTCAGCACGTTACATGCGTTACTACCCCATGGAGGCTGTCACTAACTTCATCCGTAACTTCACCCATTCGATGTCACATATCGAAGAATAAAAAACGCTAATCTATAAACTATTATTCTAAACTATACACAATTATGGGACTATTCGATCTTTTCAAACGAGACCTCAGTAATGACCCTGATCTCACCCGTCTGCGCGACCTTATTATTATCAGTGCATCAGACAGCAACTACTCGCTTGATGAGAATGGCATCATTCTCGACATCTGCCGACAGGAAGGCATCGACATTGACAAGTTGCAGAAGCTGTTTAAGATGGACCCAGAGAAAATCAAGGACAACTACCCCACCAGCCTTGTTGAGAAGAGCAAGTATCTGCGCCGTCTCATCGAGGTGATGGCTACTGACAAAGTGTGCTATCCTCAGGAGATTGAAGCAGTAAGGAGTATTGCACGCAACATGGGATTCTCCGATGACCAGACTGACAGCGAAATCATAGACTATTGCAAGAGTCTTGGCAAGAAGGGCGAAGCTGTACTGGCCTCCTACGAAGAAAACAAGAACAAGTAATCAGTGGCGGAAACGTATCTCTCGCAGGTTATGGTTTCCCATAAAGCGGCTTTTGTCCACATAGCCGCTAACACCTGAGATACTACCCTTTCCGGTATATTGCCACATGGTAATCTCGCGGTCGTCAGCGACCACGGGTTCTTCTTCCGTATACATGGCAATCATAATCTTGTAGTCATCTATCTTACCCTGCAGGTGTTTGTTGTAGAAGTTACGGCCAGTATAAATCAGTGGCTTCTGCTGGTAGGCCTCTTCTATAAGGTCTAGGAAATAGAATAGCGAGTCGCAGAAGACATCAGTGGACAGACCACCCGTACTCTCCACATCAATCATCGGCACCAGGTCCTGTTCCTCAGGAATACACTGCGACAGGAAATTACGTAACTGCTTCAGTTGGTCAGTCTTGGGACGATAGAAATGGTAACTGCCCACCTTCAAGCCTTGCTGATGAGCCATCCAGATGTTACGTTCGAAAGTAGCGTCAATACGGTCACCACCCTCGGTAGCCTTCAAATAAACATACGCCATGTGGGTATTGTCGCCAATAGTCTCCCAGAACACGTTGCCCTGATAGTGGCTGAGATCAATGCCATGAATGTGTGAACACGTGTCTTCACACTGCACATAATAGTCCTGTGCATGTAAAGGAAGAGCCAACAAAAAGAGAAAAATGGTTATATAGCGTGCAAAGTGCTTCATTATTATCAAAATTTGAATGCAAAGATACAAAATAATTGAGAATTAAGAATTGAAAATTGAGAATTATTTATAACTTTGCAGCAAAAAGTAAGAATATGAGACATCTTTTAACTATCATAAGTGCTATCCTGCTGTTTACGGCCTGTTCTAAGGACGATGATAACGGTCCTGCTCCCGTAGGTCCTGCCAAGCGTACTGTCATTGTCTATATGGTTGGAGAGAATAATCTCGATCCCTATATGCAGAACGACATCAACGAAATGCGACAAGGTCGTAAGCAGGTTGCCGCATCAGAGAACCTGGTGCTGTATGTCGATAAACTCAGTAAGACCGAGATGCCATTCATTGCCAAGATTAACATTGAAGGCAATCTGGATACCCTGTACCGCTACGAACAGGATTTCTACTCGTCAGCCCCCGATAACATGATTGACGTCATAGACCGCATCTACCAGTTGTGTCCTGCCACCGAAGACTATGGCCTTGTGCTATGGGGTCACGCCAGTGGATGGCTGATGGATGACAGCGTCGCCACACATCGCGCCTATGGCATCGATACTGGCAACAATGAACTTCCTTCTTATTACGACGAACGCAGCAAGGAAAACCTGTTAAAAGGCAAGTGGCTCAACATCCCGTCTATGCGAGAGGCCTTCAAGATGATTCCCATGAAGTGGAAGTTCATCATGTGCGACTGCTGTAACATGATGAATGTGGAGGATGCCTATGAATTGCGTGACGTGACAGACTACCTCATAGGCTCACCAGCTGAGATTCCTGGTAATGGAGCACCCTACAACACAATGGTTCCTGCTATGTTCCTGCGTACGGAGAATTTCTATCAGGATGTTATCAATGCCTATGCCGACGCGTATCCTAATCGCGTACCGCTATCCGTCATCAAGACCTCAGAGATGGCAGCACTGGCACAGGCCACACGCCCATTACTGCAACGCCTCAACGAGTATGTCAACAATGAAAATAACCTCATGCAGCATCACGTCTATTATAACAACACTTATGTGGACGGAAAACGCAAGCACATCATGTTCGATGTCCGCGAAGTAGTACGGAAGGCTTTTGCCAACGAACCTTCGACGTACGAGAACTGGTATCAGGTCTTTCAGCATGCTGTGCCATACAATCGTATAGCAGGAAGTTGGCAGACCAACACCTTTATAAAAATCAACTTCTCAGACTTTACTGTTACGGAAGACTATTTCAGTGGTGTCAGCATGTTCTTCCCCATGGAGCAGTATGGCACTGCAGAGTGGAGCTGCAACAAAGCTATCAAGGAGATGGGCTGGTACTACGCAGTAGGCTGGTCGTCTGCGGGTTGGTGAACCACAACCTTCACCTTGGAGATACGTCGTTCCTCCATTTCCTGAATTTCGAAGGTAAAGTTCTGGAAATCAATTTTCTCATGCAGTTTCGGGAACTCGCCCTTGATTTCCAACAATAGACCAGCAATCGTGTCTGCATCACCTTCAACATCTTCAAAGGTCTCGTCATCCAGGTTCAGAATCTTATAGAAGTCTGACAGCAATGTCTTACCCTCAAAGACGTATGTATTTGAGTTGATGCGCTGATAGCTCTTCTCGTCCTCATCATACTCGTCGTTAATCTCACCTACGATTTCCTCCAAGACATCCTCCAGCGTAACAATACCACTGGTACCACCAAACTCGTCGACAACAATGGCGATATGCACCTTGTTCTCCTGGAATTCGCGCAACAGGTCATCAATCTTCTTCGTCTCAGGAACGAAATACGGCGGACGAATCAACGACTGCCAACGGAAGGCAGGCCCCTTGGTCAGGTGTGGCAGTAAGTCCTTGATATACAAGATACCACGGATATTGTCACTATTATCCTGATAGACAGGAATACGGGAATAGTTGTTCTCAACAATACACTGCAATACCTCCTGATAAGTCGACTTAAAGTCCAAATCGACAACGTCCTGACGCGAGGTCATAATCTCCTTGGCTGTCTCATCGCCAAAACGTACAATTCCCTCTAAGATGCGTTGCTCATCCTTGATATCCTCCTTGTCTGTCAGTTCCAGTGCCTGCTCCAAGTCATCAACGCTCAGCACATGATTCTCTTTCTGCACCACTTTGTCAGCTAAACGACCAGAACTCACCACAATACTGGCGAAGGGATAGAACAGTTTTCTGCAGAACAAGATACCATTCACTGCCCCGCGACAGAAACGCAGGGGCTGCTGACCTGCATATACCTTCGGCATAATCTCACCAAACAGCAACAACAGGAAGGTCAGTAGGACGGTAATACAAATGAACTCCAACCACCATGCCTTTCCGAAATTCACAGTATGATCAAAGAAATAGCCAAAGAGCATAATGATGGTTACATTAACCAAGTTGTTGGTAATCAGAATAGTAGCCAATGTACGCTCTGAATCCTCACGCAACTGCTTAATGTGCTGATCTTCCTCAGTTTTCTCCTCATCCAACTCGTTCATATCAGCAGGAGACAACGAGAAGAAGGCTATCTCCGAACCTGAGGCAAAGCCCGAAACGAATAACAGTCCGCAAGCCAGCAAGCCAGCAATGATAGCCCCTGTTGATGGTGTCATCAGGGTCACTTCATTCAATATTTCTAGAAAAGAATCCATGGATTACATATTGGTAGAACCAGCAGGTTCCTGTGAGGGAGCGGACGCCTTAGGGGTCAGCAGTTCCATGTTGTCAGCCCATATTTCAGTAGCCTGATGGCGAACACCCTGCTTGTCGTCCCACGTAGTATAACGAATGCGTCCCTCAACATAGAGTTTATCACCCTTATGAACATACTTCTCGACTATCTCGGCAAGTTTTCTCCACAACAGTACGGTATGCCAATCAGTACGGTCAGGAACCTGTGTGCCATTAGCCAGCGTATAGCCACGTTCAGTAGTAGCCAGACGCACACGGGCAACAGCCACGCCCTGGTCAACATAGCGTACCTCAGGGTCTACACCTACGTTACCTATCAGCATTACCTTGTTCATAACGGCTCAATTGTTCAACTATGAATGATGAATTATTTCGCTCTTCCCAAGAACGTAAACTTGAAATTCTTACCCTTGGCAGAAGGGAACTGGCTGCGACGATCCACACGCTCAGAAAGGTGAGCAACGATGCGGTTGTAACAATCCATGCCAGACGAAGCCTTTACGCGAGCCACGAATGTGGTGTCGCGATACTGGAACTTACCCGTGCCAGGAACCTGTTGTACACGTTTGAAGAAGATAGAGCCTTCATACCATCCATAACGAGGCTCGTTGAGTGTCAACAGTACTGGTGCATTCTTGCTGTTCTGTGCCTCAGCAGGGCGAACGGCCTTCTTTTCCTTGAAGTCCTGCATAGTTGATGCCTCGGTCTTTATAATGATAAAGTACACGCGAGGACGAATCTTATAGCGCTTAGGATAATAGACGTCGCTGGCTACATAGTCGCGAATATCTTTCTCCAACACAGGATTCATGGCAATATCATCAATTTCTGATAAAAAGGCGATAGCTTCATCGGCACTATTTACCAGTATTTCACTGTCAAAATAACGAAGGTATAAATTCATTGAGTGTCTTGTTTTTCAAAATAAAAAATCAAAGAAGAGCGGAAAACGGGACTCGGACCCGCGACCCCAACCTTGGCAAGGTTGTGCTCTACCAACTGAGCTATTTC